>CAYZUY010000094.1:0-1696 GCA_964481495.1 uncultured bacterium
TGAGACCCAACTCTCTCCCGAAGAGAAGCTGCTGCGGGCCATCTTCGGTGAGAAAGCCCGGGATGTGCGCGACAACTCCCTGCGCGTGCCCAACGGTGAAAAGGGCCGGGTGGTCGATGTGCGGGTGTTCACCCGGGAGAAGGGCGATGAACTGCCCCCCGGCGCGAACATGGTCGTGCGTGTCTACGTCGCCCAGAAGCGGAAGATCCAGGTCGGCGACAAGATGGCCGGTCGCCACGGCAACAAGGGAATCATCTCCCGCATCCTGCCGGTGGAGGATATGCCCTACCTGCCGGATGGCACCCCGCTGGACATCGTCCTCAATCCCCTAGGTGTGCCCTCGCGGATGAACGTCGGTCAGGTGTTCGAGTGCATGCTCGGCTGGGCGGCGGAACTCCTTGATGTGCGCTTCAAAGTGACGCCCTTCGACGAGATGTATGGCGCCGAGGCCTCCCGCCTCAGCGTCCATGGCAAGCTGGCCGAGGCCCGCGAAACCACGGCTCAGGACTGGGTCTACAACCCGGATAACCCCGGCAAAATCCAGGTCTATGACGGCCGCACCGGTGAACCCTTCGATCGTCCGGTCACCGTCGGCAAGGCGTACATGCTCAAGCTCGTCCACCTTGTGGACGACAAGATCCACGCCCGTTCCACCGGTCCGTACTCCCTGGTCACCCAGCAGCCCCTCGGCGGTAAAGCCCAGCAGGGCGGTCAGCGCTTCGGGGAAATGGAAGTGTGGGCCCTGGAAGCCTACGGTGCTGCCTACATCCTCCAGGAACTGCTCACAGTCAAGTCCGACGATATGCAGGGCCGCAACGAGGCTCTCAACGCCATCGTCAAGGGCAAGGCGATTCCCCGCCCCGGCACACCGGAGTCGTTCAAGGTGCTGATGCGCGAACTGCAGTCCCTCTGCCTCGACATCTCTGTCCACAAGGACAGCGGCGAAGAGGTCGACCTGATGGTGGATCTGCAGCAGCGTCGTGCCCCCTCCCGCCCGACCTACGAGTCGATCAGCAGCGGCGATTTCGACGAAGACTAGCGCCCCCGGGGACGCCGCGCCGCGTCCCCCATCCGTTTAGCCGCTCATCCAGAGCAAGCACAGCGAGAGGAAGTTCAGGATGCCGAAGCTCGAACAGCGTTTCGACTACGTCAAGATCGGTCTGGCCGCGCCCGACCGGATTCGTCAGTGGGGCGAACGCACCCTGCCCAACGGGCAGGTGGTCGGCGAGGTCACCAAACCGGAAACCATCAACTACCGCACCCTCAAGCCGGAGATGGACGGTCTGTTCTGTGAACGGATCTTCGGTCCCGCCAAGGATTGGGAGTGCCACTGCGGCAAGTACAAGCGGGTGCGTCACCGCGGTATCGTCTGCGAACGCTGCGGCGTTGAGGTGACCGAGTCCCGGGTGCGTCGTCACCGCATGGGCTACATCAAGCTGGCGGCGCCGGTAGCCCACGTCTGGTACCTCAAGGGCATCCCCAGCTACATTGCCATTCTGCTGGACATGCCCCTGCGCGACGTCGAGCAGATTGTCTACTTCAACTCCTACGTCGTCCTCAACCCCGGCAACCACCCGGATCTGCAGTACAAGCAACTGCTGAACGAGGACCAGTGGATCGAGATCGAGGATCAGATCTACGCCGATGATTCCACCCTCGAGGACATCGAGGTGGGAATCGGGGCTGAAGCCCTGCA
>CAYZUY010000094.1:1706-8937 GCA_964481495.1 uncultured bacterium
GGATCTGGCTCTGGAGGAGGTGGCCGAGCAGCTGCGCGAGGAGATCGCCGGTTCGAAGGGCCAGAAGCGGGCCAAGCTGATCAAGCGCCTGCGGGTGATCGACAACTTCGTCGCCACCGGCTCCCGGCCGGAGTGGATGGTGCTCAACACCATCCCGGTGATCCCTCCGGATCTGCGCCCGATGGTGCAGCTGGATGGCGGTCGCTTCGCCACCAGTGACCTGAACGATCTCTACCGCCGGGTGATCAACCGGAACAACCGTCTGGCCCGGCTGCAGGAGATCCTGGCGCCGGAGATCATCGTCCGCAACGAGAAGCGGATGCTCCAGGAGGCGGTGGATGCTCTGATCGACAACGGTCGCCGCGGTCGCACCGTGGTCGGCGCCAACAACCGTCCCCTCAAGTCCCTGTCGGACATCATCGAGGGCAAGCAGGGCCGCTTCCGTCAGAACCTGCTGGGTAAGCGGGTGGACTACTCCGGTCGTTCCGTGATCGTGGTCGGTCCCAACCTGAAGATCCACCAGTGCGGTCTGCCCCGGGAAATGGCGATCGAGCTGTTCCAGCCCTTCGTCATCCATCGCCTGATCAAGAGCCATGGTGTGAACAACATCAAGCAGGCCAAGAAGATGATCCAGAAGGGCGAGCCTGTGGTCTGGGAAGTGCTCGAGGACGTGATCCAGGGCCACCCTGTGATGCTCAACCGGGCGCCGACGCTGCACCGTCTCGGCATTCAGGCCTTCGAGCCGATTCTGGTCAATGGCCGTGCGATTCAGCTGCACCCGCTGGTCTGTCCGGCGTTCAACGCTGACTTCGACGGTGACCAGATGGCGGTCCACGTGCCGCTCTCGATCGAGGCCCAGGCCGAAGCCCGTCTGCTGATGCTGGCCTGCAACAACATCCTCTCGCCGGCAACGGGGCAGCCGATCATCACGCCGTCCCAGGATATGGTCCTCGGCTGCTACTACCTGACCGCCGAGAATCCCAATGGCCAGAAGGGCGCCGGGCGCTACTTCGCCAGCCTGCAGGATGCCGTGGTCGCCTATGAGCAGGAGCTGGTGGATCTCCACGCCTGGGTCTGGGTGCGCTTCGACGGCCGGATTGAAGGGGGCCTACCCAAGGATGAGCCCCAGGTCGAGACCGCGGCCGATGGCAGCCGCACGGAGACCTACAGCGATCGCCGCCTACGTCTGGATGCCGACGGCAACCTGATCTCCCAGTACATCCGCACCACTCCCGGTCGGATCATCTTCAACAAGACGGTCCAGGACGTCCTCGCTTAGCCGAATTCGGGTCGGGGCCCTGTCTCCGACCCGCCATTCCCTCCGCCCGTCCGTTCATTCCAGGGACTTCCCCCAGAGCTTATGTCCGAGCAAAAGCTGTCCGAACAGAAGGTCGCTCCCGCTTTCCGCAACTGCGTCATCGACAAGAAGCAGCTGAAGAAGCTGATCTCCTGGACCTTCTCCACCCACGGCACGGCTCATACCGCCAATATCGCCGACGAACTCAAGGGTCTCGGCTTCAAGTACGCCACCCGTGCGGGCGTGTCGATCAGCGTCGATGACCTGGTGGTGCCCGACACCAAGCAGGCGCTGCTGGATGATGCCGAGAAGAGCATCCGTGAGACCGAGGACAAGTACATCCGCGGTGAGATCACAGAAGTCGAGCGCTTCCAGAAGGTGATCGACACCTGGGCAGTGGCCAACGAGGATCTGACCAAGCAGGTGGTCGACAACTTCCGGGCCAGCGACCCCCTCAATTCGGTCTACATGATGGCCTTCTCCGGCGCCCGGGGGAACATCTCCCAGGTGCGTCAGCTGGTCGGCATGCGTGGTCTGATGGCTAACCCCCAGGGGGAAATCATTGACCTTCCGATCAAGACCAACTTCCGCGAAGGTCTGACGGTCACCGAGTACATCATCTCCTCCTACGGTGCCCGGAAGGGTCTGGTGGACACGGCGCTGCGGACGGCGGACTCCGGTTACCTGACCCGTCGTCTGGTGGACGTCTCCCAGGACGTGATCATCCGTGAGGCCGACTGCGGTACCAGCCGCAGCGTCACCGTGCGGGCGATGACCGATGGCGATCGCGTCCTCATTCCCCTGAGCGATCGCCTCTTCGGCCGGGTCGCCGCCGAAGCGGTGGTGCATCCCGAGACCGGTGAGGTGCTGGCCGAGCGCAACGATGCCTTCACCGCCGAACTGGCCGCCGCTATCGACAAGGCTGGCGTGGAAGCGGTGAAGGTGCGATCGCCCCTCACCTGCGAAGCCGCCCGCTCCGTCTGTCAGCACTGCTACGGCTGGAGTCTGGCCCACGCCCACATGGTCGACATGGGCGAAGCCGTCGGTATCATCGCCGCCCAGTCCATCGGCGAACCCGGTACCCAGCTGACGATGCGGACCTTCCACACCGGCGGTGTGTTCACCGGGGAATCCGCCCGTCTGGTCAAAGCCGACGGCGACGGCACGATCAAGTTCTCCAAGAAGGCCCGGGTGCGTCCCCTGCGGACCCGCCACGGTGAGGACGCCCTGGTGGCGGAAACCAACTTCGACATTGTGCTCGAGAAGTCGAAGAAGAAGGAAACCTTCGGTGTCGTCCAGGGTTCGACCATCTTCGTCCAGGACGGCGAGAAGGTCGTCTCCGGTCAGGTGCTGGCCGAGATTCCGGTCAGTGGCCGCACCAAGCGCACCACCGAGAAGGCCACCAAGGACGTAGCCACTGACCTGGCCGGTGAAATCCGCTTCCAGGACATCGCTGCCGAAGAGAAGACCGACCGTCAGGGCAACACCACCCGCATTGCCCAGCGCGGTGGCCTGATCTGGATTCTCAGCGGTGACGTCTACAACCTGCCTCCCGGTGCCGAACCGATCGTCGCCAACGGCGATCAGGTCAGCACCGGCGACGTGCTGGCCCAGACCAAGCTGACGACCGAGAACGGTGGCGTTGTCCGTCTGCCCGACGGTGACTTCGACTTTAGCGGCAACCGCGAAGTGGAAATCATCACCGCCTCCGTCACCCTCGATGACGCCGTGGTCCGCTCCGAGACCAGCCAGGGCCGCGAGCATTACGTGATCGAAAGCTCCAGCGGTCAGTGCTTCAGCCTCAAGGCCACCCCCGGTTCCAAGGTGACCAACAGCCAGATCGTGGCTGAACTGGTGGACGACCGCTTCCGCACCCAGACCGGTGGTCTGGTGCGCTATGCCAACGGCATGGATGTGGCCAAGCGCGGCAAGGCCAAGCAGGGCTATGAAGTGCTTCAGGGCGGCACCATCCTCTGGATCCCCGAGGAGTCCCACGAGGTCAATAAGGACATCTCCCTGCTGCTGGTCGAGGACGGCCAGTACGTCGAGGCCGGGACCGAAGTCGTCAAGGACATCTTCTGCCAGAGCAGCGGTGTCGTTGAGGTCACCCAGAAGAACGACATCCTGCGGGAGATCGTGATCAAGCCCGGCGCCATCCATATGGTCGACGACCCTGACGTGGCCGTGCGCTACGAGGAAGGCCGTCTGGTCTCCGGTGGCGAGGAAATCATGCCCGGCGTGGTGGCCGAGGCCCTGAAGTGGGTCGAATCCGTGGACTCTCCCGATGGCCCGGCGGTGCTGGTGCGTCCCGTGGACGAGTTCCAGGTGCCGAGCGAACCCTTCGCCCCCAGCCAGGACGCCTCCCAGGATGCCTCCGGCCGATCCATCCGTCTGCGCTCCATCCAACGGGCCCAGTTCAAGGATGGTGAGCGGGTTCGCTCCGTGGAAGGCGTGGATCTGCTGCGTACCCATCTCGTTCTGGAGATGGATGATCAGGCACCCCAGCTCCAAGCCGACATCGAGCTTGTCTGCGATCCGGCGGACGAATCCCTGATCCGGCTGCAGCTGGTGATTCTCGAATCCCTGGTGATCCGCCGCGATGTGGCCTCCGACTCGATGCACGGCAGCACCAACACCCGCCTGCTCGTGGAGCATGGTCAGGTGATCGAGCCCGGCGACATCGTGGCCCGTACCGAGATTCTCTGTAAGGAGAGCGGTGTGGTGCACGGTATCCAGCAAGGTGCCGAAGCCGTCCGTCGCCTGCTGGTGGAACGGGAAGCCGATCGCTTCGATGTGCCGCTCAACGGCAGCGCCGCTACCGTCGCTGTGGGCGATCTGGTGGTGGCCGGTGCCATGGAGATCGCCGAGGGCCTCTCCCCCAGCGAGTCCGGGCAGGTGGTGGCCGTGAGCGGCGATGCCGTGACGCTGCGGACTGCCCGTCCCTACCGGGTTTCCGCCGGTGCCGTGCTGCACGTCGAGGACGGCAGTCTGGCCCAGCGGGGTGACAATCTGGTGCTGCTGGTGTTCGAGCGGGCCAAGACCGGTGACATCATCCAGGGTCTGCCCCGGATTGAGGAGCTGCTGGAAGCCCGCAAGCCGAAGGAAGCCTGCATCCTCGCCCGTCGCCCCGGCACCACAACGCTGATCTACGCCGAGGATGAAATCATCAGCGTTCAGGTGCTGGAAGCCGATGGCACCCCTGCCGACTACCCCGTCGGCCCCGGCCAGCCGGTGATCGTTACCGACGGTCAGCAGGTGGAAGCGGGTGAGGCCCTCACCGATGGCCCCGCCAACCCCCACGAACTGCTGGAGGTCTTCTTCGAGTACTACCGCGACCAGAAGCCGGAGTACGAGGCGGCCCTCGATGCCCTGCGTCAGGTCCAGACCTTCCTGGTGAACGAAGTCCAGTCGGTGTACCAGTCCCAGGGCATCGACATCTCGGACAAGCACATCGAGGTGATCGTCCGTCAGATGACCGCCAAGGTGCGGATCGACGACGGTGGCGACACCACGATGCTGCCGGGTGAGCTGATCGAACTGCGTCAGGTGGATCAGGTCAACCAGGCGATGGCGATCACCGGTGGTGCCCCCGCCCAGTACACCCCGGTGCTGCTCGGGATCACCAAGGCCTCGCTGAATACCGACAGCTTCATCTCGGCGGCGTCCTTCCAGGAAACCACCCGGGTGCTGACGGAAGCGGCCATCGAAGGCAAGTCCGACTGGCTGCGGGGTCTGAAGGAGAACGTGATCATCGGTCGTCTGATCCCGGCCGGGACCGGCTTCAACGCCTACGAAGACTCCCTGGCTGCCGAAGCCGAGGGCCTCTACGACGGCAGTGCGCTGCTCGATGATGGTCTGGAGCTGGTGGATGTGGTCCTCGATGACCAGACTGCCCGCAGCCTCGGCTACGAGGGTTCCGAGGTCCGTCCCGACTACAGCCGTACGGTCTACGGCGAAGGCGAGGCGATGATCCTCGACGATGAGCTGATCGACGACAGTTCCAGCGCCGGAGCGGACGAATAGTCCTACAGCCGGAGTCGCTGAACCGAAAAAGGGGGCCGACTGGCCCCCTTTTTTGTATTTGTGTGGGTCGAATGGGCCTCAGCCCAGATCTGGGAAGGTAGCCTGCACTGCCGGATGGGTGAGGCGGCCGGAGCGCACGTTCAGTCCCCGGGCCAGCCCGGGGTTCTCCTCCAGGGCCCTCAGCCCCTGAGCCGCCAGCTGCCGGACGTAGGGCAGGGTGCTGTTGTTCAGAGCCTGAGTGGCGGTCCAGGGCACAGCGCCCGGCATGTTGGGTACGCCATAGTGGACCACCCCGGCTTCCTCGTAGGTGGGGCGACTGTGGCTGGTGGGGCGCAGGGTCTCGATGCAGCCGCCCTGGTCGACGGCGACATCGACAATCACCGAGCCGCTGGGCATGGCGGCGACCAGTTCGCGGCTGACCAGATGGGGTGCCCGGCGACCGGGCACCAGCACCGCACCGATCAGCAGGTCGGTGGCAGGCACCAGTTCGGCGATCGCCGCGCCGGTGCTGTAGCGCAGCTCCACCCGGGAGCCGAATAGGTCCTCCAACTGCCGCAGCCGCTCGACGCTGACATCGAGAATCCGCACCTGGGCGCCCAGGCCGATGGCCATACGGGCAGCTTCGGTGCCGACCACACCGCCGCCGAGGATCGTCACCCGGCCCGGAGCGACCCCGGGGATGCCCCCGAGCAGCACGCCGCGGCCGCCCTGCTGCCGCTCCAGATAGCGGGCGCCGAACTGCACCGAGAGCCGTCCGGCGATGATGCTCATGGGGGTGAGCAGGGGCAGACGACCCTGGGCATCCTCGACCGTCTCGTAGGCGATCGCTGTGATGCCGCTGGCCAGCAGGGCCTCGGTCAGGTCGCGGCAGGCGGCCAGATGCAGGTAGGTGAACAGCAGTCGGTCGGGCTTGAGGAAGGGATACTCGGCCGCCAGCGGTTCCTTCACCTTCACCACCAGGTCCTGGTCCCAGGCGGTGGCCGCATCGGGCACGAGGGTGGCTCCGGCGGCGCGGTAGTCCTCGTCGCTGAAGCCGGACCCCAGACCGGCACCGCTCTCCAGAACGACCTGATGACCATCCCGGCAGAGGACCTGAACAGCGGCGGGGCTCAGCCCCACCCGGAACTCCTGGTCCTTGATCTCGCGGGGAACACCGATGCGCATACGCAGCCTCCGCTGGCCGACTGGGCCTATTCTGTCCCACCGATCCTGTCGTAGCAGGGTGCCCACCGCTACCAGCCGCAGTTTTGTCGAAGCGGCCCGGGGTTCGCGACAATGGAGGTCACAGTCCTGATGCTGCGTCCATGAAGCAACCTTCCCAGACCCCCGACTTCAGCCGGCCCAAGTACGGCTTCAACACCACGGTCGAGACCCTGAACGGCCGTCTGGCGATGATCGGCTTCGTGCTGGCGATCGCCATCGAATTCCTCACCGGCAAGGGTGTGCTCCACTGGCTGGGGCTGGTGGGCTAGACCATGACCCTCGAAACCCCCGTTGCTCCTACCGCGCCGCTGCTGGGCTCTTCTCTGCCGGAGCTGGCCGCGTTCGTCGCAGCCCAGGGGCAGCCGGCCTACCGGGCGAAGCAGTTGCACCAGTGGCTCTACGAGCGGGGGGTGCGTCACCTCGACGAGATCTCCGTCTTCCCCAAGAGCTGGCGGGAGCAGCTGCAGACCGTGCCCGTGGGCCGCAGCGCCATCGACCACCGGGCGGAATCCCAGGATGGCACGGTCAAATTCCTGCTGCGCCAGGACGACGGCGAAATCATCGAAACCGTGGGTATGCCCTCGCCGGACCGGCTGACGGTCTGCGTCTCCACCCAGGTGGGCTGCCCGATGGCCTGTGACTTCTGTGCCACGGGTAAGGGCGGCTTCCGGCGTAATCTGGGTCGGCACGAGATTGTCGATCAGGTGC
>CAYZUY010000095.1:0-8198 GCA_964481495.1 uncultured bacterium
TGGGTGCTGCTGCTATTCGTGGTCATCCAGAACCTGGAGACCTACGTCCTCGACCCGCTGCTGGTGGGCAATGCCGTCGGTGTCCATCCCCTGTATCAGCTGCTGGCGGTCCTGGGTGGGGCCCAACTGCTGGGAATCATCGGTGCGGTGATCGTGCCACCCTGGGTGGCGGGCGGCGCCCTGCTGCTCGAGCAGCTTTACCTCGTGCCCAAAGCCCAGCGGTCGGCGACCGGGGTGCCGGTCGATAATGGACCGATTGGGCGCTGACGGGCATCTGTGGCGGAACGGCTGGAACTGGAGATCACTACCCCCCCGGCGGAACGCTTCGACCGCTGGCTGGCGGCGCAGCTACCCCAGCTGTCGCGATCGCGGTTGCAGAAGCTGCTTGAGGACGGTCAGGTGACCGTGAACGGCCAACCTTGCGATGGCCGGAAAACGAAGCTGCGGACGGGCGATCGCCTGGAGGTGTGCCTGCCGGACCCCGAGCCCCTGGAGCTGGTGGCCCAGGACATCCCTCTAAGCGTGCTCTACGAGGACGGCGATCTGCTGCTCCTCGATAAGCCCGCTGGGATGGTGGTGCACCCCTCTGCCGGGCACAGTGATGGCACCCTGGTGAACGCCATCCTGGCCCACTGCGGCGACAGCCTCCAGGGCATCGGCGGGGAACTGCGGCCCGGCATTGTCCACCGCCTCGACAAGGACACCACCGGGGCGATCGTAGTCGCCAAGAATGAAGCGGCGCTGCTGCATCTGCAGACCCAGATCAAAGCCAAGACCGCCCGCCGCGAATACCTGGGGCTGGTGTTCGGCTCGCCCCGCCTGGATCGCGGCGCTGTCGAGCAGCCCCTGGGTCGCCACCCGGTGGACCGCAAGAAGCAGGCGATTGTGCCCGAGGAGCGGGGAGGCCGCTGGGCCCGCACCCACTGGCAGGTGGTCGAGCGGCTGGGCAACTATGCCCTGCTGCAGTTCCAGCTGGAGACCGGACGCACCCACCAGATCCGGGTGCACAGTGCTTCCATCGGGCACCCGATTGTCGGCGACCCGCTCTACAGCAGGGGCCACAGCCCCCTGAAACTGACCGGCCAGGCCCTGCACGCCTGGCGTCTGGGCCTCGATCATCCCCGCACTGGCGAGCGGATCACCGTGGAGGCGCCGTTGCCTGCAGAGTTCACCCGTCTTCACCAGTACCTGCGGCGGCTGGCCCAGCAGCCCTGAACCGTCCACTGCAAAAGCCGCCTGCCACGAAAAAGGGGTGCCCCTGCGGACACCCCGTACCTCACGCAATCAGCGGTTCAGGCGAACCCTAGCGCTTGCGGTAAGGAACCTTGGACAGGTAGTCGATATCGGCGGATGCAGCGCCACCGATACCGGTGTAGGCCATGCCGCGGGCCGCTGCACGCCACTGACCCGGATCGCCGGGCTTGGCAGCGGTGTACTGCTCGGGCCAGCGCTTGGCGACACCACCGGCGTAGACCGCCTTGGGGAAGCCCAGGATGGTGCGGTAGTAGGCGTCGTAGCGGGGGTTCTTGATGTTGAAGGGCACTTCGCCCAGCTCGCGGCCGGGGAGGTTGCGGCGGCGCTGGAAGGGCACGGTATCCAGACCGAAGTTGGTCAGGTACTCATCGCTGTTGAGCAGCTCGTCGACGAAGCCTTCCAGGCCCTTGGTCATCAGCACGGCAGACCAGGCGATCTTCTCGGCCTTGCTGTAGACGTTGCGACCCAGCACCTTGTTGACGACGTGCTCGACAACCTTGTAGTTGCTGTTCTTGTTGTAGAAGCTGTCCTTGAAGGTCTGGGACAGAACCAGACCGCGGATGAAGTCGCGGACGGTGATCTGGCGGTTACGCAGTTGGGTCTCCAGACCGACCTGACGGTCGACCGCGAACGCGTGGAAGAAGACCTGGCGATAGGCAGCCTCGATCAGCGCGGTCGTCTCCGTGTAGGAGAGGTTGTTTTCAGTGGTGAAAAGCTTGGGCTGATCGGCGCCGGGAACTTCATAGCCCGCCACACGCGAGTTCTGCGTCGTGGGCGCGTATTTCAGAAGCGGAATGGCCACGTGGAGACTCCCTAGCCTCAGAATCTGACAAATTTAAGCTTAATGATACGGGTCGGAAGCCTTGCCCCTGCTTCATCTGTCGCAAAATCTTACAGACGTTAACGTTGCAAAAATTTACATTCTCAGAATTGAGAACGGTCACAGAAACAGGGGCTGAACGCTACCAGCCGAGGCTGGAATAGAGGCTTTCGGCACTGAGACGGAGGTCGCTGGCGGGGGTGGATGTTTCCTCGTGAACCCGGCTTTCGGCGCAGAAGGAGGCGGTGCTGAGGCCCCCGAAGCGGGTAACCGTACTCGAGCGCAGGCGCAGGTCCGGTCCGGCGAACCAGAAGCGTTCGGTGGCGCTCATGGTCTCGTAGTCGGTGCTCAGATTGAGGGCGTCATCCTGGTCCAGTTCGAAGCGACCGACCACCGGCACGATCTCGGCGTAGCCGCGTTCCCGCAGCAACCGTCCGCTGCGGCCGCTGGCGTCGTCGGGCACCAGGGCGAAGACGGTCGTACCCTCGTGCTCCTCGCTGTCCCGGTCCCACTCCATCGTCCCCTGCCAGGTGACGTAGGCGCCGCCGATGCTCAGGGCCGGGTCGATCTCGTGCATCTCGCAGATAGCGGTGATGCGGGGGTCCTCCCGATCCAGGGCTTCAACACGGATCGAGGAGCCGCCGCTCTCGGAGCGCCGGAAGGGCAGGTGGTGAGTGGTGCGCTGGGAGCGCCAGGAACCGGCACTCCGGCGAAAGAACTCCATCGCATCCATGACCCCACCTCGAAAAATCTCTGGCATTCGACTCCCTCAATAATAGAAGCCTTGTCTGGCGGAACCCGAACCGATGCGTGCCGGAGAACTGGCTGCCCTGGCAGCCGCCGCCATCTGGGCGATCGCCTCCCTGATCTACGCCCGGGTGGGAGCCCGCATCCCGGCCCTGTGGCTGAATGCCCTCAAGGGGGGCGTGGCGATCGCCCTGCTGCTGCTGACCCTGCTGCTGCAGCGACAGGGTCTGGCGATTCCGCTGCCCGGGCTGGGGGTGCTGCTGCTCAGCGGCCTCTGGGGTATCGGCCTAGGCGACAGTTGCTATTTCCAGGCCCTGCGGGCGATCGGGGCCCGGCGCACCCTACTGCTGGAGATGCTCTGTCCGGTGCTGGCGACCCTGGCGGCCTGGCCGCTGCTGGGCGAGCGGCTGGGTCTGAGTGACCTCGCCGCCATCGGGGTGATTCTGGCCGGTGTTGCCTGGGTGGTCAGTGAGCAGACCGAAACCGAACCGCTGCACCAGCTGGGGCCGGGAGTGCTCTGGGCCCTGGGAGCGGTGATTGGTCAGGTGGGCGGAGTGCTGCTCTCACGGTTGGCCCTGACCCGCACCGGGGTGGACCCGCTGCAGAGCTCCCTGGTGCGCCTGCTGTCGGCCCAGGTGGCTCTGCTGGTGCTGCTGCGGGTCCAGGCGACACCCTGGCCCCTGGGCGGGATGGGGACCGGGGAGCGCAACCGCCTGCTGGGGGTGGTGGCAGTGACCTCGTTCCTGGGGGCCTACCTGGGAATCTGGCTGCAGCAGACCTCCCTGCGCCTCACCCCGGCCGGGGTCTCCCAGGCCCTGACCAGTACCAGTCCGGTGTTTGTGCTGTTGCTGTCGGCCCTGGCGGGGCGGCAGGTGTCCCTGCGGGCCTGGCTGGGGACGGCGATCGCCCTGGCTGGAGTGGCCTGGCTGCTGCTCTGAGGCGCTCAGATGAGAAGGGGGCACCCGACGGATGCCCCCTTCTCAGGATTCAGATGTGCAGGTTCGGCGGTGCGGGCGATCAGCCCCCGGCCACGGCCGGCACGATGCTCACTTCCACACCGCTTTCCAGCTTGGTATCGATGCCGTCGAGGAAGCGGATGTCCTCTTCCTTGACGTAGACATTCAGGAAGCGGCGCAGTTCGCCGTTGTCGTCACAGAGACGGGTCTTGATGCCGGGGAAGGCAGCTTCCAGGGCGTCCACCAGGCCACGGACGTCAGCGGCGTCGCATTCCACGCTGGCTTCGCCGTTGGTGAACTTCTGCAGGGGGGTGGGGATCAGGACTTTGACGGACATGGCGTAAGACGGATGGATGAAGGGTCAGACAAAAGCGGCCCGCCGGGCAGGCCGCTGGGGGATGGGCAGGATTGGTGACTAGACCAGAACCTGCTGCCACTCGAGCCGGTCGAGGGTGCGGGCCCGCTCCAGGGCCTGCTCGAAGCTGTCGAGCTTCGGATCGATGGTCAGGGGCTCGCTGACGTAGCCGGTGACAGCTTCCTGGGTCTTGAGACCGTTGCCGGTGATGTAGACGACGGTGGTTTCATCGGGGTTGATCTTGCCCGCTTCCACCAGCTTCTTGAGCACCGCGATCGTGGTGCCACCGGCGGTTTCGGTGAACACGCCCTCGGTTTCAGCCAGCAGCTTGATGCCCTCGATGATCTCGGCGTCGTTGACCGACTCGATGTTGCCGTTGGTCTTGCGGGCGATTTCCACCGCGTAGACGCCGTCAGCGGGGTTGCCGATGGCGATCGACTTGGCGATGGTGTCGGGCTTCACCGGGGCGATGAAGTCACGACCTTCCTTGAAGGCCGTGGCGATCGGGGAGCAGCCTTCGGCCTGGGCACCACTGAAGCGTACCGGCTTGGCATCGACGAGGCCGCAGTTCACGAACTCGTTGAAGCCCTTGTAAATCTTGGTGAACAGGGAACCGGAGGCCAGGGGCGCCACGATGTGGTCGGGCAGCTGCCAGCCGAGCTGTTCGGCAACTTCGTAGCCGAGGGTCTTGGAGCCTTCGGAGTAGTAGGGGCGCAGGTTGATGTTCACGAAGCCCCAGCCGTGGGTGTTGGCGACTTCGGAGCAGAGTCGGTTGACCTGGTCGTAGTTGCCCTTCACCGCCATCACGGTCGGGTTGTAGATGGTGGTGCCCAGCACCTTGCCTGCTTCCAGGTCGGCGGGGATGAAGACGCAGCAGTCGAGACCGGCGTGGGCGGCGATCGCCGCGGTGGAGTTGGCAAGGTTGCCGGTGCTGGCGCAGGAGACGGTGGTGAAGCCCAGTTCCCGGGCCCGGCTCAGGGCGACGGAAACCACCCGGTCCTTGAAGGACAGGGTCGGCATGTTGACGGCATCGTTCTTGATGTAGAGCTTCTTGAGACCGAGCCGCTTGGCCAGACGCTTGGCATCCAGCAGGGGTGTCAGGCCGGTGCCGACGTCGATGTAGTCCTCGCCTGCCACGGGCAGGAAGTGGCGGTAGCGCCACATGGAGTTGGGGCCGGCCTCGATGGTGGCGCGGCTGACCCGTTGGCGAATGGCGTCGTAGTCGTAGACCACTTCCAGGGGGCCGAAGCAGACATCCTCACAGACGTGCTTGGCGCCCAGGTCATACTCCTGGCCGCATTCCTTGCACTTCAGTGCCGAGAAGGTCGGAGAAAGGGTGGAAAGAGTCTGCGTCATGGTCGGCTCCCGCCATCGGTTCACTGATGGTATCAGTGCGCCAATCGTGCCCGCAAATACCCGACTAAAAAAATCGGGTATTTGCGGGGCTGCGGCTCCGAGGCCTCTACGCCTAAGATTTCAGCGTGTCTGTACTGCTGCGCCATCGACGGTCCTGGGGACTGCTGCTCCTGCTGCCGGGCCTGCTCTGGCTGTTGGCCTTCTGGCGGATCGAGCGGCTCTGGTTCGCCGAGCAGGGCTGGGCGGCGCTGTTCGATCGGCAACTGGGCGTACGGCTCTTGGCGGCAGCGGTGGCTGTGCTGGGAACGGCTCTGCTCGGGGGCCTGAGTGTGCGTCGGGCACTGTGGCTGGCGGACCGTCAGCCGGTGTCGGACCCGGACCCCGAGCGTCGCCTGCCGCTGGCGCTGGCGGTGCTGCTGCCGCTGCTGGTGGGGGTGGCCCTGGCCCTGGTGCTGCTGCTGACGGTGGCCTGGCTGCCGCTGCTGCAGGGACAGTCCATCGAGGCCCTGCTGCGCCTCGGACCACTGGGGTCGGTGCCGCGGCTGGCGGCCCTGCGGGGCTGGCCCCTGGGGATTCCTCTGGCGGTGCTGCTGGTGCTGCTGCGCTGGCCCCGGCGCGGGCCGGTGCTGCTGATCGGCGCCCTGGCGATCGCTCAGCTCACCCTGGCCCAGCACGAATGGCAGCGCTGGCTGCTGGCCCTGACCCCGATTCGGGTCGGGGAGACCGACCCGATCTTCGGCCTGGATCTGGGCTTCTACCTGGGGCGGCTGCCGCTGCTGGAACTGTGGCGCTGGCTGCTGCTCCAGGACGGGGCGATCGCCCTGCTGGGCACCCTCTGGATCTATCTGCTGGGGGGGGACAGCTTCTCCCAGGCCCGCTTCGCCGGGTTCACCGGCCCGCAGCGGCGGCATCTCGGCCGTCAGCTGCTGCTGCTGCTGCTGACCCTGGTCTTCGCCCTCGCGGTGGAGCGCTTCAACCTCCTCTACGCCGAGGGTCGGCTGGTCAGCGGTGCCGCCTTCACTGATCTGTGGGTGCGGCTGCCGCTGCTCACCGGCATTCTGGTGTTGACGGCGGTGCTCGGCCTGTGGCTGCTCCTGCGGCTGCTCGGAGGGCGGGACCTACCCCCACGGCGCTCCCTGCTGCTGATTACCCTCACGGCCCTGCTGCTCTGGGGCGGACAACTGCTGCTGCCACCGCTGGTCGATGTTCTGGCGGTGCAGCCCAACGAGCTGGCCCGCCAGCGGCAGTTCCTTGAGCGCAGTATCCGCTACACTCGCCAGGCCTTCGGCCTTGATCAGGTGGAGGTGCGTCCCTTCGACCCCGGTCAGCGCCTGACGGCTGCGGATCTGCAGCGCAATGCCGCCACAATCGAGAACATCCGCCTCTGGGATGAGCGACCGCTGCTGGCCTCCAACCGTCAGCTGCAGCAGCTGCGCCTTTACTACCGCTTCCCCACCGCCCAGATCGATCGCTATCCCCTGCGCGGCGACGGTCAGGGCCCCGAGGCCCTGCAGCAGACCTTCATCGCTGCCCGGGAACTGGATACGGATGGACTGCCCCGGGATGCCCGCACCTGGGTAAATGAGCATCTGGTCTACACCCATGGCTATGGCTTCACCCTCAGCCCGGTGAACACCAGCGCCCCCGATGGCCTGCCTCGCTATTTCGTGCGCGACCTGGGGCAGTCCAAGACTGTGCAGGGCGATGCCGACCTGGGCATCAGTGCCGAGACCGTACGGCGGTCGGTGCCGGTGCGCAACCCCCGCCTCTATTTCGGTCAGCAGACCGCCAGCTACGTCGTCACCCCCAGCCGCATCCCGGAGCTGGACTATCCCAGCGGCGATGAGAATGTCTACAACCGCTACGACGGCCAGGGTGGCATTCCCCTGCGGACGTTCTGGGACCGGCTCTGCTTCGCCCTGCGGCTGCAGGACTGGCACCTGCTGTTCAGCACCGATCTGACGCCGCAGACGCGCATCCTCTACCGGCGGGAGGTGGTGCCCCGGGTGCAGGCGATCGCCCCCTTCCTGCGGCTGGACCCCCAGCCCTATCTGGTGGCTGCTGATGTGCCGGATGCCCGGGGCAACACCCTTTTCTGGGTGCTTGATGCCTATACCGTCAGCCACTACTACCCCTACGCCGACGCCGGTCCCCATCCCTTCAATTACCTACGCAATGCCGTCAAGGTGGTGGTGGATGCCTACGACGGCAGCGTGCGCTTCTACGTCAGTGACCCCAGCGACCCGCTGATCCGGGCCTGGCAGCAGCGCTTCCCGGAGCTGTTCGAGCCCCTGGCAGCCATGCCTGCTGCCCTGCAGGCCCATCTGCGCTACCCGATCGAGCTGTTCGAGGTGCAGTCCGAGCGGCTGCTCACCTACCACGTCACCGATGCTCAGGTGTTCTACAACGGCGATGACCGTTGGCAGGTGCCCCTGGAAATCTATGGTGGTCAGCAGACCCCGGTGCTGCCCTACTACGCGATTCTGCGGCTACCCACCGCCGAGAACGAGGAGTTCGTGCTGCTGCACCCGTTCACGCCCCAGGGGCGCAATAATCTGGTTGCCTGGATGGCGGGTCGCAGTGATGGCGAGAACTACGGCCGTCTGCTGCTCTACCAGTTCCCCAAGCAGCGGCTGGTGTTCGGACCGGAGCAGATTCAGGCGCGCATCAATCAGACCCCGGACATCTCCCGTCAGATCACCCTCTGGAA
>CAYZUY010000095.1:8208-8900 GCA_964481495.1 uncultured bacterium
CGGGTGATCGAGGGGAATCTGCTGGCGATTCCGATCGAGCAGTCGCTGCTCTACGTCGAACCGCTCTACATCGAGGCGGAGCGCAACAGTCTGCCGTCGCTGACGCGGGTGATTGTGGCCTACGGCGAAACCATCGTCATGCGTCCCAGCCTGCGGGAGTGCCTGGAGACAATTTTCGGGCCGGGGGTGCCGGACGCGGCTGTGGGCGATCGCCGCTCCTGAACCGGGCGATCGCCGGCAGCGACGGCCCTACTTGCGGTGACGGAAGGTGATGCGACCGCGGGTGAGGTCGTAGGGGCTGACCTCGACGGTGACCTTGTCCCCCGCCAGCACCTTGATCTTGTTCTTGGTCAGCTTGCCCGCCGCGCGGCAGAGGCATTCGTGACCGCTGGGCTGGTCCAGGACGACCAGATAGAAGCCATTACCCTGTTCCCGTTCAACGACGCCGGTGGTCTCGATCATGAATACAACGAATAGTCCAGCCTCCAAGCTTAACGCAGAAAAGCCCCCCATCCAGTCAGGATGGGGGGCTTCAGCTCAGGACTTAGGCATCCCGAGGGAGGAGGAACCGGACCTTAGACGCCGACGGCGGACTTGGGATCCAGAGCGCCCTTGGCGTACAGGTTGGCGTAGTAGTTGATGTCACGCTGCTTGATCTTGCTGGCGTTACCGGCGCACCAGAACTGCTGGTA
>CAYZUY010000096.1:0-8835 GCA_964481495.1 uncultured bacterium
ACAGCGGCCGCCACCGACCTGATCTTCGAGTACGTGCGGCGGCATCCCCGCTGGCGCTTCAGTCTGCAGACGCACAAACTACTGGGAGTCCGCTGATGACCAAGGCTGTGGTTCTGCTCTCGGGTGGTCTCGATTCGGCCACCGCCGCGGCCCAGGCCCGGGCGGACGGCTACGACCTGATTGCCCTCTCCTTCCGTTACGGGCAACGGCACGAGACGGAACTGGAGGCGGCCCGGCGGGTGGTGGCGGCCCTGGCCATTCACGAGCATCAGGTGATCGCGGTGAATCTGGCCCAGTGGGGCGGCAGTTCCCTCACCGATCCGACCCGGGATGTCCCCCAGGCGGGCCTGACCCCGGACGAGATTCCTTCCACCTACGTCCCGGGCCGCAACACCGTCTTCATCGCCCTGGCGCTGTCCCTGGCCGAGGCCCGCGGCGCCGAAGCGGTCTACCTTGGAATCAACGCCGTCGACTACTCCGGCTATCCGGACTGTCGGCCGGAGTATCTGGCGGCGTTCCAGACCCTGGCCAACCTCTCCTCCAAGGTGGGGGTCGAGGGCCATGCTCCGCAACTGGTTGCTCCTCTGGTCACCGACAGCAAGGTCGATATCGTGCGGCGGGCGATCGCCCTGGGTGTTCCGATCGACCAGACCTGGAGCTGCTACCTGGGCGGTGACGCGCCCTGCGGCCGCTGCGATTCCTGCCGCATCCGCGACCGGGCTCTGATCGAGGCCGGGGTGCCGCAGCTGGCCACGCCCTTCGGACGCCGGGAGGCCGGGCTGGCGTGATCCGACCCCTGGTCGAGGAACTGCCCTGGCGGGACCCGGCGGTCTGTTTCGCCCCCTTTGCGGGCGATCCCTGGGCGGCCCTGCTTGAAGGCGGCGACCTGCCGGTGCCGGAGAACCGTTATGCCTACCTCTGCGTCCGGCCCTACCGCACCCTGACGGCGGCGGCCACCCCCGCCGAGGGCGGACCGAATCCTTTCGATCTGCTGGAGCAGACCCTGGCGATCGCCCGCCTGCAGCTCTGGCCGGAGCTGCCCCCCTTCCAGGGTGGAGTCGTGGGCTTTCTGGCCTACGAATGCGGGGCCTGGCTGGAACGACTACCGTCCCCCCGGCCGGTCACCCCGGCCCTACCGGGACTGGCGGCGGCGGCCTACGACCTGGTGGTCGCCTTCGATCGCCAGCAGCGCCGCTGCTGGCTCTGCTCCAGCGGTCTGCCGGAGACGGCCCCCCAGGCCCGGGCGACGCGGGCCCGGGAACGGCTGGCGGCGCTGCGGGCACAGCTGCTGGCCCTGCCCGCCCCGGAACCAACCCAGGTCGCCGCCGCCGTGGACTGGCAGCCGGATCTGACCCAGGCGCAGTTCGAGGCTCGGGTGGGGCAGGTGCTGGCCCACATCCGGGCCGGGGATATCTTCCAGGCCAACTTCACCACGGGCTTCCGGGCCGACTGGCCCGCGGGGCGATCGCCCTGGGGTGTCTACCGGCAACTGCAGCGGCTCAGCCCCGAGCCCTTCTCGGCCTATCTGGCGGCGGCGGGCCACTGGCTGCTGTCGGCCTCGCCCGAGCGCTTCCTGCGTCTGGATGCGGAGGGCCGGGTGGAAACCCGGCCGATCAAGGGCACCCGGCCCCGGGATCGCGATCCCCGGCGGGATGCCGCCCTGGCGGCGGACCTGCAGGCCTCACTCAAGGACCGGGCCGAGAACGTGATGATTGTCGACCTGCTGCGCAACGACCTGGGTCGGGTCTGTGAGGTCGGCTCGATTCGCGTCCCGGCCCTGTTTCTGCTCGAATCCTTTGCCCACGTCCACCACCTCACCAGTCAGGTGGTCGGCCAGCTGCGCCCGGGGCTGGGACCGGTGGATCTGCTGCGGGCCACCTTCCCCGGTGGCTCGATCACCGGTGCCCCGAAAATCCGCTCCATAGAAATCATCCGGGATCTGGAGGTCACCGCCCGGGGGGCCTACTGCGGCAGCCTCTTCTGGATCGGCTTCGATGGCGCCATGGATGCCAGCATCCTGATCCGCACGCTGCAGGTGGGGCAGGGGCAGGTGCGGGCCCAGGCCGGGTGCGGCATCGTTGCCGACAGTGATCCCACGGCCGAATATGAGGAAATGATCACCAAGGTGGCGCCGCTGCTGCGGACGCTCGGGGGCTAGCCCTCAGCGGGGGAGCTCACAGCGTAGGGCGGTGGTCTCCAGGCCCTGGCGGGCCACATGGTAGAGCCAGAGGGCCTGGAAGTAGAGCGGTGCCGGGTAGCCGATTTTGCTCAGCAGCGTTTCGAATTCGGCATGGTGCAGCTGTTGGTAGACCTCCCGCACCAGTTCCTGCTGGTCCCGGGGCAGCGATACCCGGCGCTGGTAGTAGTCCGCCAGGGCCACCCGCACCAGGGCGGTCAGCTGGCGCAGATCCGGCAGGGAGAGCGATCGGCTGAAGTTGGTGCGGGCGGGGATGGCCACCATGGCAGCGGTTCGTCGGGCAGCAGCGTCATCGTCACCCTAGGTGCTGGCTACCGGATTCCCGCCGCTCGGCGGATTTTCTTCCGCCCGGGCCTCAGCGCTTCGCTTCCAGGGCCTCCAGGCGACTGCGCAGCTCGCGGTTCTCCTCGGCCAGCCGGTCCAGGCGCTGCTGGGCCTCCTTCAGGCCCTGGTCGCTGCCAATCGCCTTGCGCACCCGCTGCACCGCCTCTTCCGCCAGCCGCTTCACCCGCCCATCGGGACTGGACTGCTGAAGCCCCGCCAGGATCGCCGCCGCCCGGGGCTGCTCCATCCGCCCCAGGGCGGTGACCACCGCCACCTGGGTGAGGAAGAAGCTCTCGTGGCTGAGGCTCTCGAGGCGATCGAGCACCCGCTCGATATCGGCCTTGCTCTGACCAGCGGCCACTCCACCCAGGGCCCGGATCGCGGCCAGCCGCAGGGGCTGGGGCATGCCGGGACGGGTCTGTTCGAGAATCAGCTCCAGGGCGGCTTCGCTGCGGCGGAACTGGGCCAGACCGGTGACGGCGGCGGAGCGCAGGGTTTCGTTCCAGCTGGGTCGGTCCTTGAGAACCGCCTTGAGCAGCTTCAGCACCGGTTTCTCCTTGCTCTCGCCATCCACCTCGCCGCTGCCCAGGCGGGCGATCGCCGCGATCGCCGCCCCCTCCGGCAGATAGCTGGGGTCGCCCTTCTCGGCAACACTGCGGATCGCCTTGAAGGCAGCACCGGTGCGGAAGTTGGCCAGGGCCTCGATCGTCGCCCTGCGCACCCGGCTGCTGGCATCCTTCAGGCCCGGCAGCAGCGCCGCCACCGCCTGATCGAGCTTGAGGCCCCCCAGGGCCTGGGCGATCTCCACGCGTACGCCCCAGAAGCCTTCTTCCTTCAGAGCCTTGGCCAGAGCCTGACAGGCCTCCAGGCTGCCCTGGCGACCGAGGGCCGCCGCCGCCTGCAGCCGAGATAGCGGGTCGGGGTCATGGCACAGCTGGGCGACCAGCTCCGGCAGGGCGTAGGTCAGCTCGGCGGTCTTGAGGGTGTGGTTGCCGACATCGAAGCTGACGAAGGCCGGTTTCTCCGCCAGGGGGATGTAGAAGGCCTGCTCCGGCTCGTGGATGCGCAGGGACAGGGGCTGCAGGCTCACCGTCGCGGCCTTGCCCTCGCCGCTGACGAAGCCGAAGGCCACCGGAATCGTCAGGTCGAACAGTCCCTTGCCCTCGCTGTCTGCCTGGGTCTGGGTGACCGTCAGTTTCGCCAGCTTCGCCTCGCCGTCCCAGCTGAAGCCGACCTTGTAATCCGGGTGACCACCCCGGAAGACGTACTGATCGAACAGGGGCAAGAGGTTACGACCGGTCTCCTGCTCGATCGCCCGCAGCAGGTCGACGGTTTCCACGGTGCGGTGGGCGTTGTCGCGTACGAAGCGGCGGATGCTGCGCCAGAACAGCTCCTCGCCCAGCTGCTGCCGGATCATGTGGTAAACGCAGCCGCCCTTCTCGTAGAGGTGCCGGTCGTAGAGTTCGATCGCCTCGCGGTAGACGTGGGTGACGATCGGGCGGCGGTAGCGGTTGCGGTCCTCGTCGAGGTAGCTGCGCAGCTGCCCGAGGCGGTAGTAGGCGGCCTCATCGGCCCCCAGTTCGTGGTCGAACCAGAGCACCTCGCTGTAGGTGGCCATCCCCTCCTTCAGCCAGGCGTGGCTCCAGTGGCGGATCACCACCAGATCGCCGAACCACTGGTGGGCCAGTTCGTGGGCCACCAGACTCTCGCTGCTGAGGTTGTCGAGGGCGGCCCGTTCATCCAGCAGGCAGCGGTCGGTGAGCAGGGTGCAGCTGCTGTTCTCCATGCCGCCGAAGATGAAGTCGTCGACACAGACCTGGTCGTAGTTGGGGAAGGGATAGGGGTAGCCGAAGGTCTGGCTGAAGAACTCGACCATGCGCGGGGTCTTGCCCATGGTGCGTAGGGCCTGCTCCTCGCGCCCCGGCTGCACCCAATAGCGGATCGCCTTGCCGTTCCAGAGGTCCGAGTGCTGGCTGAACTCGCCCACCGCCAGGGTCATCAGGTAGGTAGGATGCACCTCCTGCTGGGCCCAGTGGATGATCCGATGGTCGCCGTCCTCCTCGACCTGCTGCAGCACCCCGTTGGAGATCACCATCAGCGGCTGGGGCACCCGCACCCGGATTTCGCTGGTGGCCAGCTGACCGGGGTAGTCGAAGCAGGGGAACCAGTAACGGGAGTCCTCGTCCTCGCCCTGGGTCCAGACCTGGACCGGTTTGTCGGGGTAGTGCCCGTCCGGGCCGATGAAGTAGATACCCCGCTGGGGATGGTCGAGACGATAGGCGATGGTCAGGTCCAGGGCCTTCCCGGCTTTGGTGCCGTTGCGCAGGTGCACCGTCAGCCGTTCGCCGTCGTAGTCGAAGCGCTGCTTCTGGCGCCCGACCCGGACCTCGTCGATCTGCTGCTGCACTGCATCCAGCACCAGGGTGGTGATGCCGTCGCGCACCGGCCGGAGGGTGATGCGGCAGTTGCCCCGCAGCCGACGGTGGGGGATGTCGAGGTCCAGATCGAGGAAGACGTGCTCCACCTGTCCCGGCCGGTCGGGGCTGTAGTGAGGCTTGGCCCCGGGCAGCTCGAAGCTGCGGCGGGAGTCCTCATCGAGCAGACCGAGGCCGAAGAAATTCCGGGTCATGGCAGGTTCAGAACAGAGCAGCGGGCAGCGCCGACCGGCGCTGGGCCCATTGTCCAACAGTGCCCGAATGAAAAGCGGCAGTTATGGTCGGCGGGGCGATCGCCCTATTCTGCTAATCGTTTCTTCCGAAGAAATTAATCTTGGTGGCGAAATCGCTCCCGTCCCGGGCCGACAGCGTTGAATCAGAGTCGGTAAGGCGCTCAAGTTGTCTCCACATCGAGCCCACTCCGTCTATCGGACAAACTGCCCTGGCCCGCACGGGCTGGGGCTTTTCCTGTGTCCGGTGCAGACCGGCTCCCCGGGAATTCTCCCAGACGGTATCCCGGCAGCCTTTACAGGCCGCTCCGCCCTCCGCATTCTGGTTAGAACTGCCCCACCCATCTGTCATGCCCACGCCTGACCCCTTGCCGAATGCCGGTTGGCCGATGGCCGAATCCACGGTGCTGTTCGCCGGTCACCAGCTTGTGCCGATTGTTTACGGTGAGGACCGGTTCGGGTGTGCGGTGATCGCGCCCGGAGACGAGGTTCTGCAGCGGTTGGGGGAATATGCCACCGCAGGCGAGGCGCTGGTGCAGGGGCAGCTGTGGCTGATGAAGCAGCTGAAACGGGACCTAAGCCGGACCTCCCTGCAGGCGCCCCGGCTGCGGCAACCGCGCCGGGAGCGTTAGTCCTCGGGGCGATCGCCCCGGGGACGTACCGGCAGCGGCCGGGAGGGGGCCGCCAGCCGTTCCAGGTAGTCGCCCGGCGGGTCATCCCCCTGGCAGTCGGGGCAGAACCACAGGAACGGGCCATCGAGGCGAATCGGGGACATCCAGCGACCGCAGTCGGGATAGAGCGGCGCAGCCGCAGCAGACAGGTGACTCATGCCCGGATCATCGCCCCCGCCGGACGGCCTGTCTGTCGTGGGGACGACGCCGGGCCGGAGCAGGGCCCCGGGCACCGCACAATGGAAGGCGCCCTCCGGCGTCCGTCGTTCCGTTCACCTCCCCTGCCATGACCTTTGCCGCCCTGGTCCGTGCCCTCGGACAGAGCACCCTCGCCCAGGAACTGCAGCTGAAACTGATCGACCAGCCGCGCCTGCGCCTCAGCGGGGCCGGTCGTCTGCCCCAGGGGCTGGTGGCCTCGGCCCTGGCCCAGGCTGAGAACCGGCCGCTGCTGGTGATCTGCCCCACCCTGGAGGAGGCCGGCCGCTGGGCGGCCCAGCTGGAGACGATGGGCTGGCCGACGGTGTCCTTCTACCCCACCAGCGAGGCATCCCCCTACGAGCCCTTCGATCTGGAGTCGGAGCTGGTCTGGGGACAGCTGCAGGTGCTTGCGGATCTGGTGGGCGGCCAGAAACCGGGGGCAATCGTCGCCACCGAGCGGGCCCTGCAGCCCCACCTGCCGCCGCCGGAGCAGCTGGCCCCCCAATGTCTGCCCCTGCGCAAGGGCCAGGAGATCAACCTCACCCAGCTGGGGGAACAGCTGGCCCAGTTGGGCTACGAGCGGGTCAACTCCGTGGACAGCGAGGGCCAGTGGGCCCGCCGCGGCGACATCATCGACCTGTTCCCGGTGGCCTCGGAGCTGCCGGTTCGCCTGGAACTGTTCGGGGATGAGCTGGAGCGGCTGCGGGAGTTCGATCCCGCCAGCCAGCGCAGTCTCGACCAGCTGACGGAACTGGTGATCACCCCCACCAGCTACCTGCCCCTGATCCGGGCCGGGCTGCGGGGCCGGGACCTGAGCCCCTACCTATCGCCCGAGGAGCAGGAGGCCTTCGAGCAGGACCAGCCGGTGGAGGGGCTGCGGCGCCTGATGGGGCTGGCCTTCGCGCGGCCCGCCAATCTGCTCGACTACCTGCCCCCGGACTGTCTGGTGGCGGTGGAGGACCCGGCCCAGGCGATCGCCCACGGCAACCGCTGGCTGGAGCAGGTGGAGGAGCACCGTGCCAGCCTGCCGGTGGAATGGCCGCGGCTGCACTGCGAACCCGCGGCCGCCTTCGGGGAACTCGAGCGCTTCACCCGCCTGGATCTCGAGACCCTGCACGAGGTGAAGGCCGACGACGGCATCCCCAGCCTCAACCTTTCGGCCCGACCGGTGCCTGCCATTCCGCACCAGTTCGGCAAACTGGCGGATCAGCTGCGGGGCGAGCGCGAGAAGGGCTTCGGCATCTGGCTGGTGTCGGCCCAGCCCAGCCGCACCGTCGCCCTGCTCCAGGAACACGACTGCCCGGCCCAGTTCATCCCCAACCCCAGGGACTTCCCGGCGATCGCCAAGCTGCAGGAGCAGAAGGTGCCGACCGCCCTCAAGTACAGCGGTCTGGCGGAACTGGAGGGCTTCATCCTGCCCACCTTCCGCACGGTGGTGGTCACCGACCGGGAGTTCTTCGGCCAGCACAGTCTCGCCAGCCCCGGCTACGTGCGCAAGCGCCGCCGGGCCGCCTCGAAGCAGATCGATCCCAACAAGCTGCGGCCCGGGGACTACGTGGTGCACCGCAACCACGGCATCGGCCGCTTTGCCAAACTCGAAAGCCTCACTGTCGGTGGTGAGACCCGCGAGTACCTGGTGATCCAGTACGCCGACGGGGTGCTGCGGGTGGCAGCAGACCAGTTCGGTACCCTCTCCCGCTTCCGGGCCAACAGTAAGGAGAAGCCGGTCCTCAACAGCATGACCGGTAAGGCCTGGGAGAAGACCAAGGCCAAGGCCCGCAAGGCGATCCAGAAGATCGCCGTCGACCTGCTCAAGCTCTACGCCCAGCGGGCCCAGCAGCAGGGCCACAGCTTCCCGGTCGACCAGCCCTGGCAGCAGGAACTGGAGGATTCCTTCCCCTACGCTGCTACCCCGGACCAGCTGCAAGCGACCGCCGATGTGAAGCGGGATATGGAGAGCGATCGCCCCATGGATCGGCTCGTCTGCGGTGATGTCGGTTTCGGCAAGACCGAGGTGGCGATCCGGGCGATCTTCAAGGCCGTCACCAGCGGCAAGCAGGTGGCGATGCTGGCGCCGACCACCATCCTCACCCAGCAGCACTACCACACCCTCAAGGAGCGCTTCGCCCCCTACCCGATCCGCCTGGGGCTGCTCAACCGCTTCCGTACCGCCGGGGAGCGCAAGCGGATTCTCGATGACCTGGCCCGGGGCGAACTGGACATCGTCGTCGGCACCCACCAGTTGCTGGGCAAGGGCACCCAGTTCCACGACCTGGGCCTGCTGGTGGTGGACGAGGAGCAGCGCTTCGGCGTCAACCAGAAGGAGAAGATCAAGCAGCTTAAGGCCTCGGTGGACGTGCTCACCCTCAGTGCCACCCCGATTCCCCGCACCCTCTACATGGCTCTCTCGGGGGTGCGGGAGATGAGCCTGATCACCACACCGCCCCCGAGTCGGCGGCCGATCATGACCCACCTGGCCCCCCTCGATCCCGAGACGGTGCGCAGCGCCATCCGCCAGGAACTGGACCGCGGCGGGCAGGTGTTCTACGTCGTGCCGCGGGTGGAGGGGATCGAGGGCATCGCCGCCCGTCTGATCGAGATGATCCCCAGCCTGCGGGTGGCGGTGGCCCACGGCCAGATGGATGAGGGTGAACTGGAGTCGACGATGCTCGGCTTCAACAACGGTGAGGCGGACCTGATGGTCTGTACGACGATCATCGAGTCGGGCCTCGACATCCCACGGGTGAACACGATCCTGATCGAGGACGCCCACCGCTTCG
>CAYZUY010000097.1:0-8824 GCA_964481495.1 uncultured bacterium
GTCAACACCTGCAGCTTCATCCAGGCCGCCCGCGAAGAGTCGGTGCGGACCCTGGTGGAACTGGCGGAGAGCGGCAAGAAGGTGGTGATCGCGGGCTGCATGGCCCAGCATTTCCGTGAGCAGTTACTTGACGAACTGCCTGAAGCGGTGGCGCTGGTCGGCACGGGTGATTACCAGAACATCGTCGATGTGCTGCAACGGGTGGAAGGAGGCGAGCGCGTCAGCGCCATCTCCGACAACCCGACCTTCATTGCCGACGAAAGCCTGCCCCGTTACCGCACCACCACCGAATCGGTGGCTTACCTGCGGGTTGCCGAAGGTTGCGACTACCGTTGCGCCTTCTGCATCATTCCGCATCTGCGCGGCAATCAGCGCAGTCGCAGCATCGAGTCCATCGTCGCCGAAGCCAAACAGCTGGCGGCGGAGGGCGTCCAGGAGATCATCCTGATCTCCCAGATCACGACCAATTACGGTCTTGACCTCTACGGCAAGCCGAAACTGGCGGAACTGCTGCGGGCTCTGGGTGAGGTGGACGTACCGTGGATCCGCATCCACTACGCCTACCCGACGGGACTGACACCGGAGGTGATCTCCGCCATGCGCGAGACTCCGAACATCCTGCCCTACCTCGATCTGCCGCTCCAGCACTCCCATCCGGAGGTGCTGCGGGCGATGAATCGACCCTGGCAGGGCGACGTCAACGATCGGATCATCGAACGCCTGAAAGAGCAGATTCCCGAAGCCGTGCTGCGCACGACCTTCATTGTCGGCTTCCCGGGCGAGACAGACGAACACTTCCAGCATCTGCTGCAGTTCGTCGAACGCCACGAATTCGATCATGTCGGCGTTTTCACCTTCTCGGCTGAGGAAGGTACTGCCGCCTTCGATATGCCGAACCAGTTGCCGGAAGCGGTGATGGAAGCCCGCCGCGACGCCCTCATGGCGGCGCAGCAGTCCATTGCCGAACGGCGCAACCGGGCTGAAATCGGCAGGGTTGTGGACGTACTGATCGAACAGGAGCACCCGGGAACGGGCCTGAAGGTCGGACGTTCCGCCCGCTTTGCGCCCGAAGTTGACGGTGTCGTTTACGTGCGTGGCGAGGCTCCCCTGGGAGCTCTTGTGCCGGTGCGCATCACCGACGCCGATATCTACGATCTCCATGGGGAGGTCGCATCCGCGTCGGATCTGTTCGCCCAGGCCGCCGCTCCGTCCCGCTGACGCCGTTGCGTCTGCATCATCCACGAGCACGCATGCCCCAATCCTTCCATTCCCTGGGTCTCTCCCAACCCCTCGTTGCCCAACTGGAGAGCCTGGGTTTTGTCGCCCCCACGCCGGTTCAGGAAGAGGCGATTCCCGCCCTGCTGTCCGGTCGCGATCTGGTTGCCCAGGCCCGCACGGGCACCGGCAAGACGGCGGCCTTCTCGCTGCCGATACTCGAGTCCATTCCCCAGCAGTGCCGCAATCCCCGGGCGCTGATCCTCACCCCCACCCGGGAGCTGGCCCAGCAGGTCTGCACCGCCGTCACCCGCTTCTGCGGTCGTGAGGACAACGTGGCAGCCGTCTACGGCGGTCAGTCCATCGTCCGGCAACTGCGCCAGCTGCGTCAGGGCGTCGGCATTGTCGTCGGTACCCCCGGCCGGGTGCGCGACCTTCTGCAGCGCGGTGATCTGCGCCTCGAAGAACTGAGCTGGCTGGTGCTCGACGAAGCCGACGAAATGCTCGGCATGGGCTTCCTCGAAGACATCGAAGCGATTCTGGAGGCCTCTCCCGAAGATCGGCAGACAGCCTTCTTCTCGGCCACCATGCCCCGGCCGATTCGCCGCCTGGCGGACCGTTTCCTCAAGGATCCGGCCAGCATTGCGCTCCAGGACGAACCCCAGGGCCAGGGCAACATCCGCCAGGAAGCCTTCCGGGTGCCCCGCGGCTGGACCAAGGCCCAGGCGCTGCAGCAGATCCTGGCCTACGAGGACCCGTCCTCGGCGATTCTGTTCGTGCGTACCCGTCGGGGTGCTGCTGAACTGACCGCTCAACTGCAGGGTGCCGGTCACCGGGTTGACGAGTACCACGGCGATCTCGGCCAGAGCCAGCGGGAGCGCCTGCTGGAGCGTTTCCGGGATGGTCGCCTGCGCTGGATCGTCGCCACCGATATCGCGGCCCGCGGTATCCACGTTGATGACCTCACCCATGTGATCAACGTCGATTTGCCCGACAGCCCGGAGAACTACGTCCACCGCATCGGCCGTACCGGCCGGGCCGGACGCGAGGGCCAGGCCATCTCCCTGATTGCCGGCTACGAAATCGGTCGTCTGCGCGGCATCGAGCGTCTGATCGGCCAGCGTATGGACCTGCAGGATCTGCCCAGCCGGGATGCCGTTGAAGCCCGCAGCCGTGATGGCCTGCGCAAGGAAGTGGAGCGGGCTCTGGAGAAGGAACTGCACGGCGATGTGACGACCATCGTGCAGGAACTGAGCCGGGAGCATGGTCCCGAGGCGATCGCTGCTGCCGCTCTGGCGCTGCTGCACGAGCGCATCAAGCCCAGCCTGCCGGATCTGCCCCCGCCGAGCAGCTACGACCGGGGTGACCGGGGTGAGCGTCGCGAACCGCGCCGCAGCGGTGGCTACGGCGATCGCCGCCGCAGTGCCGGCCGCAGCAACGACTACCGGCCGTCCCGTCCGGTCCTGCGGGGCCGCCACTAAGGCCCCATAGGTCCCGCAAGGGCGGAGCTCCGGCTCCGCCCTTTTTTCATTCCTGTTCGAGCTGTGTTCATGCCTCTTCCTGCCCCTGTGCGCGATCGCCTCCCGGCCCTGCGGGCCCGGCAGAATGCCCTCTTCCTCTGGGCGGCGGGCATCTCCATCGTTGGCTCCTTCGCCGGGATCATCGCCAAGGGCTGGCTGATCAACACCCTCACCGGCCAGCCGATGCTGCTGGCGATCAACTTCGCTTGCCTGACCCTTCCGGCTCTGTTTCTGTCCCGGCAGGCAGGTCTGCTCACCGACCGGATCGGTGCCGAACCGGTGCTGAAGCGGGCGCAGTACTTCCTGCTGCTGGGCGCGGTGGTGGGCACGGTCGGGTTCACGGTCGCTCGCCCCTGGCCCCCTGTGGCGGTGGCGATGCTGATCGTCGGGACGCTGATTGTCGGCTGTGCCAGTGCCTACGAACTGACGGCCCGGACCAAGTACGCCAGTCTGCTGGTGCCGGAGGCGGAGGTGGGGGCCTACCTGGCCAGCTTCTCGGTGGTGTTCAACGTCGCCAAGCTGGTGGGCCCGCCCATCGGTGGCTTTCTGCTCACCGTCCTCTCGCCGGAACTGACCCTGGCGCTGGATGCCTGCAGCTATCTGGTGCCGATTGCGGTGGTCAATTTCCTGATGACGCCGAAGCGGCTGCCGGAACTGGATGCGGCGGCCCGTCGTCGCCTCACCCTGCGTCAGGCCTGGGGACAGGTATCGGCCAGCGTACGCCGCACGATTCTGTTTACGGGGGTCGCGTCGCTGATCGGCTTCTGTCATCCGGCCCTGGTGCCGATCATGGCGGTCGAGTACATCGGCCCCGATGCCCTGTCCCTGGGCTGGTTCACCGCAGCGATCGCTGTCGGCAGCATCGTGGCGGGACTGCTGCTGCAGCGCCACAGCGCTCGGGCTGTGCAGCAGCCGGTGCTGCTGCTGGGAGGGGCGGCCCTGATCACCGGACTGGCCCAAATTCTCCTGACCCGGACTCCGGTGCTGGTGGCCCTGGGCCTGCCGGGAGCCGCCTACCTGGGCGCCATCCTGATCGGCTTCGGGACAGCCGCCCTGCTGGCCGGGTCCAATGTGATCACCCAGGCGCGATCGCCCCTGGAGACCCGCGGCCGCATTGCGGCCCTCAACCAGATTGCCTCCCTGGGCGGGGGCGGTCTGAGCAGTCTGATGGCCGGGGCGCTGGTGGCCCGGCTGGGGCTGCAGAGTGCGCTGCTGCTGCTGGGCAGTGCCGGTGTGCTGGTGGCGCTGCTGCACCTGGGCATGCAGTTCCGACGTCCGAACCCGGTGGAATAGGCCCGAGGCCCAGCCGAGACTATAGAATTGATCAGCTTCAGCCCCGGGCGATCGCCATCCCTGACTGGCCTGGCTGTCCTGAATCAAGCTTCTTCCGGATGTCGATGACGCAATCGTCCCCCACCCTCAGCCCCGAATCCCTGGAGACCCTGCGCCGTCAGCTCGACAGCACCGCGGACCGTACCCGCCTGCAGGCGCTCGACAAGCTCCTGGCGGCGGGTGAGACGGCTACCCTGATGGCCTGGCTGGAGTCTAACCACGCCAGCGACAGCTTGCACTGGCTCTCCGGTTCCATCTTCCTGGCCCTCAGTGCCGTGGACGATCTCGACCTGCAGCAGCAGCTGGCCAGCCGCTACCCGATGGGCATCGTTTCCCTGCGCTCCGAGCGGGGGATCGATTACGAGCCGATCCAGCAGGAGCTGATTGCCGGGAACTGGGAGGAGGCCGACCGGCTCACCAGTCGTAAGCTCTGCGAACTGGCGGGGCCTGATGCCCTGAAGCGCAAGTGGGTCTACTACACCGAGGCCGACAACTTTCCGGTGGTGGACCTGCAGACCCTCGATCAGCTCTGGTGGGTCTATTCCCAGGGCAAATTCGGCTTCCGGGTGCAGAAGGAAATCTGGCTGGGTGTCGGTCAGGACTGGGATCAGCTCTGGCCGAAGATCGACTGGAAGCGTGGCAACACCTGGACCCGCTATCCCGGTTCCTTCACCTGGGAGCTCAGCGCCCCCCGTGGACACCTGCCCCTGACCAACCAGCTGCGGGGGGTGCGGGTGATGGCAGCGCTGATGAACCATCCGGCCTTCGCCTGAGGCGGGCTCAGAAACTCTCCAGGGCGGCGATCGCCTGCAGCAGGGCAGCGGTGGCTTCGGGCGACCAGCTCAGTTCGGCCCGCCGTCCCTGCTGCAGAATCAGGCGCAGCGCGTAGGCGCTCGGGACGCCTTCCACCTCCAGCCAGAGCTGCTCGGATTCCGCCTCACAACAGAGCCGCTCCTCCTCCATCAGTTCTTCGGCCATTGCGGCCATGGTTTCGGCCAGCTGCAGGGCCAGCCGCCGCAGATCGGCGAATTCCTCCGCCCGTAGCTCCAGGGCCCAGTCACCGCCGCCCACCAGGGCCGGGAAGTTGCTGGCCTGCGGGTCCCAGCCCAGCCGCCAGCCCGGACCTTCCTTGAGAATACGGGTCATCAGAACTTCAGCAGATTGGCACCCTGGCCTCTGACCGGGGTGGCGGGGGTGGTCGGTGTCGCGGGGCGAACCGTCGGCACCGGAATCTCCGGCTCAGTGGGTGCTGGTCGAGGTGTCGGCTTCGGGGGGGCTTCCGGCGGGGGCGGCTGCAGAGCTGCCAGCAGATCCACTAGTTGCAGACGCTGACGGCGGGTCAGACCCTCGACAAGCTTCAGATCCTCCACCGTCGGGTTGGGGGTGAGGATCTCGAAGCCGACGTACTGCTCGGGGAAGACGGGACCATTCACCCCCAGCAGGTCGGCGAAGGTGAGCTTCCAGTCCATGCGCGAACCCAGGCGGCGGGCCTTCTGCTGCACGTGGTACTGAATCAGCCGGGAGATGAAGGTGTCATTGGGGCGCGGTTCGCCGGTGGCGACACTGCGGTAGCCGTTGGCCCGGGGCAGATCCGGCATCTGCTCATAGATTTTTGGGGCCAGTTCGGTCGGCTTGGCCGGGCGCACGTAGGCCGTCGGTGCCGTCTGGGCGCTGGCCCGTTCCACGGCGGTGGTGGCGATCGCAGCGCCCCATAGCAGCAGTGCCAGAGCGATCGCCCTGGCACTGGTCGCCGTTCTGATGACGGGACGGTTCATTCGCCGATGATGGCCGGTTGATCCAGTTCGTCCGAGAGCTCGATGATGGCGCGGATCACCGGCTTCAGGGTCGGGTCCTCGCTGTAGCTCTCGAAGTCTTCGTAGCGGCGACGCTTGGCGCGGTTGGCGACGGCGACGGTAATCCGGTAGCGGTTCGAGTTGGGGGTGTCCGCAATCAGGCGCTCGGCGCGGAACATCAGGTCCGACGTCTCAGTAGGGGTGCGCGACAGCATGGCAGACGGTCCTCGAGCTAATGGATCGATTTTACCGTGCGCCTCAGGGCGTTTCCCGGATGCTCAGATCGTTGTCATCGGAGCTGTCCGACACCGGCAGCTGGTCCTGAACCGTGAAGGTCCGCACCGGTCCGTTGAGACAGCGCACCCGCACCCGGCGGGCGAGGCGCAGCAGTCCGATCGGTTCGCAGATGGCACTGATCAGGCTGCAGACCTGGTCGGCGATCGCCCGATTCGGGCAGTCGATGCGCAGGGTGAACCAGAATCGACCCAGCTGGCACTGATCGAGAACCCGCAACTGCTGCTGCAGATCCGGTTCCTCCCGGAAATAGCTGCCGATCAGGTGGCTGAGTTGTTGGCTACCGGGCATAGGGGTGCCCTCCGCTCGTCGCTTCTTGCCCCCATTCAACTGCGCTCCCTCCGGGGGGCTCGGGAAGCTGCGGAATCCCTTAATTCCCGATTGAAGTTTTTTTACAGCGGTTGCCTGGAACCCGTCCCACGCGCTGGTTTGCACGTCATGGCAGGCTGGATAACGGCGCGACTGAACAGCAAGGCGGCAGACCTATGGCGATCGCCATCGACTTCGGCACCAGCAATACGGTGGTGGCCCGCTGGAACCCCGTGGCGGAGGCCCCGGAGACCGTGGCGCTGCCGCGGCTCAGCCGCCGGGATGCCGGTAACCCACCCCTGATCCCCAGCCTGATCCACGTTGAGGATGCCGCCCGGGGCCAGGTGGTCTGCGGCCAGCCGGTGCGCGATCGTGGTCTGGATCGCCCTGGGGCTCGCTTCTTCAGTCAGTTCAAACGCGGTATCGGCAGCCCGGTCCAGGGCTATCTGCCGGAACTGGATGGTGCGGCGGTCAGCTTCGAGCAACTGGGGGAGTGGTTCCTGCGTGAGCTGCTGGGGGAGGTGCGCCAGGTGCCGCTGCCGCTGGAATCGCTGGTGCTGACGGTGCCGGTGGACAGTTTCGAGGCCTACCGGGGCTGGCTGGGGCAGGTCTGCGATCGCCTCGCCGTTGAGCGGGTGCAGATGATCGACGAGCCGACGGCGGCGGCGCTGGGCTATGGCATGGCCGACCAGGACCTGCTGCTGGTGGTCGATTTCGGGGGTGGCACCCTCGATCTGTCCCTGGTGCGGCTGGAGGCGACCCGCGCGGAGACTGCGGCCCGCCCCCTTGGCTTCATCCTCAAGTGGGGTGAGAAGTCCTTCGGCAGCGAGTCGGGGCAGCGACCTCGGCTGGCCCGGGTGCTGGCCAAGGTGGGCCTGACCCTCGGCGGCAGCGATCTCGATGACTGGGTGGCGGACCATCTGGCCACAACCCTGGGGCTGAAGGCGGATCGGGTCCTGACCCGGCTGGCGGAGCGGCTGAAGATTGCCCTCTCCAGCCAGCCCTCGGCCTCGGAGGTCTACTTTGATGAGGGCAGCTTCGACAGTCGGGAACTGTTGCTCGACCGCACCACCTTCGCCGATCTGCTGCGGCAGCGGGGCCTGTTCGAGCAACTGGATGGGGCGATGACCCGGCTGCTCCAGCAGGCCCAGCGTCAGGGCATCACGCCTGACCAGGTCGGAGCCGTGCTGATGGTGGGGGGCACCTGTCTGATTCCGGCGATTCAGGACTGGGTGCTGGGTTACTTCCCCCGGGAGAAGGTGCGCTGCGATCGCCCCTTCGAAGCGATCGCCCAGGGGGCGCTGCAGTTAGCTCGGGGTCTGGAGCTGCAGGACTTCCTCTATCACAGCTACGGGGTCCGCTACTGGAACCACCGCGAGCAGCGCCACGACTGGCACCCGCTGATCCAGGCGGGACAGGCCTACCCGATGAGTCAGCCGGTGGAACTGGTGCTGGGAGCATCGGTGGCTAACCAGCCCAGCATCGAACTGATTCTCGGGGAACTGTCCGGCGAGGGTGAGCAGACGGAGATCTTCTTCGATGGCGATCGCCTGATCTCCCGTCGTACCGCCAGCCGCCGCAGCGTGCAGCCCCTCAATGACCGCGAGGGAGCCCGGGCGATCGCCCGGCTGGAGCCGCCCGGAGAGCCGGGTCTGGATCGGCTGCGGGTGCAGTTCCGGGTGGATGGCGATCGCCGCCTGCGGATCACGGTCGATGACCTGCTGCGGGACATAGCACTTCTGGAAAATGCCGTTGTAGCGGAGCTGCGCTGATTTTTTCTGGTGCCTCTGTTAGATTGAGCGCGTAAACCCTTAGTAAGCCCGGAGGTGGTGCTCAGTATGGTTGAAAGTAGTCAACGCCTGGGTCTTGTGGTTGGAGAAGGCCGGCTGTGCGCCGGGGCCGCTCACTAACAGCAGTTTGTCCGGGGTGATGTCGACTCTCGACGTCCTGCCCCCTCAGATGGAACCAACTGATGGAGGTGTTCCTCCCGGCAGTCAGGTTCCAGCCCGATAGACCCGACTAGACCGCCCTCCGGCCCGCGCCGGGGGGCGGATAGTTTTTTGGGGTGGGCGTCAGCATGCCAGTCTGAAGATTGTCTGTAGCCTGCTGGACATTGTCAGGGCTTCATTGCTACCTTGCTCGTGTGGCAGGTTGTATCTGGCGACACATCGCGTAGAGCCATTCTGTCCATTGTGTGTGAGGAAAGTCGTATGAAGAGCCTCTTCAAGGCCATGATGATCGCGCCTGTCGCCGTTGGCTTCGCTGCCAGCGCCCAGGCTGCCGATATGAGCACCCTCGACAAGGCGGATGCCGTTGCCACCCAGGCAGCTGCCGCCGGTCAGGTCACCAGCATTTCCCAGC
>CAYZUY010000098.1:0-8705 GCA_964481495.1 uncultured bacterium
CTCCCAGCTGATTACCGGGCTGGCGGCGGTGTTGAGTGATCGCCCCCGGGTGGTGCCGGACATCCGCAGTATCCAGGGGACGGATCGGGGACTGCTGATCGCCGATGCCTTTCTGGGCTACAGCCTGGGGCCGATAGCGTTCTATCAGACCCTGGACCATCTGACGGTGATCACCCAGACGCTGCTGTCCTCGCTGAACCTGCCGATTGCGGTGCTGGTGGCCCGCCTCTGTCTGGGGGAGCGCCCCCCGCGGGGATTCTGGTTGAGCTGCAGCCTGATTCTGGCGGGTCTGCTGCTGGGCAAAGCCAGCGGTCGGATGATGGTCATGGATCGCATGGATGACTGGCAGGGCGTGGCCTGGACCCTCGTGGCGGCGCTGGCGGTGGGTCTGCGCAACGTCACCAAGCGACAGCTGGCCAGCCGCAGCTGGGGTACCGGTCTCACCGTGGGGGTTCAGTCCCTGGCCGGGGCTCTGGCGTTCGCCCTGATTGCGCTCCAGCAGTACGGGCCGCAGCACTTCTTCTACCTTCAGGTCTGGTGGGTGCTGGGCGTGATCGGGCTCTACGGCATCACCCTCTGTCTGGGCACGGAACTCTGCCGTCAGTGGAGCAACCGTCACTACAGCGTTGCCCGGATCTCCCTAGCGGGGTCCCTGGCCTTGGTGGTGACGGTGCTGAGTGCGGCACTGCTTCTGGGTGAGGCGTTACCCCCCCTGGTGGTGCTGGGTAGCCTGCTGATCCTCACGGGTGTCCTGCTCAGCCGCCGGGATACCCAGGAGATGCAACTCCAGACTGCTTCCGACAGCGTGACGGACCGCAACGGCAGTGGACCCTGACGGCTACCAGCCGTCCCCTGAAGCCCCTGTACGGCGGTGGTTACCGCCCCTTCCCATGGACTCCTCGCTCAGTCGTCACCGCCCCCTGCATCCGGCCACCGCGGCGCTGCTGCTGGTCGACCTTCAGAACGGCACCTGTGGTCCCGAACAGGCAGACCGCCGTCCGGAGTTTTACGACCAGTTCCGGCAGCGGACCCTGCCTGCTCTGGAGCAGCTGCTGTGCCATAGCCGGGCCTGTGGCCTGGAGGTGATGTACACCGTGATCGGGAACCTGACCCGGGATGGCCGCGATCGCAGTCTCGACTACAAGCTCTCCGGCATGGGTTTTGCTCCAGGGTCCCGGGAAGTGCAGGTGATCGACGAACTCCGCCCCGGTTCGGATGACATCGTGCTGCCGAAAAGCTCCTCGTCAGTCTTCAACTCCACCAACCTCGACTACCTGCTGCGCAATCTCGGTATCCGGGATCTGTTCGTCGCCGGCCTGCTCACCGACCAGTGCATCGATCACACCGTCAAGGATGGGGCCGACCGCGGTTACTACGTCAGCTGCGTCGTGGATGCCTGCCAGGCCGAGACCCCGGAGCGGCATCAGGCAGCGCTGCAGTGTTTCCATGGCTACTGTCGTCTGCTGACGGTCGAGACCTTCACAGCCCTGCCGGTGCTGCCCGTTGGCTGACACCCCGGTCTGCAGACTGGCGGTACCGCCCGACCCGGGGCTGTCTTAAACAGTCATACCAGCGGGTGCCGGCGTTCAGTAGCGGGCTCCATCCGGCAAGCGACGGAACGCCGACCACAGGGTGAGGGCCTCCTCCCGCAGGAGTTCCTGCATGGGCAGAGAGCGTTGTTCCGGGGGTTGACTGAAGCTGTCATGGAGACGCTGATCGTCGAACAGATCGCTGTAGTCCTGCCAGCGGGCCCCGTACCAGATGCGATCCAGCCGGGCCCAGAAGGCCGCGCTGTAGCAGAGCGGGCAGCACTGACTGCTGGTGTAGAGAACGGCCCCGCGCAGATCGTGCCTGCCCAGCGTGCGGCAGGCATTGCGGATAGCTACCACTTCAGCGTGGGCAGTTGGGTCCTGATCGACCAGCACGCGATTGCAGCCCTCGCCGACAATCCGACCCTGGTAGACGACTACGGCGCCGAAGGGGCCACCGCTACGCTGCTCCAGACCGGCCTGATAGCCGAGGGCGATCGCCTGGCGCATCATCGCCGGTTCGGGGACGGCGGTGGCCTCTCCCATGGTGCGGGTCTCTCGAGCGTCACAGGTGCTGCTTGATTATCTCCAGAACCAGGCATCAGCCAGTCAGCCCACCATCACGACTCCGGTTACTTAAGCCCATCGCGTCGCCATGCGGTCATGACGCATCATGGGGATCATCCCCGCGTTGGCAACAGACCCCAGCTCATCTGAGCGGTTCTGACCGCTCTCGGCAGTTCGTGCCGGCTCTGTCGGCGAACGTTGGACCTCAGAGGTTACGCTGCCATCCCTCCCGATTCGCTAAGATATGCAGACAGTGGGTGCAGTGTCACGCCAACCTGAGCAAGGAACAGGTTGCGATCAGCGCTGACCGACACAGCGACGCTGAGACTTTCCCGACCCCACCCGGTGGTCTGCGTCTATTCCTCCTGCGGGTCAGCGAATCGCCTGACAGGGTGACCTGCATCCGCCTCGTTCTTTCCTGGATTCCTATTGCAGAACCAACTTCAATCCCTTCCGGCTGCTGCCCTGCCGATGGTGCGTATCAAGGCAGCGGTGACGGATTACCTGTCCACGAATCAGGCCCTGGTAGCCCTGGCGAACCTGAAAATCCAGGGGTATGGCCTCAGTCTGGGACATCGCACTCTGGAGCTGTGCCTACCGGCGGATCTGGACCTTCACCACTGGGTGCAGGCCGTCTTCCGGGCGACCGGTGACCGGACCTTCCTGCACAGCATCGACTTTCTCGACCGGTTCGACGGAACCGGCATCGGTCATCCCTACAGTCCCGCCTAGGGGCCAGGGGTGTGCAGGGTCAGCATTCATCAACGATGGAGTTCGAAATGATCAAGTCTTCTGAATCGGTTGCGACCTCGACGACCGAGCTACCGGCGGTGGGTGCCTGGGTGATCACCCTCAAGGGGCGTCAGGGCCAGGTCGCCGAGCACCTGTGCAATCGTCCGGCCGGGCGTCCTGATGTGGCGCGGATCCGGTTTGCCGAAGGAAAATACGGCACCTATCAGGCCGGTGAACTGAAGGATATCGGCGAATAGATCGAGGCCAGCTGACGCACAGTCTGCCCGAGGCTCGCCACTACACCTGGGATGACGGTTGCAGGTGAACGCGGATCGGCTGCGACGCGATCAGCTTCCAGCGCATCGGCGGCATGCACCGGAAGAGCGCATCAGGATGCCGGGGTGACTGGTTGCAGGCCCTGGCCAGCGCTGTCAGACTGACGATAATTCTTCGGCAAAAGAAAATGTGCAGTTGGTGGCGTGGTGTGGGTCTGCTGGTGCTTAGCTGGAGTCAGGCGGCGGTGTCGGCAGAACTGGTGGTGCCGATGAACCGGGTGAGCGCGCAGGGAATCGCAGCATCCCTGGGGACGCTGCGTCTGGTGGAGACACCCGCCGGCCTGCGGATTGAGCCCCAGGTGCGGGGTCTGACCCCCGGGCCCAACGGCTTCCACCTCCATGAGCATCCCTCCTGCCGCCCGGGGGTGGTGCACGGGAAAGTGGTGGCAGCTGGCGCGGCTGGCGGCCACTGGGATCCCACGGGTGCGGGCCATTCTCACCAGCACGGTGTGACCGGAGCGGACCATCATCCGGCCGGGGCTGCAGCGCAGGGTTCCCGCCCGCAGGGGGATCTGCCGGATCTGGTGGCATCCGCGCAGGGGATCGCCTCGCAACCGGTGATGGCACCCCAGTTCCGGACATTGGCAGAGGTCCGGAATCGCTCGGTGATTATTCACCAGGGACCCAGCGGAGCCCGGTTTGTCTGTGGCGTGATTGGCGAGCCGACCCGGCATTAGGGTCTGGCAGTGCGTAGCACCGGTCACCTCTGGGCATCAGTATCTATTGACAGGTTCCCGACAGACCGGGCCCGACAGCAATGTCCCGATCCCCAGTGGGACCGGGACGTTAACTTCGCGGATATCCCAGGCTTCAGGCGGCCTGGGCGGTATCCTGTGCGTCGATGGCCGCGGTGTGGGGGCTGATCAGGGTCAGCGGGGCTTCCGGCTGCTGGCAGGCGCGCATCGTCTTCACGTGCTCCATCTCGTCATCACGGATGGCAACGAAGACGTCGTAGAGGTTGCGGATCTCGGGCCGACGCTCGGCAGCGACGTGACCGGTCTGGAACTCATCGAACATATAGAGGTCTCCGTCGCGGTAGTACTGCAGCGCCACCTCGGGAGCCGGTTGGGCCTTGAGGGTTTCGGCCTCCGCCGTCAGGAACCTGTCATAGGTGGCGTAGGCGTGTTCCTCCACCAGTTCCATGAACCGGTAGGCCGCATGGGGCGCCACCAGATAGATGACGGTGATGATCCAGTAGTAGACAAGGGCGGCGGTGCGGGCGAGCAGGCGATCGCCCCAGAAGCTATCACCCCCCAGAGCTTCCATGATCAGCAGGTGATGCAGTTCGTTCCAGGACTCGGCGAAGTGGATCTTCAGCCAGTCGGCCTTGCGCCACAGGCCCAGGGTTTCGTAGAGGTGCAGCACCGAGAGGTAGGAGAAGTAGGGAACGCGGGCAACGGTTTCGAGGACGTAGAAGCGGGGGTAGGGGCGATTGGCGTAGACGGTGTTGATCACGAAGACGAGAACGCCGACCAGCAGACGAATCATGGCTGAACTCCTCAGCAGCAGGGCTGTCAACAGCTCACAGGCCCACCCTAGCCAGTGCGACAGCGAATACCAGAGTGCTTTTCCGCAGAGATTCTGTAGGTTCCCACTCCCCGGTTAAGCACGATTACGAAATGCTGCAGTCGGTGAGGGGATCGCCTAAAAACGATGCCTTGCCTGCCCGGCTGGGGCAGACTGACCAACTGCGCCATGGCCGAACAGAGTTCCATTTCCCGTGCAAACCCTACGCGGCAGGATCGTAAGCTTCTGTTCCGATATCCGCAGAGATTCGGGAAAGCCGTCGGCCCTGCACCGGATGGCATCATCCTGTGAAAGTACGAAGAATCAGTCTTCTCCTCTCTGAAGCTCCAGACTCCAAGCGTGAATCTGACGGCACCCCCGGGGCAACCCGGGGGATTTTTCTGTAGGAACGGCGCCAGGACGTAACAGAGGCTACGACCGCCCGCGCATCGGATCCCTACGCTGTCACCCAGGGTCCGTCAGCCACGGGGACCCAGCCTCCTAAGCTCTCGTTGAATCCAGACAGATTTTCCACCCCGGTCCGCCCGGGGTTTTTCATGGCGGGCAATCTGCAGCACCCTCCCCACCCCTTCCCCAGCCTGGACCGTTCTGAGATTCGGACACACACCAGGTTAAGTCCCGCCGAGTAGCGCGGTATCTCTCAGGCTTGGGCCGTGACATAAAGCCTCAGGGCAGTGCCACGACGGAGGCATCTGCGGTCTGGGTCCGCTTCCCTTTCACCGTCAGATAGACCGGTGACGAGGCCGCCGTCAGCCCCCGACGCACCGGGTAGACCGGACGGTTGTCGGTCAGGTCGAAGTCCCAGTCATTCAGAATCCGGCTGACCGCCAGTTTCATCTCCATCTGGGCGAAGGCCATACCGATGCAGCGCCGCGCCCCGCCGCCGAAGGGCAGAAACTCGTAGGGCGAATACTGCCGCTCGAGGAAGCGGTCCGGGTTGAAGCGGTCCGCCTGGGGATAGGTGGCCTCGCGGCGATGGGCCAGATAAATGGAGCCCACCACGACCGTACCGGGGTCGAGCGTCACCCCACCCAGGCTCACCGCTCGGCTGGTGCGGCGCGGGAAGGTGAGCATGCCCACGGGGTTGATCCGCAGGGTCTCATTGCAGACCGCGTTCAGGTAAGGCAGCTTCAGCACCGCCATCACATCCTGGGGATCGCTGAGGGTAGCCCATTCCTGCCGTAGCTTCTCCAGCACCTCCGGGTGGCGGTGCACCCAGTAGAGGGCCCAGGTCATCGCCGTCGCAGTGGTTTCATGCCCCGCCAGCAGCAGGGTCATCAGTTCATCCCGCAGTTCCTTGGGGGTCAGCTTCTCCCCAGCTTCATCCTCGGCGGCCATGAGCAGCGAGAGGATATCGGTACGGTCCGCATCGCCGCAGGTCCGCCGCTCATCGATCTCCGCATACAGCAGGTCATCCAACTGCTGCCGTTCCCGGACAAAGCGCCCCCAGGGCGTCCAGGGGCCCAGATCCAGTCGCAGGATCGGGAAGTAGAGCAGGCTGGTGCTGAGGGGGCTGCTGATCTGATCCAGCAGCGAGGTGAGCAGGGTCTCGACCTGACGGTAGCGGCCACCTTTCTCGCCGTCCTCCGACAAGCCGAAGACAGCCCGCAGAATCACGCGCATGGAAATGGCCTGCATCCCCTTGCGCACTTCCCAGGGGCGATCGCCCGGCACCTCCGCCATCACCGCCCGGGTCACGTCCAGAATCGTCTGGCTGTAGGCGCGCATGCGATCGCCGTGGAATGGCGGCATCATCAGCTGCCGCATCCGCCGGTGCTCCGGACCGCTGATCGCCGTCAGGGACTGCGTCCCCAGGAAGGGCTCGAACAGGCTGTTCAGTTCGCCCGGAGCATCGAAGCTCTCGCCGTTGTCGGTGGTCAGCAGAGTGCGCATCGCCTCGGGACTGCAGACAAACACCAGCCGGAGCGGGCCGAGGGCGACCGTGAACGCCTCGCCGTACTTCCGGTAGCAGCGCTCCATGAACCGGAAGGGCTGGCGCAGCCATTTCAGGGTCTGCACCAGAGCTGGCGAGGCAGGGCCGGCGGGATAAGCCATTGTGATCCGTTGACCCGGCGGGGCCGGGGAGGGGGAACGTCAGACCCGGCGCGGGCGGTTGCGTCGGCAGCAGGTCCTAGAGTTTTGTACTGCTTGAGCGACACTTCTGCCAATCTCAGGGTTTCCGGGCAGCAATAACACTGAAGCGCTCACCGTCCCCGCGCCACCCGGTGACGGGTATGGACCGGCGTTTCGCCGTAGAGCCGGTTGTAGGCCCGCTGGCTGGTGCCGCAGTAGGGCAGCCCACAGCGTTCGAACAGTCGGGCCAGGGGCACACCGATGCAGCGATCGCCATCAAGCAGCAGTTGCCGCAGCCGCCGCAGTCGTTCCTGCTTCAGCCAGCGGTTGGGTGACATCGCCAGTTCCCGCTGGAAGGCGAGCTCCAGGCAGCGCTGGCTGACACCGACGTCCCGGCAGAGGTCGGACCAGGGGAAGGGCTGGCTGAGATGGTGCTGCATCCAGTCGAGGGCCAGGGTGACATGGCGATAGCTGGCCGCGAAGGAGCGTTCATCGGGATTCCAGTGGTGGGCCACCGTCGTGATCAGGGCCCGCTCCAGCAACGCCAGACTCTCCTCCGTAAGGCCCACTTCCAGCCCATCATTGATCTCCTCCATGATCCGCCGACACTGCAGCCGCGCCTCCGGCCGTCCCTGGAGCAGGAATAGGGTGGGGCTGACCTCCCCGGCACGGGCGATCGCCACCTCGGTCAGCATCCGTCGGTAGCTGAAATGTGCCACCAGGGCATCCAGCCGATCACTGCTGATCTGATGGGCCTGTTCAGGCAGCACGAGCACCGGCAGGGGAGCCTGATATAGGGTCTGATGCGGCGATCGCCAGACCAGATGCTGAGAATCCACATAGCACTGGAGATTCAGCAGGTCTGCGACACCCTGGAGTATCAGATATCGCCTGCCCTCCCAGGTGGATCGATAAAAGGTTGTCTGCTCACCCCTGAGAACACGAAGACGGGCCTGGCTGCCCGCCGGTCGATGCTCGGCTCTGACCGATTCAATGTGCGGCAACTGCAGCAGCGTGGCCTCGTACTGCTCCGGATGGGTGACGTTGAACAGATCCTGATACTTCAGTCGCCCCATCGCCCGTACAGCGCGTTTCAGAATCTCCTCATAATTCCAGCGGAATCAGAGTTTGATCTTCCGCCGTTCGGCGGAACCCGGAGGTGAAATCTGTTCGGAATCGAACTGCCCGATCGACGCCGATGCGAAATCCGGCCCGGCACGAAGCCCTCCAGCTGAGAACGAAACCTCCGGTTGCTGCTTGCTGCGCGGTGTCTGGCCATCGGAGCAGCAAGGGTGGCATCGTCGGGCAGACCGGGAAGGCTACCGCATCCATTGGGACTTCCCCCCAACCGGCGCTCAACCGTCCGCTCACGCTCCGGAGCGCCATCCCGCCGCAGAACCGCACAGCCAAACCCTGCGGATCAGGGCAGAATGTAGCCAAAGATACGATTGTTTCTGCTCTACTGTGCAGTGCCCTCTCAGCTGAGCCTCAGCGGGTCCGGCCCACCCGCCGCTCTACCCCCACGTCACATCCTCTTCGTCCGGTCGGGATCATGACCAACTCCCCTGAGTCCTCTCCCGTCGCCCTGAGTGCGGCCCTGCTCGGGCTGGGGCTACTGCTGGCAGTGCGCTGGATAGCGGCCCCCCCACAGTTCGTGACCGCAGACCCCGCCTCCGGGCCCGGCAGACCGGAGACAGCAATCCTTCAGACGGCGCCCCCGCCACAGAACTGAATCCTGACCCGCGGTCTCCACCGGGTTGCAGGTACGTCTGCACGCCCCGGTTCCGGTGTCGTGCGACGACCGGTGATTCCCAGGCCGAAGTATCCCCGACAGGGGGAATGAAAATCGCTCTCAGCCTGGGTTTACAAGCATGAAAGCAATATGAATATCTGATTTCCGGGCGACTGATAGGATGGCGAAGTCCTCGGGAATCCGTGCCGG
>CAYZUY010000099.1:0-8704 GCA_964481495.1 uncultured bacterium
TCCCGTTGCTGGAAATCTTTGTCGGGCGGGCCTTGCGCTTTCTCGCACCTGCAAAAAAATTTAGTGACGAATCCATGCGACAGCGTGCTAGCGTAGCATTGATTTTGCATGGGACTTGGCAAACCTAACCCTAGCAACGGAGCGACCGAATGCTTGATACGGTCGATGACATCTTTTCCGCGTATGCCCGGGGCTTCGACGCGCACCGCGAAGTCGAGATGACCTTGGCAGAATATCTGGACGCCTGTCGTACCGATCCGATGTGCTATGCCACCGCGACCGAGCGTCTGCTGACGGCGATCGGCGAGCCCGAGATGGTGGACACGTCGAAGGATGCGCGCCTCGGCCGCATCTTCATGAATCGCACCATCCGCGTCTATCCGGCCTTCGACGAGTTCCTGGCGTTCGTGCGCGATCGCGCTCTGGATCTGCGCTTCATCGAACTGATGCAGACCCTCGACAACGGCGAGTTCTTCGCCCGGGAGTACCTGGCGGGATCGGTGGTCGAGGCCGACCTGCAGCAGCGGGGCTGGCAGCTTCAGCCCCGGGGGGCAACGGACGGCCCGGCCCGGGTCTTCGCCCATCCCGACTACCGGGGCCGCATCGGCCTGATTGCCCCCTACAGCGCCGACTTCTGCAGCAGCTGCAACCGGCTGCGGGTCACCAGTCGCGGCGCACTGCGGCTCTGTCTGTTCGGCAACGGTTCCTTTGACCTGCGCCCCTGGCTACAATCCCCGCAGCAGATCCCGGAACTGCATGCGGAGGTCCGACAGGCCCTCGGTCTCAAGAGCGCCGGGCACCGGTTGACGGACCTCGACAGCGGCGACACCCGCAACCTGGCCACCTACGGCGGTTAACCGATCCGGGGGGAGCGGGTTTCCGCTCCGGGGCCGAACTTATACGCAAACCTGTAAGCACTGATACCTACAGTTCCGGTTCTGCCCGGCATGATAGCTGCGTACGTCGGAGGGATACACGATGTCCCAGGACATCTCCCAGCAACTCGGTTTCAGCCTCGGTCAGACCTATGACCCACGGGAACTGGCCATCTACCGGGGTGCCATCTGTCTGGTGGCCCACCAACGCCCCGGGGCGATCGCCGGTCCTCAGGTCTGCTGGCGTGAGGGTGCCGAATGGGTGATTGACCTGGCCGATGGCATCTGTCGCCGTATCTCGGGCAAGGCATCGGCGGAGAAGGTCCTCGACCACGCCCGTTTTGCCTGAGTCCCTATCGGTTCCGGTTCTAGAACTGCGATCTATTCAATCAACCTCCTATGCAAAGCCCCACGACCGACTGGTCGTGGGGCTTCTTATCGGGGCTTTTAGTAGCTGCCGTTCTCGGTGCTCACCCGCAACTCCAGCAGGTGATTGATCTCCCGCAGCCGGTTGGCGATCGCCTGCCGCCAGGGCAGGCTCAGGCTCGGGTCGGCAATCAGGGTCTGGGCCTGTTCCCGGCACTCGGCACTGCGGGGCAGGTCGTCGAGGTCGAGGTTCTGCAGGCGGTGGTAGATGGCCCGGGGGGAGAGGCCATTGATGATTCGACTGTCCATGGGGTCCTCCTCGGTTGAGGTACGTTTCGGGTCAGTCACTTCTCCCATCGTCGCCAGGGGATCACGGACGTCAAGGGTGTGACGTTACGCAAATCTGTTGTTTGCGTGGTCCGTGGCCGCGCCCTGGCGCAGGTAATGATCGCAGGCGGCTGCCGCACCCCGGCCTTCATGAATCGCCCAAACCACCAGACTCTGGCCCCGGCGGCAGTCTCCGGCGGCGAACACCCCGGGCAGAGAGGTGGCGTAGTCGCCCTCCCGGGCCCGGACGTTGCGGCGGGCGTCGCGATCCACACCCAACCCGTCCAGCAGCGGCTGCTCCGGTCCCAGGAAGCCCATCGCCAGCAGCACCCGCTGGGCGGGGATCACCGCCTCGCTGCCAGGTACCGGCACCGGGCGGCGACCCCGTTCGTCGGTCTGCCAGTCCACCCGGGCGGTGCGGACGCCGCTGACGGTGCCCTGATCGTCGACCTCGAAGCCGGTGGCGGTGGTGCAGTAGCGGCGAGGGTCCTGGCCGAAGCGGGCGATCGCCTCGGTCTGGCCGTAGTCGGTGCGGGCGATGCGGGGCCATTCCGGCCAGGGGTTATCGGCAGCCCGCTCCAGCGGTGGGCAGGGCATGATCTCCAGCTGCACCAGACTGCGGCAGCCCTGGCGCAGAGCGGTGCCGACGCAGTCGGTGCCGGTGTCGCCGCCGCCGATGATCACCACGTCCTGGCCCGCTGCCGAGATCGGAGGGGCTGTACCGTCGAGCAGGGCGCGGGTGCTGCCGGTGAGATAGTCCATGGCGAAGTGGATACCGGTGGCCGCGCGACCGGGGACGGTCAGATCCCGGGGGACTGTGGCACCCGTACAGAGCACCACGGCGTCGAAGTTCCGCAGCAGTTCGTCGGCAGGCAGGTCCCGCCCGATCTCCACGCCGCAGCGGAAGCTGATGCCTTCGGCCTCCAGCAGCCCGATGCGCCGCAGCACCACGGACTGCTTGTCGAGCTTCATGTTGGGGATGCCGTACATCAGCAGTCCGCCCGGGCGATCGGCCCGCTCGAATACCGTCACCGCGTGACCGGCCTGATTGAGCTGGTCGGCAGCGGCCAGACCGGCGGGGCCGGAGCCGACCACGGCCACTGTCCGGCCGCTGCGTTGCTGAGGCGGCCGGGGGGTGACCCAGCCGGAGGCCCAGCCCCGGTCGGCGATCGCCGCCTCCAGACTCTTGCTCTTTATGGTCACCGGTGGGTTGTTGATCCCCAGCACACAGGCACCCTCGCAGGGGGCCGGGCAGACCCGACCGGTCACCTCCGGAAAGTTGTTGGTGCGCTGCAGGCGCTCCAGCGCTTCCTGCCACAGACCCCGGAAGACCAGATCGTTCCACTCCGGGATCAGGTTGTGGATCGGACAGCCGCTGGCCATGCCCTTGAGCAGTTGACCGGTGTGGCAGAAGGGGGTGCCGCAGTCCATGCAGCGGGCACCCTGCTGGCGCAGCTCGGCCTCGGGGAGCGATTCATGGAATTCGCTCCAGTCCTGCAGACGCTCCAGGGGCAGGCGATCGCCTGCCTCCTGGCGGGTGAATTCCAGAAATCCGGTCGGTTTGCCCATGGTGGATTGCCCTCAGGCGGTCGGGGTCGAAGGGGAGAACGGGCGACGGCTCAGCCGCCACCGATGCGGGCCAGGTCGCGGGCATTGGCTTCGAAGGCGGCGGCCAGGGCGTCGTCGCCACTCAGGCCTTCGGCTTCGGCCCGGGCGATCGCCTCAAGCACCCGCTGGTAATCGTTGGGGATCACCTTGACGAAGCGGCTCAGACTGTCCTCCCAGTCCGCCAGCACCTCGGCGGCCCGGGCACTGCCGGTGAACTGGTGGTGGCGGCGCACCAGTTCCTGCAGCGCTGCGATTTCCCGGGGCTGGGTGAGCCGCTCCAGGTTGACCATCTCGCGGTTGCAGCGCTGGGCGAAGTCCCCGGCGCTATCGAGTACGTAGGCCACGCCGCCGCTCATGCCCGCTGCGAAGTTGCGGCCTGTCGGCCCGAGAATCACGGCGACGCCGCCGGTCATGTACTCACAGCCGTGGTCACCCACACCCTCGACCACGGCCCGCACCCCGGAGTTGCGCACGCAGAAACGCTCGCCCACCTGGCCGTTCAGGAAGGCCTCGCCACCGGTAGCACCGTAGAAGGCGACATTCCCGGCAATGATGTTCTCCTCCGGAACGAAGGTTGCCTCCCGCGGTGGGAACACGATGATCCGGCCGCCGCTCAGGCCCTTGCCCAGATAGTCGTTGGCGTCGCCCTCCAGAGTGAGGGTGAGACCCCGGGGAATGAAGGCCCCGAAGCTCTGGCCCGCCGTGCCATGGAAGTGCAACTGCACCGTGTCATCGGGCAGGCCGTCGGGATAACGGCGGGTGAGGGCACTGCCCAGCTGGGTTCCCACCACCCGGTCGGTGTTGCGGATGCTCACCTCCGCCCGCACGGCGCTGCCCTGCTCCAGGGTCGGGGCGGCCAGCGCCAGCAGCTGCCGCTGATCGAGGCTGCGCTCCAGACCGTGATCCTGGGCCTGCAGGCAGCGCTGGCCGACGCTCTCCGGCACGGTCGGCCGGTGGAGAATCGGCGACAGGTCGAGTCCCTTCGCCTTCCAGTGGTCGATGGCGGCACCGGCTTCGAGCCAGTCGCTGCGGCCGATCAGTTCGTCGAAACGGCGGACGCCCAACTGGGCCATCAGTTCCCGCACCTCCTCGGCGACGAAGCGCAGGAAGCGGACGGTGTGCTCCGGGTCGCCGGTGAATTTGGCCCGCAGGCGCGGGTCCTGGGTGGCGATGCCGACGGGGCAGGTGTTGAGGTGGCAGACCCGCATCATGATGCAGCCGAGGCTGACCAGGGGCGCGGTGGCAAAGCCGAACTCCTCGGCTCCCAACAGAGCGGCGATCACCACATCCCGGCCGGTCTTCATCTGGCCGTCGGTTTCGATCACGATGCGGCTGCGCAGGTCATTGAGCAGCAGCGTCTGGTGGGTTTCCGCCAGCCCCAGCTCCCAGGGCAGACCGGCGTGCTTGATCGAGGTCTGGGGCGAGGCGCCGGTGCCACCATCGAAGCCGGAGATCAGCACCACATCGGCGTGGGCCTTGGCCACCCCGGCGGCGATCGTGCCGACGCCCACTTCCGAGACCAGCTTGACGCTGATCCGGGCCCGGTCATTGGCGTTCTTCAGATCGTGGATCAGCTCCGCCAGATCCTCGATCGAGTAGATGTCGTGGTGGGGCGGCGGCGAGATCAGGCCGACGCCAGGGGTAGAGTGACGCACCTTGGCGATCCAGGGGTAGACCTTGCCGCCGGGCAACTGACCCCCCTCGCCGGGCTTGGCCCCCTGGGCCATCTTGATCTGGATTTCCTTGGCCTCGGTCAGGTAGCGGCTCGTAACGCCGAAGCGGCCCGAGGCCACCTGCTTGATGGCGCTGTTCTTGGAGTCGCCCCGTTCGTTGGTCCAGACGTAGCGGGCCGGGTCTTCGCCACCCTCGCCGGTGTTGGACTTACCACCGATGCGGTTCATGGCGATCGCCAGGGCCTCGTGGGCCTCCTGGGAGATTGAGCCGTAGCTCATCGCCCCGGTCTTGAAGCGGCGCAGAATTGCCTCGACCGGTTCCACCTCCTCCAACGGGATGGGGGTGCGCTGGCGCAGACGCAGCAGTCCGCGCAGGGTGAAGTGCTGGCGCTGCTGGTCGTTCACCAGCTCGGCGTAGCGGCGGTAGGCCGTGGCGTTGTCGCTGCGCACTGCCTCCTGCAGCTGGTGGATGGTTTCCGGGCTGAACAGGTGGGCTTCTCCGTCCTGGCGCCACTTGTACTCGCCGCCGGAGGGCAGACCGTGGATTGCGGTGGTGGCAAAGGCAGCGGCATGGCGTCGGCGCACCTCCTCCTCCAGTTCCGGCAGACCGATGCCCTCGATGCGGCTGGCGGTGTGGCAGAAGTAGCGGTCGATCAGGGCCCGCTGCAGTCCGACGGCCTCGAAGATCTGGGCGCCCCGGTAGCTCTGCAGGGTGGAGATGCCGATCTTGGCGGCGATCTTGATCACGCCCTTGGTGAGTGCCTTGACGAGGTTGTAGCGCGCGGTGGCCGGGTCGAGGTTCGGCAGCAGACCCTCGGCGATCATCCCGTCCAGGGTCTCGAAGGCGAGGTAGGGGCAGATGGCCCCGCAGCCGTAGCCGAACAGGGTGGCGAAATGGTGCACCTCCCGTGGTTCGCCGGACTCAAGCACCAGACTGACCCGGGTGCGGCTGCCCTGCCGGATCAGCTGGTGGTGCAGCCCGGCCACCGCCAGCAGGGCCGGAATCGGCAGGGTGTCGGCGTCCAGACCCCGGTCGCTGAGAATCAGCAGCCCGGCTCCGTCGGCGATCGCGGCTTCAGCGGCGTCGAACAGCCGCTCCAGCCCCTGCTCGAGGCTGTCGCCCTGGCGCGGTCGGAAGTGGATGGGCAGGGTGACGGCCCGGAAGGGACCGTCGGCGATCGCCTGCAGCCGCGCCAGTTCATCAACCGTGAGAATCGGTGTCTTCAGGGCGATCTGGCGGCAGCTCTCCGGGGTGGGGGTGAGCAGATCGCCTTCGGGGCCGAGGGTGGTCTCGGCGGCGGTGACGATCGCCTCGCGGATCGAGTCGATGGGCGGGTTGGTGACCTGGGCAAACAGCTGCTGGAAGTAGTCGTAGAGCAGCTTCGGCCGGTCCGAGAGGACCGCCAGGGGCGTATCCGAGCCCATGGCACCGACGGCTTCCACACCGGTCTGGGCCATGGGGGTGAGCAGCAGGCGCAGGTCCTCGTAGCTGTAGCCGAAGGCCTGCTGTAACTGCAGGCGCTCGGCCTCCGCCAGGGGGGGCAGCGGCTGGCCGGGCGCCAGCTCTGCCAGGGGTACCTGATGCTGCCGCAGCCAGTCGCCGTAGGGAGCGGCGGCGGCCATCTCCTGCTTCAGCCGGTCGTTGTCGACGATGGTCCCGGCGACGGTATCCACCAGGAACAGCCGTCCCGGCTGCAGGCGCCCCTGGCGCACCACCTCAGCGGGGGGCACCGGCAGCACCCCGGCCTCGGAGGCGAGGATCACCCGCCCGTCCCGGGTGACGGTGTAGCGGCAGGGCCGCAGACCGTTGCGGTCGAGGACGGCACCGATGCGACGACCGTCGGTGGCCGCGATCGCCGCCGGGCCGTCCCAGGGCTCCATCAGGCTCGCGTGGTAGCGATAGAAGTCCCGTAGGGCCGGGTCCATCGACTCGTGGGCCTGCCAGGGTTCCGGCACCATCATCACCAGGGCGTGGGGCAGCGATCGCCCGCCCAGCAGCAGCAGTTCCAGGGTGTTGTCGAAAATCTGGGAGTCGCTGCCATCCGGATTGATCACCGGCTGAATCCGCTCCAGTCCGCCCCCGAACAGCCGGGTATCGAAGCGGGCCTCGCGGGAGCGCATCCAGTTGACGTTGCCCCGCAGGGTATTGATTTCGCCGTTGTGGGCGATGTAGCGGTAGGGGTGGGCCCGGTCCCAGCTGGGGAAGGTGTTGGTGCTGAAGCGGGAATGCACCAGGGCCAGGGCGCTGGTGACCCGCGTATCCTGCAGCTCCGGATAGAAGCGATCCACCTGGGTGGGGGTGAGCATCCCCTTGTAGACCAGGGTGCGGCTGGAGAGGCTGACCACATGCCAGTCCGGGTCGAGGCTGCCACCGCGGATCGCCTGCCAGGCCTGCTTGCGCAGCACGTAGAGCGATCGCTCGAAGGCCAGTTCGTCCGCCAGCCCGGCCGGTCGGCCGATGAAGACCTGACGGATGGCGGGCGCCGTGTCCCGGGCGGTGGGACCGAGGTCGCTGACATCGGTGGGTACATCCCGCCAGCCGAGGATGGGCAGCCCCAGGGACTCGGCCACCTGCTCGAAGGCACGGCGGGTGGCGGGCCAGCGCGACGCCTCGGGGCTGGTGTAGAGCATGCCGACGGCGTAGGCTCCCGGTGCAGGCAGCTCGAACCCGGCCTCCCGGGCGACGGACTGCAGAAAGGCGTGGGGCAGCTGCAGCAGAATCCCGGCACCATCACCAGTGGCAGCTTCGGCGCCGACGGCACCCCGGTGTTCGAGGTTGCCCAGAATCTCCAGCCCCTGGCGGACGATGGCGTGGGAGGGCGTGCCGTCGACCTGAACCACAAAGCCAATGCCGCAGGCATCGTGCTCGTAGGCGGGGTCGTAGAGTCCCTGACGGGATGGGCGGTGGCGACTGGCCATGGTGGTATTCCCCTGAAGGCACGGGCGGGCGGCACAGCCGTCGCGTCCGGGGTCGATCCAATGGCCCTGATCGTTAGAGTGATCCCCGCTTTCGGCGACGTTTTTAAGCTTGTCGTCAGAAGTGGGGCCCGATTCTGTAACAGTGTTCGCAATATCCGGGGCAGCCCGGCACCTGCGGCTTCGCAGTACGATCAGGGATTCCGGATTTGTACGACCGTTCGACCTATGACTGCCCCTGCCACCCAACTGCGGACCATCGGTGTGATTGGCGGAGGGCAGCTGGCCTGGATGATGGCCCCGGCGGCGGAGCGGCTCGGGCTGGCCCTGCACATTCAGACGCCCAGTCCCCAGGACCCGGCGGCGACCCGGGCTGCCCATCTGGTGCAGGCGCCGGTGGCGGACGCCGAGGCCACGGCCTGTCTGGCGGTGGGGGCAGATGTGATCACCTTCGAGAACGAGTTCGTCGATCTGGCGGCCCTGGAGGCGGTCGCCCACCAGGGGGTGGAGTTCATCCCCGCCCTGGCTACCCTGGCGCCGCTGCTCGACAAGTATGACCAGCGCTGCTGCCTGCGGGATCTGGGGCTGCCGGTGCCTACCTTCCGGGCCCTGGACCCGACCCAGCCGCTGGAACCCCAGCTGACGGCCCTGGGCTTTCCGGTGGTGCTCAAGGCCCGCCGCCTCGGTTACGACGGCAAGGGAACGGTAATCGCCCGCAGTCTGGATGAACTGCAGGCGGCCCTGAGCGGGTGTAATCCAGCGGACTTCCTCCTGGAGGCCTTCGTGCCCTTCGAGCGGGAACTGGCGATCATGGCCGGGCGCGATCGCCGCGGGGCGATCGCCACCTATCCGGTGGTCGAGACCGAGCAGGTGGATCAGGTCTGTCGTCTGGTGGTGGCCCCGGCGGATGTGACTCCGGCGGTAGCCCAGCAGGTGCAG
>CAYZUY010000100.1:0-7951 GCA_964481495.1 uncultured bacterium
TGATCGGCCTCGGCTGCGCCATCTTCGGCCTCGGTCTGGCGGGAGATCCGCTGCCGCTGCTGCTCGGGACCCCCACCTTCCTCTGGGCCTCGATCAGCTTCGGGCTGCTGATCGGTGTGCGGGCCAGCACCCAGAATGCCGCCGTGCAGGGGGTCTCCATCGTCGGCTTCCTGACCGCGTTTCTGCTCTCCGGCTTCATCTATCCGCTGAGCAACATCCCCTTCCCCCTGTCGCTGATTCCCAACCTCGTGCCCGCCCGTTACTTCATCGCCATCACCCGCGATGCCTTCGTGCGTGGCAGCGGCTGGGCCGGAGTCTGGGGCTACTGGCTGGTGATGACGCTGCTGGGGCTGGTGTTCTTCAATGCCGCCCGACGCGCCCTGCAGCGGATGCAGTTGCCGGGCTGATCGGCCCCGCGCCAAGGCATGATCGGTAGCGACGCGCAGGAGCAGAACCGCCATGACCGTGGTCCGTAATCTGGCGATCGCCAGTCTGGTGGCGGGGGGGACCGTCCTGGCCGCTAAGCTGCAGCCCTGGTACCGGGTCGTGAACTGGAACGGTCAGACCCTGGTGGCCGACTGCCGGAACCCGGCTATCTACATGAACGGTTTCATCCGGGCCGGGCTGCGGGATCAGGTTCAGAAGGCCAATCTGACGCCCCTGAACGGCCTCGACCCGACCCAGAGCCGGGAACTGGCCCTGAGTGTGCTCAACGATGGCCGCCTGGACGGCTTCGTGCAGCGGGACACCGTCGTCACCATCAGTCAGGAGATGCTGCAGAAGGGCATCAACCAGATGGCCAACCAGGGCGGCTTGCTGGGTGCTCTCAATCCCTTCGCGGGTGCCGCCGGGGTGGTGCTCCAGGGCCTCTCCGGGCCGATCGCCACCGGCCTCGGCAACGCCATCGGCGATGCCTACGTCGATCAGGTGCGTCAGGCCTGCCGCACCCCGGTGTTCTGACCCCCCGGAGAACGCACATGCGCCGCCGCCTCGGACTGGGACTGCTGCTGCTCGGGCTCTGGGGCCACCCAGCCCTGGCCCAGGCACCTGCCAATCCGCCCCTGGCCCCCCGGCAGGGCATCTGGCTGACCAACATCGACAGCAATGTCCTCTACGAACCGGCGGCCCTGCCGACTGCCCTGACGGAGCTGTCCCGGGATGGCTTTACGACCCTCTACCCCACCGTCTGGAATGGCGGCTACACTCTCTGGCCCAGCGCGATCCTCGGGCAGTTCCAGGATCCGAAGCTGCAGAACCGGGACCTGCTGGCGGAACTGATTCCCGTAGCCCGCCGCCAGGGTCAGCAGGTGGTGGCCTGGTTCGAATTCGGGCTGATGGCTCCGGCGGACGCCCCCTGGCTGCGGGGCCGCTCCGACTGGCTGCTCCAGGACCGGCACGGCAACGTGATCTGGCTAGATGGCCAGGAACGCCGGGTCTGGCTCAACCCGCTGCACCCCGAAGTGCAGCAGCTGATCGGCGACCTGCTGGTGGAGCTGGCCCGGCGCTACGACCTCGACGGCATCCAGCTGGATGACCACTTCGGCTACCCGGTCCTGTTCGGCTACGACCCGCTCACCCTGGCCCACTGGCGCACCGACACGGGGGCGGCCACCGATGCCCCACCGCCACTGGCCATCGACCCGGCCTGGATCCGCTGGCGGGCGGATCGGATCACCCAGTGGCTGGGCCAACTGCGGCGGCAGTTGGCAGCCGTGCGACCGGGACTGCGCCTCAGTGTCTCGCCCAATCCCCAGGGATTCTCCTACAACCAGTTCCTGGCGGACTGGCGCACCTGGGTCGAGCAGGGACTGGTGGACGATTTGGTGCTGCAGGTCTACCGCCGCGATCTCGACAGTTTCCAGCGGGAGCTTCAGCAGCCGGAACTGCTCCAGGCCCGGCAGCGGATTCCGGTCAGCATCGGCCTGCTGGCGGGGCTGCGCAACCAGCCGATGCCCAACCCGCTGCTCAGCAGCCAGTGGCAGCTGGCGCAGCAGCAGGGCTACAGCGGCGTCAGTCTGTTCTTCTACGAGTCCTGGCGGGAGCGGCGTGCCGAGGGCCTGATAGTACCGACGCTGCCCTCAGCCACGCCCGATGGCGTTCAGCAGCAGCCCCCAGAGGCTCTCCGGAGTCGGACGACCGTAGACCAGGGTGGCGCGCGGCAGTAGCGGCGGCACGGCGGTCGGGTCGACATCCGCCAGAGCAACCCGCTCGCGCAGGGCCAGGGCCGCGGCGATCGCCAGCCCCTCACCGGTGGAGATATTCAGCTCGATGATCCGCCCGGCCCCCTCGCCCAGACCACCGAAGCCGGCCGAGGGCCCGAGCACCGCCAGATTGGAGCGGTTGCGCGGCAGAGTATGGCGATAGCTGAAATTGAAGGTGGGCCGGGGCTGATGGTGGATACCCGGCAGACCGCCCCGGAAGTCGAGGTTGTAGGAGAAGGTGCCCAGGGCCTCCGCCTCGGGAACCCCGCCCCAGGCCATGCGCTGGGCGGTCAGTGCTTCGACCGGGTCGCGCAGCTGATCCGCGGAGCGGACGTAGAGTTCCGGGGCCCAGTGCACCTCCCGCGCCCCGTTCTCGCGGAAGAACCGGGTCACCGCCTCGGCATAGGCATACATCCACGGGAGGGGGCGATCGCCGTTGGCGAGGATGCGTCGGTTCTGGGCCGCATCGTTGCGCAGCAGCAGGGCATTGACACTGAGGCGGTCCGGCAGCAGGGCGATATTGGCCAGATCCAGCCGCACGGGCGAGCGGCGCAGGTCCGGGGCGAGACGATTCTGCCCGTGGAAGGCGATCGCCAGAGCCGGGCTCTGCTGATCCGCTGAGTCTGGGGTCCACTGCAGAGCCACGGCCGGACGACCATGCCACGCGGTCAGGTCCTCCTGCAGTTGGTGGCGATTGTGACGGTAGTGGGGCCAGAGGTCGAGCCAGCGCCGAGCATCCCGGTCATCGGGATCCAGCAGGCGATGGGTGAAGCGCTCCTCCATCGCCCGGAAGTCTGCCAGCGTCAGGCCCCGCACCTCGAAGATCCAGCCCAGGGCCAGACTGCGGTCCGGCAGTCCCACCTGGACGAAACCGGGGCTGAAGGGCACCCCGGCCCGATGGGCCAGATCGGCGCCGATGCTGGCATCGACGAACAGATCTGCTCCGATCCGGCCCCAGCGGCGGCTGCGGATCGTGCAGACCCGGGCGTCCTCCACCCCGACGTCCGTCAGCTGCGCCCGATCCAGCACCGGAATCCCCGCCAGCCGCAGATGCTGGCGCAGTCCCTCGCTGGCCCGTCGGGGATCGACGGCAATCCGGGCGGCACCGGTATCGGTGAGGAACTGCTGATAGAGCTCGCTGGAGGGCGCGAAGGCAGGCAGGCGGGAGCGGAAGTCGAGGGGAATCTGATTGCGGTCCAGGTAGGCCAGACGCCCCCGGGCAATCACACCCCCCAGACCGGCACGGGTGTCCGCGTCCGTGACCAGAGCCACGCTGGCGGGCTGGTCCGGACGCAGCCGCTGCAGTTGGTGTTTCAGTTCCAGAGCCGTCATCACACCGGCGGGCTCATCACCGTACACCAGCACGGTGACGTGGCGATCGCCACGGTCCCGGCACGCCGACAGCGGGGTCGATCGGGGCTCCGTCCGGGCATGACGGCCGCTCAGAGCACCCAGGGCAAGCACCAGCCCCGTCAGGGACAGCAGCAGCACAGGACGGGCGGTGACCCTCCAAAGGGGCCGGAGTTGGGGCATCGGGCGGGACCTGTGCGCGAGTGCCGGAAGCTCTGACCGGAGGTACCACCGGTGAGCCATGAGGCGATCATAGATGCACTCTCCGGAGAGAAACCTGTGCGGTTACCCCTGCTGCTGGAGCGGCTGTTCGCCAGTCGCCTCTGGGCCCTGATCCTCAAGGAGATCGGCCAGATCCGCCGCAACCGGCAGCTGATCATCCTGCTGATCGTGCCACCGACCATCCAGCTGCTGGTCTACGGTTTCGCCCTCAATCCCGACGTCCGTCACCTGCAGTTGGGGGTGAGCGACTATGCCCGCACGGAACTCAGCCGCGAACTGGTGGCCCGAATCGTCGAGACCGGGGCCTTCGACCTGGCAGGGACCTACGCCAGCGAGCAGCAGCTGGCCCGGGATGTGGAAACCGGCAGACTGACCGCCGGTCTTGTGATTCCGCCGGAGCTGCCCCGCCAGTGGGCCCGTGGGGAGACCGCCGAGCTGCAACTGCTGCTCGACGGCGTCGACGCCAACAGCGCCGGGATTGCCCGTGGCTATCTCCAGCAGACCCTAGCCCGCTTCGCCCGCCAGCGCAGCGGCGACGGACCGCCCCTGCTGCAGACGGAGCCGGTGTTCCTCTACAACCCGGGGCTGGTCAGCAGCTGGTTCTTCGTCCCCGGGGTGATGGGGCTGGTGCTGACCCTGGTGGGGTCGCTGGCATCATCCCAGGTGGTGGTCCGCGAGAAGGACTCCGGCACCCTCGAGCAGCTGCTGATGGCCCCCGCCGCCGACTGGGAGATTCTGCTGGCGAAGATCGTGCCGCTGGTGGTGCTGCTGCTGGGAGACGTGCTGCTGGCCCTGACCCTGGGACGGCTGGTGTTCGGGGTGCCGTTCAACGGCAGCCTGCTGCTGTTTCTGCTGCTGTCGCTGCTCTACCTGGCCGTGGCGATCGCCATCGGCATTCTCCTGGCCACCCTCTGCCGCTCCCAGCAGCAGGTAGTGCTGCTGTCCTTCTTCATCAACCTGCCACTGATCCAGACCTCCGGCTCGATTGCCCCGATTGAGGCCATGCCCGCCTTCTTTCAGGCGATCGCCACCTTCAACCCGCTCAGGCACTACGTTGCCATCGTGCGCGGCATCCTGCTGCGCGGCGTCGGGCTGGGCGAACTCTGGCCCCACACCCTGGCGCTGCTGCTCGCGGCCGGGGTGCTGCTGGGCATCAGCACCCGCCAGTTCCGCCGCCAGCTGAACTGACGCCATCAGGGCAGAGCCGGGGACTCCAGCCGCACCTGACGCACCACCGCCGCCGCCCGTTCGGCCATCCGGTGATAGCCGGTCGGGCTGGGGTGCAGGGCGTCCTGGAAAAGCTGACGCCGCTCGGTTGGGTCAAACGCTGTTGAGAAGTCGACCAGGGGCAGGTTCAGCTCACCGGCCAGCCGCCGCAGCTGAAGGTTGATTTCCCCGGCCAGTCGCTCCCGTTCGGGGCTGCCGTAACGGCCCTGGGGCGCAATGGGAGGCAGGGTGCCCAGCAGCACCCGGGGCCGACTGGGAAGCTGCTGCAGAAACTGGACCAGCGCCCGGTAGTCCCGCAGGAACGGGCCGATTCCCTGCCAGTCCTGAGCATGGGTATCGTTGGTGCCCAGCAGCAGCACCACGATCTGCGGCCGACTGCCCGGAAGGCCGCGCCCGGGCGTTTGCAGGTGCGCCCAGATCGGCCTGGCGGTCTGCCGCTGCACGGTTGCGCCCGCATACCCGAAACCGGCGACCCGATAGCCATCGCCCAGCAGCTGCTGCAGCTGTCCCGGGTAGTTGAGCTGGCCGCGCTGGCCCTTCGGCAGTTCCCAGCCGTAGGTGATGCTGTCCCCCAGACAGCTGACCCGCACCGGTTCCTCAGGCTGGCTGATGGCCGGGCAACTGATGGCCAGCAGGGTACCGACAGCGGCGATCAGCAGCAGGCGACGTGAGCGCATCCCAGGTCCAGGGGGCAATGCAGCCCTACGATACAGGCCGCCCCCGGTTCGTCCCAGTGCCGGGAACCGGGGGCGGCTACAGGCGGTGCTACGCGCAGGCACCGTCGACAGTGATCAGGGTTCCCGATTGCGTGAATTTACGGTCATCGGATCGAGCGCGAACCGGGAGCGTCGCGCCAGCAGTTCGTCCCAGGGCAGGCGATCGCCCGGGAACGGCTCCAGCCGGATGCCGAAGCTGACCCGGGCTGCCTCGGTGAGAGCCTGCTCAACCTGAGGACCTGTGGGGCCTGGGGCCGGTGGCGCCTCGCCGAACAGCGATCGCCAGCGGTCGGCATCCGCCCCCAGGAGAATCTCGCCGTGCTGGAGCAGGCAGTCTCCCTGCCAGGTCTGGGCACTGCCGATGCGCTTGAGCCCGGCGGCGGTGGTCAGATCCGCCGCCGTAGCCCGGGCGAAGCAGTTGGGCGAATCGCCCCGGGGGGGCTGGTGACCGAGGCTCAGCGGTTCCCCCAGGTCCCGGAATGCCGCGATCAGAAAGCGGCAGAGCTGGGCGTAGGCCCGGCGGCGATCGCCGCCCCAGCCTGACCCCACCAGAGCGTAGGTGAGGTCCCGGCCGCTGTGGAGCACAGCCCGCCCACCACTGGGGCGGCGCACCCAGTCCAGCCCGGGAATCGCGGCCCAGTCGGCGGGCCAGCGGTGCTGATGATGCCCCAGGCTCAGGGTCGGTCGGCTCCAGCGGTAGAAGCGCAGGCAGGGGGGAATCACTCCCAGCCGGTGCTGCTCCAGCAGCCACTGGTCCAGGGCCATCTGCAAATCTCCGGGCAGCTGCAGCCCCGGCAGCAGCCACCAGACCGGTTCCGTTCCCACTCGACGCCTCCGCACCCCTTCCGCCAGACTACAGAGGCTGGCGAGGAGATGACTATGACAGCACTGGAACTGCTGCTGGCCGGGGTGGCGGCCGGGATTCTCGCCGGGCTGCTGGGTATCGGCGGTGGCACCCTGCTGGTGCCGACGCTGGTGGCCCTGGGCTACGGACCGGTAGTGGCGATCGCCACCAGTAACTGGGCCATTCTGCTCACCTCCCTGGCAGGCACCCTGCAGAACCGGCGTCTGGGCTTCTTCGACGGTCGGCAGATTCTTGCCCTCGGCCTGCCCGCCCTGCTCACCGCCCCGATCGGCTCGCGACTGACGGTGCTGCTGCCCCCCAGCTGGTTGATGGTCGGCCTGACGGTGCTCTACCTGAGCAACATCGGTCTGGTGGAGCTGCGGCGCAGTCTGGACGACAGCGAAACCTCAGCCCCGGCCCGCCGGGGCGGCACCTGGATCACCGGCGGACTGGGCGGTCTGCTGGCGGGCCTGTTCGGCATCGGCGGTGGCGCGGTGATGGTGCCGTTGCAGGTGCTGCTGCTGGGTACCCCGATGAAAGAGGCCGTGCGCAACAGCCTCGGGGTGATCATCCTCACCGCCATCGCTGCCACCCTCACCCAGGCGCTGCAGCACAACGTCGCCTGGATGCCGGGGCTGCTGCTGGGGCTGGGTGGCCTGCTTGGCACCCAGGCCAGCACACGGCTACTGCCGAAACTGCCGGACCTCTGGGTGCGACGGCTGTTCCAACTGCTGATGCTGGTGATGGGCGGCTGGTTCCTCTGGCGCAGTGTCAGCCCAGCTGGCTGAAGAAGGCCTCCTCGAGTTCGTATCCCAGCATCTGGGCCATGGCCCTGAGACGGGCGGTGCCGTCCAGTCCCTGGGCCCGCAGCCAGTCGGCGCAGACGAAGATCTTCTGCATCATCCAGAGTTCCAGCGCCTCGGGGTTGAACTGAATGCCCTCGACGGGGTGGAACTGGTGCGGCACCAGCATGGCGGCGTAGCGGGCCAGTTCTCCAGCTTTCCAGTCGAGCAGTAGCGGCAGCCAGGGATAGCGGCTATCGGCCCGCAGGAACCAGAGGCGCAGTTCCGGCAGCTCCGACCACTCGCGCGGATCCTGGGGGTCCCGGGGCAGCTCGAAGGCGAAGCTCAGGCTCTGCTCGTGCGCTGCCAGGGGGAAGGGTACTGCCGTCAGGGGCAGCAGCACTTCAAGGCCCCGCAGATCGAGAGCGTCAACGGTGGCGGCATCCAGGGTCAGCGTCGCGGGCATGGCAGCGGGAACGGACAACCCCCGCATTATCGCGGCTCCGCCGGAACCGGGTCGGCCCAGTCGCCACGCACACAGAGGCTGCAGCAGCCCCAGCGCTGCAGTTCTCCCGGTGGGGCTGCCACCCGGCAGCGGGGGCAGAGTTG
>CAYZUY010000100.1:7961-8653 GCA_964481495.1 uncultured bacterium
TTGCCATCCATGACGATCACCCGCTGAACCGGTACCCAGACTGGGATGCTGCGCCCAGGCCTGGCGCTGCAGGTCGGAATCAAGCGGTGGCGGCGGCAGGGGAGTCTCGCGCCAGCGGCCACTGCTGAAGCGGATGTCGCTCAGGTCGAGGCCGGTGGCGGCGTTGAGCCGCTCGAGAATGCGGTGTCGCTCGAAGCTCAGGTTCTGGGCCCAGGTGGGCGAAGCGGTGGCCACCCGCAGCACCTGCTGCTGGACGCTCGTCGGCCGGGTCTTCTGGGCCAGCAGCTCCCCGACCACGGTGGGCCAGACATCGCGCACCTGCTGCAGCGGCGACGGGGCTGCGGCGATCGCCTGCTGCCGATAGCGGCCGAGCAGTCCGTCGAGACGCTGCGGGTCCATCGGGTCCTTCGGGTTCTCCGCCGCCCATTGTAGGGAAAGCCCCCCCTGGGTCAGGGACATAGCCCATTGCTAAACTTGTGCCAACTGTCTTTGCCGATTCGGCTCTCCACCATGGGACTGTTTGACCGCGTCAGTCGCGTTGTCCGCGCCAATCTCAACGATCTGGTCAGCAAGGCCGAGGACCCGGAGAAGATTCTGGAGCAGTCCCTGACGGACATGCAGGAGGACCTGATCAAGCTGCGTCAGGCCGTGGCGACGGCGATCGCCAGCCAGAAGCGGATCGAGCAGCAGAT
>CAYZUY010000101.1:0-6902 GCA_964481495.1 uncultured bacterium
TGACTGACGCGATCGCGGCCCATGCCCAGTCGTTTGCCGATTTCCTTGAGGGTCATCGGGTCCTCGCCGCCGAAGCCGTAGCGGAGGATCAGCACCTGTCGCTGCAGGCGGCTGAGGTGCTGATCAATCACCTGCTCGATGTCCTGGCGCAGACCTTCCCGGGCGGCGAACTCCTCGGGGGTGGTGCCTTCATCCTCGAGCAGATCACCCAGTTCGGCGTCCAGCTCACTGCCCACCCGCAGGTTCAGCGACATCGGATTGCGGGACTTCTCCAGCAGGTTCTGGATGTAGCTGGGGGTGCGGTCGAGGGCGGCGGCCAGTTCCGGAATCGTCGGCTGGCGACCGTGGGTCTGGAACAGTTCCCGCTGGGCCTGACGCAGTTTGATCAGGTTCTCGCTCATCTGGAAGGAGAGGCGGATCGTGCGTCCCTTCTCGGCGATCGCCCGCGTCACCGCCTGCCGAATCCACCAGTAGATGTAGGTACTGAGGCGATAGCCCTTGGTCGGATCGAACTTCTCGATGCCTTTCTGCAGACCGATGCCACCTTCCTGAATCAGGTCGAGCAGATCGACATTGTGCTTCTGATACTTCTTGGCGACCGAGACCACCAGTCGCAGATTGGTTTCGATCATCCGACGCTTCGCCAGTTCACCCTGGCGCACCAGCGTCTGCAGCTCATCGACCGTCAGGGCTGCTTCGGCAGCCCATTCCTCGGGTTCCGGTTCGCGCCCCAGCCGTTCAACCAGAGCTTCCCGGGTTTCCACCAGCGTCATCAGCTGCTGGACCTGTTTGCCCAGGGTGATTTCCTCGGCATGACTGAGCAGGGGGAAGCGGCCAATTTCCGAGAGATAGGCACGCATGCTGTCGGTCGTGCGGGAGGCGTGTTCAGTCGCGTTCATAGGGACGTGCTGAAGAGGAGATGGATGGCAGAAGACCGGCAGGGCGGCCAGCGGTCGGGAGGTTTCACTCCCAGGCCGAGCGGCCTGCTGTTTCTATCCTAGAGGAAGGTCTATGGAAAATCTCGAGTTATCTATTGGTGCTCTATAGAAAAAGATTATGGCTGGGTATTGCAGATCCCTATGGGTCACTGGGGAGAAGGCGAGTGTTGTGGCCAGATACAGAAAAGTGCCGCAGCCGTATCGATGACAGCTGCGGCAGGGATCGGTTTCTCAGGTATATGAACCTTCAGGGCAGTCAGCGGTCGGGAGCTATTTCTCCCGGTCCAGGCAGGCTACTGACTCCATCCTAGGGAAAAATCTATGCATGTACTGCCGTCGCTATGTCCGGCTCTATAGATTTTTGTGAATGAACGGGATTTGTTATCTCTATGGGTTGATCCGCAGATATTTTGGCGGTTTCTTTACGCAGTCAAAATGCTGGAATGGCTGTGGTTATCCCAGCATTCAATTCTCAGTGGTGAGGCTGAGGAAGGGAACCGAAAAGTAGGGGCCTAGAAGTAGCCCTCGCGCTTCTTCTGCTCCATCGATGCTGAACTGTCGTGGTCAATCACCCGACCCTGACGTTCGCTGGTGCGGGTCATCAGCATTTCCTGAATGATGTCCGGCAGCGTCCGGGCCCTCGACTCGACCGCCCCGGTGAGCGGGTAGCAGCCGAGCGTGCGGAAGCGGACCCATTCCTGACTGGGGGTTTCACCCGGCTCCAGGGGCATGCGATCGTCGTCGACCATGATCTTCATGCCGTCGCGCATCACAATCGGTCGCTCCTCGGCGTAGTAGAGCGGCACGATCGGAATGTTCTCCAGATAGATGTACTGCCAGACGTCCAGCTCGGTCCAGTTGGAGATCGGGAAGGCGCGGATGCTTTCGCCCTTGTGGATGCGGCCGTTGTAGATGTTCCAGAGCTCGGGGCGCTGGTTCTTGGGGTCCCAGCGGTGGTTGCGATCGCGGAAGGAATAGACCCGTTCCTTGGCCCGGGATTTCTCCTCATCCCGGCGGGCACCGCCGAAGGCGACATCGAAGCGGTACTTGTCGAGGGCATCACGCAGGGCCACGGTCTTGTAGAGATCCGTGTGCACCTTGCTGCCGTGGTCGAAGGGATTGATGCCCTGGGCCCGGGCTTCCTCGTTGGTGTAGACGATCAGCTCCATGCCGGACTCGCGCGCCATCCGTTCCCGGAAGTCGTACATGTCGCGGAAAATCCAGCCGGTGTCGACATGCATCAGCGGAAAGGGCGGCTTGGCCGGATAGAAGGCCTTGCGCGCCAGATGCAGCATCACCGACGAGTCCTTGCCGATGGAATACAGCATTACCGGGTTCTCGAACTCGGCGACGACCTCCCGGATGATGTGAATACTTTCGGCTTCCAGTTGCTTCAGGTGGGTGAGCGTGGAAGTCTGCATGGCGTTCAGCGGCTGGGGTTGATGGCTCAACTCTCACCTTATCCCGGTGGCGAGGGGCGGAACAATTCCCAATTCCCAATCGCTTGCATAGGGAAACGGCGGCATTCGGTGCCGTTGGGGCCGCTTCACCAGCTGATCATGCCACCGGCATAGCCCTTGCCGCTGCTGCCCACCTGCCGAGGAATGCGACGGGTGCGTGTCGAGCGGCTGCGGGTCCGCTCCGTCGGTACTGCGGGGCCTTCCGGCACAAAAGCGCGCGCCATCAGCTGCTGCCGCAGTTCGGGGTTCTCCTCCATCAGCCCGCGCAGACGCTGGGAGGCCACCGCCCAGAGATGGTGGGCCAGACGCGGGTCGCTGTCCCAGTGAAGGTCTGCTGCCTGGTGCATCATCCGGGTCACCAGGGTCAGCTCCTCGCAGTCGAGCTCGGTGGCCAGCTCTGCCAGGGTCGCCAGCGTATCCGCGAGCAGGGCAACGGTTTCCGCCATGGTGCGGCTCCTTGGGGGCATTCCGCCCGGTGGACCGTCCGCATCATAGCCAGGGCTTTGTGCCGGGGCCGGAATCTGTAATCTGCCCTTCCGCTCAGGGGTGGAGCGCCGGAGTTTCCGCCACCGGTTCCAGGGGCAGCCGGTGGGGGAAGAGCAGCGGACTGCCGGGGTAAAGCCGCAGGCTGACCCGGGAGCCGATCTCCAGACAGCGCTGGGCGGAGGCCAGGACCTGCAGTTCGGTGCCGTCGGGCAGTTCCAGGAAGTAGCGGTGCTCCCGTCCCAGGAACTGACGGTCCTGGATCAGGGTGCTGCCCTGGGGGTCGGGAATCAGCTGCACATCCTCCTGACGCAGCATCAGGACGGCGTCCTCACCCAGGCTGCAGCCGTCGGGCAGCTGGAAGTCGCCCAGGGCGGAACGCACCCGGTCACGGCCCTGACGCTCGATCCCGAGGAAGTTCGCCTGGGTGACGAATTCGGCCACGAAGCGGGTGGCCGGACGGGTGTAGAGCACTTCCGGGCGATCGCACTGCTCGATCCGGCCGGCCTGCATGACGGCAACCCGGTCGCAGATGGCCATGGCCTCCTCCTGGTCGTGGGTGACCAGAATCGCCGTGGCACCGGCCTGCTTGAGGATGCGCCGCATCTTCTCGCGCAGTTCCAGGCGCACCTGCACGTCCAGATTGCTCAGGGGCTCATCGAGCAGAATCAGCGGCGGCGAGGGGGCCAGGGCCCGGGCCAGGGCAACCCGCTGCTGCTGACCGCCGGAGAGTTCGTGGGGGTAGCAGCGAGCCAGGGGCAGCAGACCGACCAGCTCAAGCACTTCAAGGCTGCGTTCCCGGGCCGCCCGACCCCGGAGGCCGAAGCTGACGTTGTCGAGCACCGACAGGTGGGGGAAGAGGGCGTAGTCCTGGAAGACCATGCCGATGCGCCGCTGTTCCGGGGGGACGGCGCGGCCACCCTCGGCCAGACAGCGATCGCCCAGCTGAATCCGGCCCTGCTCCGGGCTGACGAACCCGGCAATCAGTCGCAACAAGCTGGTCTTACCGCAACCGGAGGGACCCAGCAGACCGAGAATTTCACCGGGGGCCAGACTGAGGGAGATGTCGTCGACTGCGGGCCGGGGCCGCCCGGGATAGGTTTTCCGGATGCCGTCGAGGTGCAGAAGGACCGCAGCAGTCATGGGCCAGGGGGGTCCGAGGGATGGGGATTCTGCTTCCAGTCTAGACCTACTGCAAGATACTCTCAATAGAATTGCCGCTGTTTTTCGGGAAGACCACGTGACACAGTCCGGGCCCGGGTCCGACGTTCGGGGATTGCGCCGCTGGCCGCTGCCGCCCCTCGGCAGTCTGGGGGCGATCGCCGTTGCCCTGCTGGTGGCCCTGCCGGTGCTGGTGGTGCTCTCCAGTCTGGTGGGCTCGGGCCCCGGCGCCTGGCTGGCGCTAGCGTCCTCTCTGCCCCGCTACGTCGGCAATTCCCTGGCGCTGATGCTGGGGGTGGGGCTGGGCGTGTCGCTGCTGGGGGTGCCGACGGCGGCCCTGGTCAGCTTCTGCCGTTTCCCAGGTCGTGTCTGGCTGGACGGGGCACTGCTGCTGCCCCTGGCGGTGCCCGCCTACCTGCTGGCCTACACCGTCACGGATCTGCTCGACTACGGCGGCCCGATCCAGACGGCCCTGCGGGACAGCTTCGGCTGGCAGTCGCCGACGGACTACTGGTTTCCGGAGATCCGCTCCCTGGGCGGGGCGATCGCCCTGTTCAGCCTCACCCTCTACCCCTACGTCTATCTGCTCACCCGGGCGAGTTTCCTCGGCCAGTCGAGCCGCACCCTGGAGGCAGCCCGGGGACTGGGCTGCAGCTTTCCGGTTGCCTTCCGGCGGGTGGCGCTGCCCCTGGCCCGACCGGCCATCGGTGCCGGGCTGGCTCTGGCCCTGATGGAGACCCTGAGCGACTTCGGCACCGTGCAGTATTTCGGCGTCGAGACCTTCACCACCGGCATCTACCGCACCTGGCTGGGGCTGGGCGATCGCACCGGTGCGGCCCAGCTGGCGGGCCTGCTGATGCTGTTCGCCCTGGCGCTGATTCTGCTGGAGCGGGCCTCCCGCCGTCAGGCGCGCTTCTTCGATACCCCGGGCGGTCGTCAGGCCCCGCCCCTGATTGAACTACGGGGGGGCTGGGGCTGGCTGGCGACCCTGGCCTGCCTGCTGCCACTGCTGCTGGCCCTGGCCCTGCCCCTGGGCGTGCTGGTGCACCTGCAGCTACAGCCCCTCGACCCCGACATGGTGCCGGACAACGATTTCGGGCAGCTGCTGCGCAATACCCTCGGGCTGGCGACGCTGTCGGCCCTGCTGGCGGTGGTTCTGGCGGTGGCCCTGGCCTACGCCCGTCGCCTGCAGCCCACCCGGCTGATCCGCAGTTGCGTACGCATTGCTTCCCTCGGCTACGCGGTGCCGGGGTCGGTGCTGGCGGTGGGGATTCTGCTGGTGCTGGGAGTGGGCGATCGCCTGCTGTCGCTGCTCTCGCCCGAGGGACGGGCGGTGCTGAGCGGCTCCCTGGTCGGCCTGGTGTTCGCCTATCTGGTGCGCTTCCTGGCGGTGGCGCTCTCGGGCATCGAGTCCGGTCTCGAGAAGATCCGCCCCAGTCTGGATGAGGCCTCCCGCAGTCTCGGGGAATCGACCCTGGGCACCCTGCGCCGTATCCATCTGCCGCTGCTGCGGGGCAGCCTGTTCTCGGCGCTGCTGCTGGTGTTCGTGGATGTGATCAAGGAGCTGCCTGCCACCCTGGTGATGCGTCCCTTCAACTACGACACCCTGGCAGTGCGGGTCTATCAGTACGCCTCGGACGAGCGGCTGGCGGAGGCAGCGGCTCCGGCCCTGACGATTCTGCTCACCGCCCTGCTGCCGGTACTGCTGCTGGCGCGTCAGCTGCGCCGCACCCAGCACACCGAACTGCACCTGTAGCGGCGGCGATCGCCCTTATTTATTCGCCCCAGAGGCGCAGCAGATTGCTGTGACTGCGGCTGAGCAGGTCGAACAGTTCCGACTTGCCCTCGCGGGCGAACAGTGTGCGGCGCACCGTGTCGAGATCGAAGAGAATCTCCCGCTGGTGGGGGTCGCGGATGCGGCTTTCGATCCAGCCGACGCAGACCCAGCGCTCGCCCCGAGTGACGGGGGCGACCCGGTGCAGGCTGGAGGAGGGGTAGAGCAGAATCGACCCGGCAGCGAGCCGGTAACTGTGCTCTTCGCAGCCGTCCTCGATCACCAGCTCACCCCCTGCGTAGTCGTCGGGGTCACTGAGGAAGATCGTGAACGAGATATCGGAGCGGAACTGGCCCCGGTCGCCCATGAAGGCGTTATCGACGTGGCGGCCGTACTCCATCCCTTCGCCGTAGCGACTGAACAGCAGCGAGTGGATCTGCCGGGGCTGGATGGCGGCCTGAATCAGCGGCTGCGATCGCAGCAGGGCCACCATCTGCTCACTGGCGCGGGCGTAGTGCGGGCCCCGGCGGCTGAGCTGTCGGTTGCGCTTCACAGCGCGGGCATGCCACCCGGCGGTCTGCTGGCCGTCGACCCACTCCCCGTCCCGGAGGTCCGTCAGCAGACTGGTCAGCTGCTCCGGGGTGAGCAGCGCATCCAGGGTCAGGCGCATGGCCGCAGGCCGGTATCGACAATCACCAGGGATTGTCCCAGGCCCCGGCGCAGGTGTCCCTCCTGCTCTAACTGCTTGAGCAGCCGGGTGATGGTGGCGCGGGTGCTGCCGATCAGCTCCGCCAGGGTCTGGTGGGACAGGGGCAGATCCACTTCCCAGCCCTGGCGCGTGGGGGCTCCGAAGCGGGAGCCCAGCCAGACCAGCAGCTTCAGCAGGCGGCTGGAGACCCGCCGACAGCCGACGATGGACAGCAGCACCTCGCCGCGCAGCCCCGGAGAGGCTGACTCTGCGGCAACCCGATCGGCGGGGACGGCCTCCAGGGTGGTGGCGGCCAGGGCTTCCAGGACGTAAGGCTGGATTTCGGTGCTGGCGGCGGGCAGGCGATCGCCCGGTCCCCAGAGGGCCAGACTGATCAG
>CAYZUY010000101.1:7002-8631 GCA_964481495.1 uncultured bacterium
AAATCCGTTGAACTGTTTCTGGCGTTGGGTCTGGCGGCCGGTATGACGGCCTGCGGCGCACCGCAGGGCACCGAGGGTGAGAAAGGCGATGAGCCGCCGAAGCTGGAGCAGTCCGCCCCGAGCACGCCCCAGGCTGCACCGGACCAGCAGAAATCCGCCCCCTCCTCGGATGAGGGCGGTGAAGGCGGAGAGGGCGGCGAAGGTTAGAGCCGTCCGTAGTCTCTTGAGCTTGGTTTCGGCGTCCGGCCCCTGCGGCGGGACGCCGATTTCCTGTGTCTGCGGAGCGTTTCAGATCGCTGTCGCGGGCCCACGCATCAGTTGTTCCCGGATAAAGGCATCCGCGGTTGCGATCGCTTCAGCTATGGGCTGCGAGGTGACGGGCTGGGGTGTGTGGGTCTGGTATTTGTGGTCGCAGCCCTGGAGCCAATGGATGCGGATGGTGGGAGCCAGCGCATATCCCGCAACCTGCTCCGGTCCGCCGTATTCGTCCAGGGTCCCCTGGACGATCAGAGTCGGGGTTCGCAGTCTGGCCAGGTGGGCGAACCGGTAGCCCTGACGGCCCGGCTTCCGGTAGTTGTGAAAGGGATAGCCGAAACAGATGCAGCCCATGACTCGGCTGGGGTTGGCAATGTGGGTGGCTGTCATTGCGCCCAGGGACTTGCCGCCGATGAACAGGGGACTGGAAGCCTGAATCGCCTCAATTTCCGCAAGAAAAGCCGCCTCACAGCGCTCCGGTGAGTCAGGCTGCCGCTGCCGCCGTCCATAGATGGGTCTGAAGCGCCGCTGCCGGACATTGGGATAGTCAAAGCGGATCACCCGCCAACCCTTGCGTGCCAGGCCCCGGGCCAGGGTCCGCATGAACCGGCTGTCGGCCGGTTCCGAGGAGCCAGGTGCCAGAAGGATTGTGGCCGGTGCATCGGCAGGGCCGTCGACCAATACCCCCGGGTCATCCCGCATCCAGGCTGGCTCAGGACAGCCGGTGAGGTCCCAGGCGCACTTGAGCAGGTCCACCAGTGCATTCTGGCCTTCGTAGAGGCCACGGCAGATCAGATGGCGCAGCTGCACCAGCAGTCGGCTGAGGTTGAACCATGGGGATCGCATGACTCATGCTTCAGTGGCGGGCCTGGCCACTGGAGTGGTTTCTTAAGCAGAGGTTAACAAGCAATGAAAACCATCGGCGGCTCCAGTTACTAATCCGAATGCGCTGCTGCTGGTGCGTTCCCGACGACCGGTCGAGCCCCCAGGAACAGGTCGTAGGCGGGGTTGGTGCTTTCATCCCAGTAGCGGTAGCCCAGGTCGTCGAGGAAGTGATGGAAGTCTTCCCGTTCCTCGGGCGGGACCTGCAGGCCAACGACGATGCGCCCGTAGTCGGCGCCGTGGTTGCGGTAATGGAAGATGCTGATGTTCCAGTCCGGGCGCAGTGCCGCCACGAAGCGCATCAGGGCGCCGGGGCGTTCTGGGAATTCGAAGCGGTAGAGCAGTTCGCTGCCGACGGCGGGCGATCGCCCGCCCACCATGTGCCTCAGATGCAGCTTGCTCAGTTCGTCGTCGGTGAGGTCGAGACTCGGTAGCCCGGCTGCCTCCAGATCGCGATGCACCTGGGCGGCGTCGGCCCGGTTGCGGACCTGC
>CAYZUY010000102.1:0-3576 GCA_964481495.1 uncultured bacterium
GGAAGCGGAACTGCCCCTCCACATCCGCAGCATCCCACTCCAGATCCTTTTCCGGCGGGGCCTTGAACAGGGTGAACATGCGGGCGGTATCGGCCCCGTACTTCTCGAGCACCGCCGCCGGATCGACCCCGTTGTACTTGGACTTGGACATCTTCTCGTAGAAGACCTCCAGCGGATCTCCGGTCTCGGGGTCCACCGGTGCCGTCGCATCGGTAATCAGATCCGAGGGGATGTACTTGCCGGTCTTCGGGTTCTTGTAGGTCAGACCCTGGACCATGCCCTGGGTGAGCAGACGCTTGAAGGGCTCATCGAAGCTGAGCAGACCGCGATCGCGCAGCACCTTGGTGAAGAAGCGGCTGTAGAGCAGGTGCAGAATCGCGTGCTCGATCCCGCCAACGTACTGATCCACCGGCAGCCAGTCGTCGACCTTGGCCTTGGCGAACACCTCATCCGGGTTGGTGGCGTCGGAGTAGCGCAGGTAGTACCAGGACGAGCAGATGAAGGTGTCCATGGTGTCGGTTTCCCGGCGCGCCGGTTTGCCGCAGCAGGGGCAGGGAACGTTGATCCAGTCCGGCGGCTGCGCCAGGGGCGAGGGGCCACGACCGCTGAACTCGACGTTCTCCGGCAGCTGCACCGGCAGCTGGTCCTCGGGCACGGGCACGGCGCCGCAGTCGTCGCAGTGGATCACCGGAATCGGGCAACCCCAGTAACGCTGCCGCGAGATCAGCCAGTCCCGCAGCCGATACTGCACGCGGGCCTTACCCCAGCCCTGTTCCTCGGCATAGGAAGTGATCGCCCCCTTCGCCTCGGTGGAGGGCAGGCCATCGAAGCGGCCGGAGTTGAGCATCACGCCGGGCTCGGTCCAGGCCTGACCGTCGTAGGCCGCCGGATCCGCCCCCTCGGGCGCAATCACCCGCTTCACCGGCAGTTCGTACTGGCGGGCAAAGGCGAAGTCCCGCACATCGTGGGCGGGCACGCCCATCACCGCACCGGTACCGTATTCCACCAGCACGTAATCGGCAATCCAGATCGGCACCTGCTCGCCGGTGAAGGGGTTGGTGACGAATCCGCCCGTGGGCACGCCCCGCTTCGGTTTGTCCTCGGCGGTGCGTTCCAGTTCGCTCTGACCCGAGACCAGATCCTGGAAGGCTGCCACGGCATCCGCCTGCTCGGGGGTGGTCACCGCCGCCACCAGGGGATGCTCCGGTGCGAGCACCACGTAGCTGACGCCGTAGACCGTGTCGGGGCGGGTGGTGAACACCGCCACCTTGGCATCGCTGCCGACCACCGGGAACTCCAGATAGGCACCGGTGGACTTGCCGATCCAGTTGGCCTGCATGGTGCGTACCCGCTCCGGCCAGCCCTGGAGCTGGTCGAGGTCTTGGAGCAGCTGTTCGGCGTAATCGGTGATCTTGAAGAACCACTGGCGCAGCAGCTTGCGCTCCACCTTGGCCCCGGAGCGCCAGGAGCGGCCTTCGGAATCGACCTGCTCGTTGGCCAGCACCGTCTGGTCAATCGGGTCCCAGTTGACCGCCGATTCCTTCTGGTAGGCCAGCCCAGCCTTGAGGAACTGCTGGAAGATCCACTGGCTCCACTTGTAGTACTCGGGGGAGCAGGTGGCGACTTCCCGGTCCCAGTCGATGGAGAGCCCCAGCTGCTTCAGCTGCTCCCGCATCTGGGCGATGTTCTCATAAGTCCACTTGGCCGGATGCACACCCCGATCGATAGCGGCGTTCTCGGCGGGCAGACCGAAGGCATCCCAGCCCATCGGGTGCAGCACCCGGTAGCCCTGCTTGCGCTTGAGGCGGGCGATCACGTCGGTGATCACGTAGTTGCGCACGTGCCCCATGTGCAGCTTGCCGCTGGGGTAGGGGAACATCGAAAGCGCGTAGAACTTCGGCTTGTCGCTGGCGTCGGGAGTCCGATCGAGGCCCTGGTCGGACCAGTGCTGCTGCCACTTGGCTTCGATGGCAGCGGGGGTGTAGCGGGACTCCACGGGGACGTTCTCCAGAAGCAGACAGGGGCCAACGGCAATTGTCCCACAGCCGCCTGGGGCGACCGTGGGACAGGCGATCGCCGCCTCAGAAGCTGCCGAAGGCCACCTGACAGGCGGCGTTCATCAGTTCCGCCTCCGCTGGCGCACTCGGCGGCGACCCGTTCAGGAAGCCGTTGCGGCAATCGGCGGTGGCCTGGTAGGTCTGCCCCTCGTAGGTGAAGGCGAAGCTGATGTTGTTCGCATCCACCGGCTGCACCGAGCCGTAGAGCAACTGGTAGGTGCTGTTGGGCACCGCAATGTAGCTGGTATTGGTGCTGATCGCACTGTTGATGGCGCTGCCGATGATCGCCGCCGAGGTCAGGGTGGTGAGCCCCCAGAGGGCCGCATTGGCGCCCCACCAGCCCCAGCCGCCGTACCAGCCGCCGCCACCGTACCAGCCCCAGCCCCAGGGGCGGGCCCCGGCCCAGCCAGCCCCGGCCCCGCCCCAGGTGGGGCGCGGGGTGGTGTTGGTGAGGTTGACGGGGCGGGTGAGGGTCGCGTTGCAGTTGCCGCGGCCGCTGCAGGCCCCGACCCCCGGCCGGTTCACACCGGTGCCGGGACGGTTCAGGCCATTGCCCGGACGGTCACCGATGCCGGGGCGTCCGAGACCGGTTCCCGGGCGATCGCCGATTCCCGGACGGTTGATACCGGTACCGGGGCGGTCGAGAGTCGAGGGGCGGTTCAGACCATTGGGGCGATCGCCGATTCCCGGCCGATTGATGCCCGTCCCCGGGCGATCCAGGGTGGACGGACGATTCAGGCCATTGCTGGGACGGTTGATGCCGGTGCCGGGTCGGTCGAAGGTCGTCGGCCGGTTCAGGCCCGGCCCGGACGGACGGGGCTGAACCGCCGGACGGGTCTGGGGTCGGTTGACATTGGTCTGCCAACCACCTGCAGGCCGGGCATTCCCGCGGTCGAACCCGGAGGGTCGGGAGAAGCCACTACCACCGGAGGGGCGAGCGGCGGGGGAGGGTCGGGCAGCGGGCGCCGGACGAGCGGACGGGGCCGGGCGGGAAACACCGCCACCCCCCGAGGGCCGCGAAAACCCACCGCCGCCTCCACCACCACCACGCCCCCGCTGGGCCAGGGCCAGGGGCTGCAGAGCCGTCAGGCCCATCAGCCCCAGGCAGAGAACTGCTACTGATCTGCGCATCGGATTCTCCCCTACAGCGACTTGTCGCAGCCCTGGTCGTAGCAGACGGCATCGAGCTCACCCTTGCTATCGAAGGTGGCGCGGATCCGCTGACGATCGGGGTGCTTCATCGTCGGCCGGATGCTGTCGAAGAAGTTGGGGTTGACCACGCAGAGGCGATCGCCATCGAAGCAGAGCTCATTGGTCGTGAAGTTGAGGCCGATCCGCTCCAGGGGCACCCAGTCCTTCCGGGCCGCGTCCCAGACCTGGGCCCGCTGATCCGGCTTGTCCGCCAAACGGACCGAGAACACTTCCTTACCGTCGATGCGGTGGCGGTAGAGGGTGAACACGGAACTGTCGATGGCCTCCACCGTGCCGACGCCCTCGTAGAGGGTGTAGATGGCCTCGT
>CAYZUY010000102.1:3586-8579 GCA_964481495.1 uncultured bacterium
GCAGAGCAGCGGCGACGCCCCATCCCAGCACGGATGCCAGGCACAGGGGCAGGAACTTGGCCATAGGACAACTGTCGAGGGTCGATGTCCTGTTCTAGGGGCGAGCCGCACCGGATCGGTCAGACGACTGGCTTTCCTTTACAAACCGTCCCCCGGGCCCGGGCAGCCGGGACAGCTCTGATAGCATGACTGCGAGTTTCGGAAGCGCCCGCATGAATCGCCTGACCCGTCTTGGCCTGCTTGGCCTGAGTGCCACCCTGATGAGCACCGCCCCGGCTCTGCTGAGTCAGTCGGCGGCGATCGCCTGCCCCAGCGGCACCACCTGTCCGGCCCACACAGCCGCGGCCAGCGCTCCGAACGCTGCCATCGTGGACCTGAGCAACCGGGCTGTGCGCTTCCTCAATGCCTTCGTCTCCAAGGACATCGCTGTCACCTACGGCATGCTGACGCCGGGGCTGCGCCAGACCGTCACCAAGGAGCGCTCGATGCAGTTCCGGGATCAGGCCCTGGCCAAGCTCGGCCCCACCAAGGGCTACGAGCTCACAAAGATTTCCCGTGGCAGTGCCTCCAGCATTGTCGAAGCCAGCTTCCGCACCGCCCAGGGACCGAAGCCGATGCTGCTGATCTTCGACCCCAGCGGCAATGTGCTCGGCTATGACCTGCCGGGGGACATCGAGCCGGCGGAAGCCGTGGCGGTGCAGTTCATCCAGGCGATGGCCAAGGGTGACTACGCCGGAGCCCGGGCCCTGATCAGCCCCCTGGCCAAGGTGGATATCCTGCCCAGCCGGGTGGAACAGGGCTGGAAGAACCTGATCACCCAGGCCGGCAGCTTCAGCAAGATCCAGGACATCGCGATCATCCAGGGCGATGCCCCCGGTCTGACCCTGGCCATCGTCAACATCAAGTTCAGCCGCATGAACGACCAGCTGTTCATCAGCTTCGACCAGAACAACCGGATCACCAACGTCGACTACCCCCTCAACCGCTAGGGTCCACGGGGGAGGCCAGCACAGCCGCCATCCCCCGGAACAGCAGATCCGGATCGAGGCTGAGGGGCAGGTCCGTCAGCAGCGATCGCAGCAGCGGCCCATCGCCGCCGGTGAGCACCACGGCGGCACCCGGGCACTGCGCCCACCAGTCCTGCAGGTAATCGCGCAGGGTGGCCCGCAGGCCGTAGAGCAGACCGCCGGCGATCGCCGCCTCGGTCTGCCGGGCCCAGCGGGGTGGCAGTTCGCAGGCTGTCACCTCGGGCAGGGCCGCCGTCCCCTGGCCGAGGCTGCGCGCCTGCAGGGCCAGCCCCGGCAGAATCGCGCCACCCTGCAGACAGCGGGGCTCCTGGGCCGCCGTCAGGGTCAGGGCGGTGCCGCCATCAATCACCAGCACCGGCCAGCCGTAGTGCTGCCCCGCCCCCAGCAGGGCCAGAGCCCGATCCAGGCCCAGGGTTGGGTAGAGATCCTGCAGCGGCACATCTGCTAAGTCGAGGATGCGGATGTCGGCCGCCCTGGGCAGACAGGCCGTCTGGGCCGGCACCACCGAGGCCACAGTCAGAGGACTGCCCACGGCCAGGGGCGATCGCCGCAGCCACATCTCCAGCTCCGGGCCGGTCAGGGCCCGATCGAAGTGGGGCGAGTCCCACCGCCGCTCAACCTGCCCGTTCCGCCAGAGGGCCCAGTGCAGGCGCGAGTTGCCGATGGCCAGAAACAGCTGCGGGTCCACCGGCAGTCCCTGCGGAAGTACGGCAGGATTATAGGAAATCCGTCCGGAGGCTCGCCCGTGGTTGCCACCGTCCCCCGTCTCACCCTGCAGGTTGCCGAAATCGGCCCGGAAACCCGGACCATCCGCTCCCTCGACTGGGACCGCAGCCGGTTCGATATCGAGTTCGGCCTCCAGAACGGCACCACCTACAACGCCTTTCTGATCCGGGGCGAGAAGACCGCCCTGATCGACACCAGTCACGAGAAGTTCCGCGACCAGTGGCTGGCCCAGCTGCAGGAGCTGATCGATCCGCGCGAGATCGACTACCTGATCGTCAGCCACACCGAGCCGGACCACAGCGGTCTGGTCGGGGATGTCGTTGCCCTCAATCCCGACGTGGTCGTCTGTGGCTCCAAGGTGGCGCTGCAGTTCCTCAGCAACCAGATTCACCGCCCCTTCCAGCAGCGGCGAGACGCTCGACCTGGGTCTGGGCCACACACTGGAGTTCCTCAACGCCCCCAACCTCCACTGGCCGGACACGATCTTCACCTACGACCCGAAGAGCGAAATCCTGTTCACCTGCGATGCCTTCGGTCTGCACTACTGCTCGGATCCGACCTTCGATGAGGATCTCTCGGCGATCGAGGCCGACTTCGCCTTCTACTACGAGTGCCTGATGGCCCCCAACGCCCGCAGCGTCGTCGGCGCGCTCAAGCGCATGGACCAGCTGCCCGCCATCAGCACCATCGCCGTCGGCCACGGGCCGCTGCTGCGCCACAACCTGACGGAGCTGGTCAACCGCTACCGCCAGTGGAGCGGCGCCCGGCAGGCCAGCCAGACCACGGTCATGGTCTGCTACTGCAGCGACTACGGCTACAGCGATCGCCTCTCCCAGGCGATCGCCCGCGGCATCACCAAGACTGGTCTGGCGGTGGAGATGGTCGACCTGCGCGCCGCCGACCCCCAGGAGCTGATGGCCCTGGCGGGCAGCTGCCAGGGGCTGGTGGTGGGCACACCTCCGGCCACGGACCGCGACGGCATCCGCCTGGCCCTGAACACGATTCTCGGCGCCGTCCACGAGAAGCAGAGCATCGGTGTCTTCGATGCCTTCGGCGGCGATGACGAACCGATCGACACCCTGCTGGCGGAGTTCCGTAACCTGGGTCTGCACGTCGCCTTCCCGCCCATCCGCATCCGCGACATCCCCCACGAGGCCGACTACCAGCGCTGCGAGGAATCGGGCACCGACCTCGGCCAGTGGCTGAGCCGCGATCGCACGATCAAGCAGATGAAGTCCCTGGATGCCGACCTCGATAAAGCCCTGGGCCGAATCAGCGGCGGCCTCTACATCGTCACGGCCCAGCGGGGCGACGTGAAGAGTGCCATGCTCGCCTCCTGGGTGGCCCAGGCCAGCTTCCAGCCCCTCGGTCTGAGCATCGCCGTCGCCAAGGACCGGGCGATCGAGTCCTTCCTCCAGGTCGGCGACGAGTTCGTCCTCAACGTGCTCGAGGAGGGCAACTACCAGCCGCTGATGAAGCACTTCCTGAAGCGCTTCCCCCCCGGCGCCGACCGGTTCGCCGGAATCGAAACCCTGGGGGCCGAGAACGGGGCACCAATTCTGGCGGATGCCCTGGCCTACCTGGAATGCCGGGTGAGCAGCCGCATGGACGGCCACGACCACTGGCTGGTCTACGCCGAGGTCACCCGCGGCCGGGTGGCCCGCCAGGAAGGGCGCACGGCGGTGCACCATGCGCATTCTGCTGGTCGATGACGAGACGGCCCTGACCGAGCCCCTGGGTCGCGTCCTGCGACGGGAGGGCTACCGCGTCGATGTGGCCGCGGATGGGGCCAGCGGTCGTCGGCTGGCGCTCGCGCAGCCCTACGACCTGTTGATCCTCGACTGGATGCTGCCGGAGTGCTCGGGCGTGGACCTCTGCCGTGACCTGCGGCGCCAGGACACCCGCACGCCGGTGCTCTTCCTCACCGCCAAGGACACGGTGGATGACCGAGTGGAGGGGCTCGATGCCGGGGCGGACGATTATCTGGTCAAGCCTTTCGAACTGAAGGAACTGCTGGCACGGGTGCGGGCCCTGCTGCGGCGATCGCCCTCCCCCGAAAGCGGCGAGGCCCAGCCGCCCCTGACCGCCCACGACCTCAGCCTGGATGTGGGTAATCAGGTGGCTACCCGGGCCGGTCGGGTGATCGAGCTCTCGGAGAAGGAAACCCAGCTGCTGGCGCTGCTGATGCAGCAGCCCGGGCAGATTCTCAGCCACGAGGACCTGCTGAGTGGCGTCTGGGGCAGCAACCCGCCGGGTAGCAATGTACTCGCCGCCCAGATCCGGCTGCTGCGGCGCAAGATCGACGCCAGCGGCGAGACCCCACTGATTCTCAGCGTGTACGGTAAGGGCTATCGTTTCGCCCCAGCCCCATGAGCTTCACAGTTCAGCGTCTGCCCGCCCTCAGCGATAACTACATCTGGCTGCTGGTGACGCCCGAAGGCGAGGCGGCAGTGGTGGACCCGGCCGAGGCGGCACCGGTACTGGAGGCCCTGGAGCAGCAGGGGCTGACCCTGACGGCGATCCTCAATACCCACCACCATGGCGACCACGTCGGCGGTAACCGCGAGCTGCTGGCCCGCTTCCCGGCGGCAGCAGTCTACGCCAGTCGCGAGGACCGGGGCCGCATCCCCGGCCAGACGGTGGAGCTGACGGATGGTGATCGCCTGCACTTCGGCGATCGCGAGGCTGAGGTGCTGTTCGTGCCCGGTCACACCCGTGGCCACATTGCCTACGTCTTCCCCGGCAGCGGGTCGGACCCGGCCCACCTGTTCTGCGGCGATACCCTGTTCGCGGGCGGCTGCGGGCGGCTGTTCGAGGGCACCCCGGAGCAGATGGCAACCAGTCTGGATCGCTTCCGTCAGCTACCGGATCACACCTGGGTGCACTGCGCCCACGAATACACCCTCGGTAATCTGCGCTTCGCCATCACGGTCGACCCCACCAATGCGGCCCTGCGGCAACGGCTGGAGCAGGTGAGCCAGCAGCGTCAGCAGGAGGAGCCCACCGTTCCCAGCCGCCTCGGCGAGGAGAAGGCCACCAACCCCTTCCTGCGCTGGGACCGACCGGAACTGCTGGCGGCGATGGAAACTGCCGACCCGATCCGCAGCTTCAGCCGCCTGCGGGGCCGCAAGGACCTGTTCTGAGTCAGCCCAGGCCTGACACGCTCTCAATTGCAGAGCTGAGGTTTCTGACACCACAGCACGCTCAAGCTCATTTTTCAGATAAAGGCATGCGAGATA
>CAYZUY010000103.1:0-8565 GCA_964481495.1 uncultured bacterium
GCGGCGACGCCCGTGACGAAGCCAACTCCTACATCGACTACCTGGTCAACGCCCTGAGCTAGGCTGGTCCGACCACTCGAACTACCCTCTGAAGCCTGTCCTCCGGGACAGGCTTTTCTGCTACCTAGCTTCGCGCTCAATGCCCACTACGCCCGGGGATGACCGTTGCCGCTGCTCACCGATGTCGCTTCGATGATCGACTGTTTCAGGTGAATCATTGCGTGCTCCAACTGCTCCAATCGGGAACTGAGCCTCAGATTGCCGACCAGTGGCTGCTGCGGGAAGCTACCGGTTTCGAAGAACCTGACGAGATGATCCACCGGTATCCCCATCAGGCGTGCCAGGCGGGTGATGATCTCCAGCCGGATCTCGAAGGGGTCGATCTCCGCATTCTCGTAGCGGACGATCAGTGCCTGAGATACGCCGAGTCGCCGTGCCAGCCAGGACTTGGAGCGCGGTAGATCCCCTTCACCGCAGTCCCCGACCACCGGCAGCTCTCCTGCTCGCACGCCCCAGAGCAGGCTGGCAAGCAGTACTGAGCGTTGGGGAGTGGATTCCTGAGCCGGGGTTTGAGTTTGCAGCACAGTACCAAGCCTTGAATGCGGACCGGGGTGTCCCGGTTGCCGGAAATTTTAAGGGGCGATGGGCTGAAATAGGAACGTTGTCGTTCAACATTCACACGCGCCTGGGTCAACGCTGCCGGTATCGGCGGCGACCTAGCTGCTGCCGGGGATAGATGGGGGTGCCGCCGCGATCGCTCGCGCAACGCGATAGAATCGGGGGGCTTGGGTATTTCTACTTAGCGACGAAAATTTCGCCGTCGCAGTCGAACGCCTGGGCAGTGAACCGGCTCCGCTTCGATGTGAAGTGACATGACGAGCGAAACATTTCCCTGGCTGACCGCCATCGTGGCCCTGCCGCTGCTGGCCGCCCTCCCGATTCCCCTGATCCCCGACAAGCAGGGGCGTACTGTCCGTTGGTACTCCCTGTTCGTGGCCCTGGCGGATTTCATCCTGATGGTGTTTGCCTTCCGCAACCACTACGACTTCGCCGAGGCTGGTCTGCAGATGCAGGATGTCATCCCCTGGGTGCCGCAGCTGGGCCTCAACTGGTCCGTGGCGGTGGATGGGCTATCGATGCCGATGGTGCTGCTGACCGGCCTGGTCACCACCCTGGCAATCCTGGCCTCCTGGAACATCACGGTGAAGCCGAAGCTGTTCCACTTCCTGATGCTGCTGATGTACAGCGCTCAGATCGCCGTCTTCGTCGCCCAGGATCTGCTGCTCTTCTTTGTGGTCTGGGAACTGGAGCTGGTTCCGGTCTACCTGCTGATTTCCATCTGGGGCGGCAAGAAGCGTCAGTACGCGGCCACCAAGTTCATCCTCTACACGGCCCTGGCCTCCCTGTTCATCCTCGTCGGCGCCCTGGCCATGGCCTTCACCGGCGGCCAGTTCACCTTTGACATGGCGGCGCTGGGGGCCAAGCACTACAGCACCTGGCTGCAAACGCTGCTCTACATTGGTTTCCTGATCTCCTTCGGCGTCAAGCTGTCGGTCTTCCCCTTCCACACCTGGCTGCCGGATGCCCACGGTGAGGCTAATGCCCCCGGCTCGATGCTCCTGGCTGGCATTCTGCTGAAGATGGGCGGTTACGGTCTGCTGCGCATGAACGTGCAGATGCTGCCCGAGGCCCACGTCAGCTTCGCCCCTGCGATCGCCATCCTCGGCGTCGTCAACATCGTCTACGGCGCCCTCAACGCCTTTGCCCAGGACAACCTGAAGCGACGGATTGCCTACAGCTCCATCTCCCACATGGGCTTCGTGATGCTGGGCATCGCTGCTTACAACAGCCTCGGCCTCAACGGCGTGATGCTGCAGATGATCTCCCACGGGCTGATCGCCGCCGCGATGTTCTTCCTGGCCGGGGTGGCCTACGAGCGTACCCACACCCTGTCGATTCCCGACATGGGTGGCCTGGGCAAGAAGATGCCGATCACCTTTGCCCTGTTCACTGTCGTCGCCATGGCCTCCCTGGCCCTGCCCGGCATGAGCGGCTTCGTCAGCGAACTGACCGTGTTCCTCGGCTTCACCCAGAGCAACTACAGCCTCGCCTTCCGCACGGTGACGATCATCCTGGCGGGGGTCGGTCTGGTGCTGACGCCGATGTATCTGCTCTCGCTCACCCGTCGCGTCTTCTTCGGTGCCACCAATCCGAAGATTGCCGACATCTTCAGCGATGCCAAGCCGCGGGAACTGTTCATCGCCTTCTGTCTGCTGGTGCCGACCCTAATGATCGGCTTCTATCCCAAGTGGACAATGGGCCTCTACGACGCCACCACCGTTGCCCTGGCCCAGACGGTGCAGGCGAACGCGCCGGTGCTGGCGGCAGCCCCAGGGACGCTGGTCTCCAGCCTGGACGCCCCGACCCTCGACTAGGGTCAGACCTTCGGGTGATTACTGCGAGCAGCGTGGGGTAAGCCTGCGCTGCTCGTTCTTCTGTTTCGGGTTTGCTGTGTGATGACGCTACGTTTCCCTGCGGAATGGGAGCCCCAGTCTGGGGTGCTGATGGCCTGGCCCCATGCCGACACCGACTGGGCCTACATGCTCGAGGCGGTCGAGGCCTGCTTCTGCCGGATTGTGGCGGCGATCGCCCGCTTCGAACCGGTGCTGCTGGTGGTGCCCGAGGTCACGGCGGTGCGCGACCGTCTGGCCGCCGCCGGAGTGGATCTGTCGCAGGTGCATCTCGCTGAGGTGCCCAACAACGACACCTGGGCCCGGGACTTCGGGCCGATCACGGTGGAGCGGGAGAGGCGCCCCCACCTGCTGGACTTCGGCTTCAACGGCTGGGGTCTGAAGTTCCGCGCCAACCACGACAACCGGATCACCGCCCGGCTCCAGGCCCAGGGCTGGTTCGGTAACTGCGATCGCCAGGTGGTGGGCCTGATCTTCGAGGGTGGCAGCATCGAGAGCGATGGCGCCGGGACCCTGCTCACTACCCGTGAGTGTCTGCTTGAAGCCAATCGCAACCCCCACCTGACCCAGGCCGAGATTGAGGCGAAGCTGCTGGCCCTGCTCGGAGCCGAGCGTCTGCTCTGGCTCGACCACGGGGCCCTCGAAGGCGACGACACCGACAGCCACATCGACACTCTGGCCCGGTTCGCCCCGAACGACACGATCGTCTACCAGGGCTGCCCGGACCCGAGCGATAGCCATTACCCCAGCCTGCAGGCGATGGCTGATCAACTGGCAACCTTCCACACGGCTGCCGGAGTACCCTACCGGCTGATCGAACTGCCCTGGCCCCAGGCTCGCTTCGATGAGGAGGGTCAGCGTCTGCCCGCCACCTACGCCAACTATCTGGTGGTGAACGGTGCTGTACTGGTGCCCACCTACGACGATCCGGCCGATGCGGCCGCCCTGGCGGCGATCGCCCGCGCTTTCCCGGATCGGCAGATTGTCGGAGTCGACTGTGGCCCTCTGGTCGAGCAGCATGGCTCCCTGCACTGCGTCACCATGCAGCTCCCCGCCGGGGTGCTGGCTCCCCGATAATCAACCCGGAGTCCTCCGCTGTCGCCATGTCTGCTCCTCTGACCGTTGCTCTGCTGCAGTTGTCCTTCACCGATCAGCCCGATCGCGATCGCGCTCACGTGGCCGATCAGGTGCGGGCGGCGGCCACTGCCGGGGCGAAGCTGGTGGTGCTGCCGGAACTGCACGGCGGCTACTACTTCTGCCAGACCGAAGATACGACCCAGTTCGAGCGGGGCGAACCGATTCCCGGTCCTTCAACGGAGTTCTACGGTGCCCTGGCGGCGGAGTTGGGGATCGTGCTGGTGGCCTCACTGTTCGAGCGGAGGGCGTCGGGGCTCTATCACAACACCGCCGTGGTCTTCGAAACCGATGGCCGGATTGCGGGCAAGTACCGCAAGATGCACATTCCCGACGACCCGGGCTACTACGAGAAGTTCTATTTCACCCCTGGTGACCTCGGCTTCACGCCCATTGATACCTCTGTCGGTCGCCTGGGCGTGCTCGTCTGCTGGGACCAGTGGTATCCCGAAGCGGCGCGGCTGATGGCCCTGGCCGGGGCGGAGCTGCTGATCTACCCCACCGCGATCGGCTGGGACCCCAACGACACGCCCGAGGAGCAGGAGCGTCAGCGTCAGGCCTGGATGCTGGTGCAGCGTGGCCACGCCGTGGCCAACGGGCTGCCGGTGATTGCGGTCAACCGGGTCGGCTTCGAACCGTCCCCGGACCCGGCGGCGGCGGGCAGTCAGTTCTGGGGCAGCAGTTTTGTGGCGGGCTGCCAGGGCGAAATGCTAGCGGAGGGCAGCACCGGGGCCGAGCAGATGCTGCTGGTGAGCCTGGACCCCGTGCGCAGCGAGACGGTGCGCCGTATCTGGCCGTTCCTGCGCGATCGCCGCATCGATGCCTACGGTGACCTTACCTGCCGCTACCGGGACTGAGACCACACCGTAGGATCGGAGTTTTAGGGAAGAGCCATGGAACGCGGAAAAGTGGTGGCGGTGCTCACCGGGGTGATCTCGGTCGGACTGGCCCTGGCCTACCTGCTGCTGGTGCAGTTCCTCGACAGTCGCGGCGGTGCGATGATCCCGGCTCCTCTCGAAATGCTGCTCCCCTGACCCGGGGCTGGGGGCGCCAGGTTCCTCCTAAGTTCTCCAGACGACACGGCACAGGCGGGGCGATCGCCATACCCTGTGAGCAGGATTGCTGAACAGCCATGACCTACCACGTGCGCCTCTATTCGCCCCTCGGCCAGCTTCTCGATGCCTTCGCCGCCGACAGCTACCCCGAGGCCCGGGCGATCGCCCAGCGTCAGGTGCTCCTCGCCGGAGAGGAGTATGCGGTGATCGTCACGCCCCAGGGCCCGAGCGAGGTGATCCGCAGTCTCTTCCACCCACAGCGTCAGGCGGCCTGAGCACGGCAGCTTCACAGAAAAATCCCCCGGGTTGCCCCGGGGGGTGCCGTCAGATTCACGCTTGGAGTCTGGAGAGCTTTCGAGAGGAGAAGACTGGTGCTTCGTACGACTCTAATTTCATGCCTCTCGGAGAATAGTTGCGGTTCCTCCCGAATCTCTCCGGACATCGGAACAGAAGCTTACGCGGCCAGCCCATGTCATGGGGTGCGCTCATGCACCGCTCACCAGTCTGCGTGCTGCCGCAACCATAATCTCGACGGCGTTCGTCTCAGGCCGCAGCAGTCCCGTTGCTGCTGGCCCGGCTCAGCGGCGTGGCCCCTCCAGCTCGTGGCGACCGGCCTCGCAGGCCCATTGGGTCAGAGCGATGCCCAGGCTGGATTCCAGACGTCGCCTCCCCTCCCGACCGTGGGCATCAGCCCACTGGGCGAGCATGCGGCAGGCGTGTTCCGGTTCGATGCGGCAGCGCTCCAGCAGCAGATCCAGAGGCAGATAGGCGACATCGGCATTAAGCATGGTCGTCGCCTCCTTAGGGCTTCTGTCCTCAGGGTGCACCGGGGCCTGCTCCCGGCTGTCAGATCCCGTGCTGTCCGACAGGTGTGGCGGGCCGGAGAACGCCGGGGGGGCGCGCGGCGTGTCAACAGGTGGAAAAGGAGTAGTTGCTCGAGAAGGAGGAACCGGAGTAGTACATGCAGCCCCGCGAATCGGTGCTGAGGCTGGAATCCCCGGAGGAATTGAAGAGAGTCCCGGCACCAGCCCCGGTGTCGGTCGAACGGCCAGCGACCGACTGGGCGAGCTGGGACTGGCAGGTGGCAATCGCGTACTGGGCAGCGGTGTTTGCGTCAGTGCCGATGGCAGCCAACTGGCTGTAGGCACCCCGGACGCAGGTGAGGCTGGTCTGCACGAGGCTCGGGTCGGGTAGCAGGCCGGTGCGGGCAGCGTAGGCCTGACTGAAGCTGGTGACGAACGCCTGATCATCCTGGGCGGTCCAGGCGGGAGCGGCGACAGCGGTGCTGGCGAGTCCCAGGCCGGTGGTGAGGCTGAGCAATGTTGCGGTGAGGAGGCGGGCTGGAGACATGGGGGCAGGTCCGGTGAACTGATATGCCTGATGGTCCCGTTTGCCGTGTCAGCCTGCTGTGATCCGGGTTGGCCGCTGCTGTGATCCCGATCACTGGTTCGGAGCCGGAATCGAACCGGTGGGTGGCAGTCTGTGAGCGGTGCAAGCTGATTTTATGTGACCGTCAATACAGAACTTTTTCCGTTTTTTCTTGAAACGTAGCTGTGTCTGCGGCCTAATGAGGACGGCTAGCTCCCACCCTCTGGGGTTGCCGGAGTGGTCGTCGCATTCCACCGGCAAGGTGCCGCTGTCATGACTCTGCAAGCGAACGCTTCCCGTCCGGATACCGCCCGCGACCAGGCTTTCGTTCTCTGGTTCGAAGAGGTGGGGATTGAGGATATTCCCCTGGTCGGCGGCAAGAACGCATCCCTGGGCGAAATGATCACCGAGCTGCAGCCCCGAGGCGTGAATGTGCCTGGTGGTTTCGCCACAACTGCCTATGCCTTCCGCTGGTTCGTCGAGCAGGCCGGGCTGCGCCGCAAGCTGGAAGCCCTGTTCGCCGATCTCGACGTCGAGGACACCCGTAACCTGCGCGAACACGGTCAGCAGGCCCGGGCGCTGATCCTCAACACGCCCTTCCCGGCCGCACTGGAACAGGCGATCGCCGATGCCTATCTGCAGCTGTGCCTGCGCTACGCCGGACCGACGGCGGCCTGCGATCGCCTCGGTGACCCAGACTGTGAGCGCAACCTTGCCACCCTCGACGTGGCGGTCCGCTCCAGTGCCACCGCCGAGGATCTTCCTGATGCCAGCTTTGCCGGGCAGCAGGAAACCTACCTCAACGTCCACGGGGTACGGGGGGTGCTGGATGCCTGCCACCGCTGCTTTGCCAGCCTGTTCACCGATCGGGCCATCTCCTACCGGCAGATCAAGGGCTTCGACCACTTTGAGGTCGCTCTCTCCGTCGGCGTGCAGAAGATGGTGCGCTCGGACCTAGCCTCATCCGGTGTGATGTTCTCCATCGACACCGAAACCGGCTTCCGGAATGCCGCCCTGGTCACAGCGGCCTACGGGCTGGGTGAAAACGTTGTCCAAGGGGCTGTCAATCCCGACGAATTCCTGGTCTTCAAGCCCACCCTCGAACAGGGGTTCCGGCCCATCGTCGAGAAACGGCTGGGCAGCAAGGAAATCAAGATGGTTTACGACCTCGGCGGCGGTCGGCTGACCAAAAATGTGCCGGTGGACCCGGGCGATCGCCAGCGCTACGCGGTCAGTGACGAGGAAGTGCTGCAGCTGGCCCGCTGGGCCTGCATCATCGAGGAGCACTACTCGGCCCAGCGCGGCACCGAAACACCGATGGATATCGAGTGGGCCAAGGACGGTCTCACCGGTGAACTGTTCATCGTGCAGGCCCGGCCCGAGACGGTGCAGTCCCAGCGCAATGCCAATGTGCTGCGCAACTGGAAGCTCCAGGCCAGCGGTGAGGTGAAGGTCACCGGTCGTGCCGTCGGCGAGATGATTGGCCAGGGCAAGGCCCGGGTGATCCTCGACGTTCACCAGATCGACGAATTCCAGGCGGGCGAGGTGCTGGTCACCAACCGCACCGACCCGGACTGGGAGCCGATCATGAAGAAGGCCAGCGCCATCGTCACCAACCAGGGTGGGCGCACCTGTCATGCCGCGATCATTGCCCGCGAAATGGGGATTCCCGCGATCGTCGGCTGCAGTGATGCCACCGGTCGCCTCACCACTGGTGAGGAGATTACCGTCTGCTGCTCCGAAGGGGATGAAGGTCGCGTCTACGCGGGCCTGCTGCCCTTTGAGGTGCAGGAAACGCCCCTCGACGATCTGCCCCAGACCCGCACCCGCATTCTGATGAATGTCGGCAACCCCGAGGAGGCCTTCAGTCTGGCGGCGATTCCCTGCGATGGGGTTGGTCTGGCCCGGCTGGAGTTCATCATTGCCAACCACATCCAGGCCCACCCTCTGGCCCTGCTGCGGTTCGATGAGCTCCAGGATGCGGAGGCCCGGGCGGCGATCGCCCAGCTCACCCGTCACTATGAGCGCAAGGCCGACTTCTTCATCGACAAGCTGGCCCAGGGCATGGGCAAGATTGCGGCGGCCTTCTGGCCCAACCCGGTGATCGTCCGTCTCTCCGACTTCAAGAGCAACGAATACGCCAACCTGCTGGGGGGGCGCCAGTTCGAGCCGAAGGAGGAGAACCCGATGATCGGCTGGCGCGGTGCATCCCGCTACTACGACCCCAACTACCGGGAAGCCTTCGCCCTCGAATGCGTCGCCCTGAAGCGGGTGCGCGACGAGATGGGTTTGACCAACGTCATCCCGATGGTGCCGTTCTGCCGCACCCCCGACGAAGGTCGGAAGGTGATTGCGGAAATGGCGGCCAACGGCCTAGTCAAGGGCGAGAACGGTCTGCAGGTCTACGTCATGTGCGAACTGCCGAGCAACGTGATCTTCGCCGATGCCTTCAGCGAGGTCTTCGACGGCTTCTCCATCGGCAGCAACGACCTCACCCAGCTCACCCTCGGTCTCGACCGCGACTCGTCCCTGGTGGC
>CAYZUY010000104.1:0-8541 GCA_964481495.1 uncultured bacterium
TACATGCAGGTGCAGCGCCACTACACCGCGCACAACACCTCGGCGACGATCGAGTTCCGGGAACATGAGGTCGAACCCCTGGCGGAGCGCATCTATCAGGCGATCGCCGACAACCAGGGCTACATGTCGGCAGCGCTGCTGGCCCGCTTCGACGCCAACGAGACCTTCCCGCGTCTGCCCTTCGAGCCGATCGACAAGGCCACCTACGACCGGCTCCAAGCCGAGGTGGAGCAGCGGCGCGACACCGCTGACTTCCTGACCGCGCTGCGTCGCTACGACTCCGGGTTCCTGGTCGAGGCGGGCCCGGCGGGCTGTGACTCCGATAAGTGCATGATGCCGGAGAAGAAACCGGACTGATGGACCGCCTGAGCGGGGTCTGATGCGGCGGGTGGGGTCTCGGCTCCGCCCGCCGCTTCCGGTTTGTGTGCCAGCCGACATCCCCGGGCGACTGCCCCGAAAGCCGGTGCTAGGATTGCCGCCATGTCTGTGCCTCCCCCGGTCCCGCCTGCCGTCAGCTCCGGTCGCCCCCGCATCCTCGTGGTTGAGGACGAAGCGGTGATCCGGGAACTGCTCAGCCTCACCCTGGAGTCCGAGGGCTTCGCCGTCGAGGCAGTGGCAACGGGCCAGGAGGCGATGCAACGGCTGCAGCAGGGGCTCGAGGACAGTTCCCGCCTGCCGGATCTGCTGCTGCTGGACCTGATGCTGCCGGAGGTGAACGGCCTCGACATCTGCCGCTATCTGCGCAGCCAGGGCACCGTGATTCCGGTGCTGATCCTCAGTGCCAAGGACAGTGAACTGGATCGGGTCGTGGGCCTGGAGATTGGGGCCGATGATTATCTGACCAAGCCCTTCGGGATGCGGGAACTGGTGGCCCGCTGCCGGGCGCTGCTGCGGCGGGCCGGGGCCACGGCGGCTCAGACGGGGACGCCGGTGGCGGAATGCCTGACCTTCCAGGATCTGCAGCTGTTCCCCCAGGAATGCCGGGTGCTGATGGACGGTGAGGAACTGAATCTGGCCCCCAAGGAGTTCCGGCTGCTGGAACTGTTCATGCGCAATCCCCGCCGGGTCTGGTCCCGGGAGCAACTGCTCGAGAAGGTCTGGGGCCACGACTTCATGGGAGACAGCAAGACGGTTGACGTCCACATCCGCTGGCTGCGGGAGAAGAGCGAGGCGGAACCGAGCGCGCCCCGGCGCCTGCTGACCGTGCGCGGTTTCGGTTACCGGCTGGGCTGAGATGCCGACCTGGCTGGCCCTGGGCCTCGGGCTCGGAATCGGTTGTCTGCTCTGCAGCGGGGTACGCCGCTGGCAGCGCGATCGCCAGCGGCTGCGGCTGCGCCAGCGCTGGCCCCGGCTCGGCGATCGCCCGGACCCGCTACCTACGCTGCTGGCCCAGTGGGAGGAGGCCCGGGACGCCCAGCAGCGCCTGGAGCGGGAACTGCAGGAAGCCCGGCAGCGCCTGGAACTGACCCCGATCGGTCAGCTGCTGGTGGATGCCCTGGGCTACCTCGAAGAGGCGAATCCGGCAGCGATCGCCCTGCTCGATCTGGTGGGGGTGGGCCAGGGCCCGGCCCGGCCGCTGCTGGAGATGGTGCGCTGCTTCGAGCTCGAAGCCCTGATCGATCAGGTGTGCCGTGAGCGTCACCCCCGTACCCTGTGCTGGGACTACCAGCCCCCCGGGCGCAACCCGCAGCTGCTGCCCCTGCCCCCGCTGCGGGCCCTGGAGGCCCTGGCGGTGCCGCTGCCCGGCGATCGCACCGTCGTCTACCTCCAGGACCGCCGCCCGATTGCCGACCTCACCGCCCAGCGCAACCGCTGGGTGTCGGATGTGGCCCACGAACTGAAGACTCCCCTCACCTCGGTGCGGTTGCTGGCGGAGAACCTGCAGGCCCGGCTGCCGGTGGGGGAACGGCGGCTCACCGATCAGTTGGTGAACGAGGTGGATCGGCTCACGCACTTGGTGCAGGATCTGCTGGAACTGAGCCGTCTGGAACAGCAGAGCGGTCAGGAACTGCACTACGAGGCCTGCGATCTGGTGTCGCTGATCGAAGGGGTCTGGCAGAGCCTGGAACCGATCAGTGAAGCGCGACAGGTGGCGTTGCTCTACCAGGGCCCGGACCACTGCACCCTGCGGGCGGACGGCCCTCGCCTGTTCCGGGTGCTGCTCAACCTGATGGATAACGCCCTGCGCTTCAGCCCCGAGGGAGCCTGCCTGCAGGTGCAGCTGCAGGTGGACAATGCCCGCGTGCAGCTATCGGTGATCGATGAAGGACCGGGGTTTGCCGCTTCGGATCTGCCCCAGGTTTTCGAGCGCTTCTACCGGGGCGATCCGTCGCGGGTGCGCTACGCCGGTAGCCGGGGCAGTCAGGGCAGCGGCCTGGGGCTGGCGATCGCCCGCCAGATCGCTGAGGCCCACGGCGGCAGCATCCGCGCCGACAACCACCCCGAGGGCGGCGGCTGGCTGCAACTGGAACTGCCCTGCAGACCGGCAGTCGGGGCGGACGCGCTTCTATGATCGGAGGGCTGTCCGCCCGCTGCCATGGCCGAACGTCTACAGAAACTGCTGGCCCAGGCCGGTGTCGCCTCCCGTCGCCACGCCGAGGACCTGATCCGTCAGGGGCGGGTGCGCCTGAACGGGGCGATCGCCCAGCTGGGGGATCAGGCGGACCCGCGGCGGGATCGGATCGAGGTGGACGGTCGTCCCCTGGGCCGCAGATCCGCCCCCGCCACCTGGCTGCTGCACAAGCCCCTGGGCTACGTCTGCACCTGCGACGATCCCCGGGGGCGACGCACCGTGATCGATCTGCTACCGCCCGAGCTGCGCCGGGGCCAGGGCATGCACCCGGTCGGCCGCCTCGACACCGACAGCAGCGGTGCCCTGCTGCTGACCAATGACGGCGACCTCACCTTCCGGCTCACCCATCCCCGCCATCACATCCCCAAGACCTACCGGGTCTGGGTGGAGGGGCGCCCCAGCCGGGCCACCCTGCGTCGCTGGGCCGAGGGGGTACCCCTGGATGGAACACCGACGATGCCCGCCGGGGTGGAGGTGCTCGACCAGGAGCGGGACCGCACCTGCCTGCGGATTATTCTTGAGGAAGGGCGAAATCGTCAGATCCGGCGGGTGGCCGAACTTCTGGGACATCCGGTGCAGCAGCTCCATCGTCTGGCCATCGGCCCGATTACCCTGGCGGATCTGCCCCGGGGCCATAGCCGGGCCCTGACCGCCGACGAACTCCGCCGCCTTGCCCGTCTCTGCCAGGACTGATCCCGCCTCCATGTCGTTTCTGCAACGTCTGCGCCGCCTGCGTTCCACCGTGCCGATGGCGGAGGATTCGCGGCCGCTCACCTACGAGGAGCGCCTGCGGGCAGTGGGCGATCGCCTCGCCCAGGCCCGTCAGGAGCAGGGCCTGGATCTGGAACGGCTGGCGGCTCGGGTACGGGTGCGGCCCGCCCTGCTGCTGGCGCTGGAGGGCGGTGATCCCTCGATTCTGCCGGAACCGATCTACGTGCGCGGCATCGTCCAGCGCTACGGCGAACTGCTGGGACTTGATGCGCCGCCCCTGATCACCCTGCTGACCGGTGAGCAGGCTACCACCGCTGCCCCGACCCTGGGAGGCAGCTGGCGCAGCAACCCTACCACCGGTGTGCCCACCTGGCAGCTGTACGTGCTCTACCTGGTGCTGGTGTTGGTGCTGGTGAACGGTCTCACCTGGCTTGTGAATCGAGCTGCCCTGCGAGGAGTACCGCCCGAGCCACTGCCGGTGCCGCCCTACCCTCTGGAGCGGCTGGAGACGCCGGAGGCCGCCGCTGATACCGCGCCGCTGCTGCGTCAGCTGCGGCCTCTGGCTACGGCAGCGGACCCGCTGGCGACCTGGCAGGCGCTGACGGCCCCGGCTGCTAAACCGACTCCGCCAGCGGTGACTCCGGTGCCGCCGTCGACGGAAGCGATTCCGGCTCCGGCAGCGGCGGACGCTCCGGCACCCGCCGATACAGCCCCGTCAGATGGGCCAGCCGCTGCGCCAGATCCGGCGTCAGCGCCGACGCCCTGACCCGCCAGCCCCAGTTACCGTCGGCCACCCCGGGGCGGTTCATGCGGGCGCTGCTGTCGAGGCCGAGCACGTCCTGGAGCGGGGCGATCGCCCACACCGCCGTCGACATCCAGGCCAGACGCATCAGCTTCCATTCGATTCCCCAGCCGTTGTCGTGGCCCAGGTAGTCGAGCACCCGGGCCCGCTGGCCCTCATCCCGGGCTACAAACCAGCCGACGGTGGTGTCGTTGTCGTGGGTGCCGGTGTAGCAGATCCAGCTGTGACCCCAGTAGTTGTGGGGTAGGTAGGCGTTGCCGCTGTCGGAGTCGAAGGCGAACTGGAGGATCTTCATCCCCGGCAGCCGGAAGTCATCCCGCAGCGCCTCCACCTCCGGCGTAATCACCCCCAGGTCCTCGGCCAGAATCGGCAGATCCCCCAGTTCTCGCTGCACGGTGCTCAGGAAGTCCTGGCCGGGGGCCGGCAGCCACTCCCCGTTAATTGCCGTTTCCTCACCCGCTGGAACCGCCCAGTAGGATTCCAGACCCCGGAAGTGGTCGATGCGGACGTAATCCACCAGACTCAGCAACTGCCGCAGCCGCTCCAGCCACCAGCGGTAGCCGTCGGCCTGCAGGGCTTTCCAGTCGTAGCAGGGGTTGCCCCAGAGCTGGCCGGTCTCGGAGAAGTAGTCCGGCGGCACGCCCGCCCGCTGCTCGGCCAGACCGGTGTCCGGGTCGAGCTGGAAGAACTGCGGGTTGGCCCAGACGTCGGCGCTGTCCTGGGAGACGTAGATGGGGATGTCGCCGACGAGGCGGATGCCCCGGGCACTGGCGTAGTCGTGCAGCGCCTGCCACTGGCGGCGGAAGCACCACTGCAGGAACTGCTGGAAGCGGATGCCCCGCAGCAGCTGCGGCCGGACGGTGGCGATCGCCTCGGGCTGGCGCTGGCGCAGGGGGGCTGGCCAGTCCATCCAGGGTTCATCGGCCTGACTGCGCTTCAGGGCCATGAACAGGGCGTAGTCCTCCAGCCAGCCGGACTCGGCCCGGCAGAAGGCCTCGAACTCGGCCAGCTGGGTGGCGCTGGCCTGCTGTTCGAAGCGCCGGAAGGCGAGGGTGAACAGTTGCTCCTTCCATGGCAGCACCGTCTCGAACGCCACCTGATCCGGGTCGAACTCCGGGGCCTGGGCCCAGTCTGATTCGCTCAGCCAGCCGTCCTCGGCCAGCAGTTCCGGGCTGATCAGGGCCGGGTTGCCTGCCAGAGCCGAGTAGCAGAGGTAGGGGGAGTTGCCGTAGCCGGTCGGCCCCAGGGGCAGGATCTGCCAGAGGCCGAGGTCCGCTGCCCGCAGCCAGTCGATGAACTCCCGGGCCGCAGGGCCGAGATCGCCGATGCCGAAGGGCCCGGGCAGGCTGGTGGGGTGCAGCAGAATACCGGCGGTGCGGTTGAAGCTCACGGGAGATCCCCAGGCTGGATGATGGATGGCACCATACCCTGAAAATCCCGGAGATTCAGCCTCAGTCCCGCAGTTGGGCCTCAGCCCTCCGGCAGCTGGTACTGGCCGACGATGCGTTTGGCGAACTCGGGCACGTGCTGCTCCAGCTTCTCGGGGTGCTGGCGGCGGACGTAGAGGTAATTGCGGGTGAAGTGGCTGTCGATGGAGAAGCGGGCGTACTCCAGTCCCTGGGGTCCGATGCGCTCGATCACCAGCCCCATCAGCTTCGCCGCCCACATCGGCAGCTGCACGCCCTGCTCGTAGGCCGGAATGCTGTTCTGGACGGCGGCGCGGCGATCGCCCCGGCTGGTGACCGGCTTCAGCTCCAGCTGGTCCTTCAGGAGTTCCAGCATCTCGGCCCCGGTCTGATTGCGGGTGACGATCCACTGCCAGCCGAACTCCGCCCCCATGTAGCCCACCACCAGATCGGCGGTGGCATTGGTGTAGTCGAAGCAGCTCAGGCAGGAGGGCGCGAAGACATCCTTCAGTTCCTTCGTCTTCAGGCCGAAGAAGGGCACCAGTTCCGTGCTGCCGTCTTCGTGGCGGAAGTGGATGCGGAAGTCCTGCATGAACTCGTAGTGGACCACCGTGTCCGGTGAGCGGCTGGTGGTGCGCAGGAACTTGTCGAGGCCCTCGCGGCTGACGTTGTCCACGCAGGGGGTGCCGAGGACGTAGAGCTTCTCGAGTCCCAGCTTGTCCTGGACGGCCCGCAGCGCCTGGATCTGGCAGCCGACCCCGATCACCAGCAGTTTCTTCAGGCCCGATTGCTCGACCAGATCGAGGATGTTCAGATTCGGGGAGAGGGTGGGCTTGTTCACCCGGGCCGCCAGGATCTCCTCGCGGCTGCGGGCGATCACCGGCATCGGTCCGAAGCGATCATCCGGCTGGCTCTGAACGCAGACCACGCCCTCGACCCAGCCCTGCTCAAGCATCTCGATCGCCAGCTGGCTGACGATACCGGTCCACTGGGCCCCTTCAATCGGTTGCTGCTTCTTCGCCTGCACCATCTCCTGATGGACGCCGAAGTAGAGCTCCAGGGGGTTGTCCAGGTCGCGGCTGCGGCCGTGGCTGGTGGTTTCCAACTGGTCGAACTGCTGGTTGAGGAACGCGCAGGCGTCCTTGACGTAGGCGATGTAGCTGGTGTCGCAGAGACCGCACTCGCTGCAGAGATCCTTGGCCGGGCGGGCGCTGCCGGGTTTGAGGGCTTTCGCCTTGCGGTGAGCCGGGGCCTGGGTCATGACGGGGACGGTGCGGGCAACGGAATCACCCTACCAAATCCCCCTGACACTGAGCCCCGGACGCCTCAGAGGTGATCGGCGAAGTCCGGATGGTCGTGCAGCTTCTTGAGCACGTGCTTGATCTCCTGGGTGCGGTCCTTACGGGCAATCAGGGTGGCCCGGCCATCGCGTACGACCACGAAATCCTCCAGGCCGATGGTGACGATCAGCTCGCCCTCGTCACTGGCGTAGAGAATCGCGCCCTCGGTATCGAGACCGACGTGCTGGGCCAGTTCGACGTTGTCGTTGTCGTGGCTGGCCAGCCGCTCCAGGGCGTTCCAGTCGCCCAGGTCGTCCCACTCGAAGCTGGCGGGCAGGATGCAGGCCCGCTCCGTCTTCTCCATCAGGGCGTAGTCGATGCTGATCTTGGGCAGATGCCCGTAGGCCGCCACACCCTCGGCCTGCAGCGGTTCGAGGATTTCGGGGGCGAAGCGGGCCAGCTCCGTCAGGGCCACCGCCGCCGGAAAGATGAACATGCCGCTGTTCCAACTGAAGGTGCCGGCGGCGATGAAGGCCTCGGCGGTGTCGCTGTCGGGCTTCTCGGTGAAGCGTTTCACCCGGTAGCCGGGGATGCCCAGTTCCTCGCCCAGGCTGTCGCCCTGCTCGATGTAGCCGTAGCCGGTGGAGGCGTAGGTGGGGGGAATGCCGATGGTGGCGATCGCCTGCTCCCGCTCCGCCAGGGCTGCCGCGGCCCGCAGGCTGCGCTCGAACTCGCTCTGGGGTTCGATCCAGTGGTCAGCCGGGAAGAAGGCCAGGGTGGTGTGCTCACCGTGCTTGCTGCTCACCTCCAGGGTGGCCCAGGCAACGGCGGCCGCCGTGTCGCGACCTTCCGGCTCCACCAGCAGATTGGCGGTGGGCAGATCCGGCAACTGCTCGATCACGCCCTGCTCGAGATGGCTGGCGGTGATCACCCAGACGTTGTCCCAGCCACCCACCAGCGGCAGAATCCGGTCTACGGTCGACTGCAGCAGGCTGCGGCCGCTGCCGTCCAGACAGAGAAACTGCTTGGGGCGGTGGCGGCGGCTGAGGGGCCAGAACCGCTCGCCTTTGCCACCGGCGAGCACGACCGCGACCAGAGGAGCCATGGGGGTTGGGGGCTGAGGGATCGGCCCCAGTATAGGTCTGCAGGGGTGGTGATCCCGTCATCTATAATTGGCCCTTACGCGTAACCTGCCTTGCCAGTCGGGAACCCGTGACTGGAACGATCAGCGCCTGTGAGTCCCGGCGCGCGGCAGACCCCGCTCCCACCCCCGCTGGAACCCGACCTTGTCCAACCCCCGTTCTGCCCGCGGTAACACTCCCCGGTCTGGCGGTCGGCAGCCGTCTCCGTCGTCCTCCCGTCCGCAGGGTGGTTTCGGGCTCAAACTGGTGCTCGCCGGGGTCGGTGCCGCTGTGGCCGCCGGGATAGCGGTCTTTGCGCTGCCCATCAGTTTCGGCAAGGGTGGCCCCCGGTTCAGCCTCATGCCCTACCAGATGGGCCGACCCGTGAATGTCCTACTCATGGGCATCGACGAGGTCGAAGGGGCGGAACCCGGGTCCAAGGTCAGCTTCGAGAGCCGCAGCGACACGATGCTGCTGGTCAGCTTCGACCCTACGGCTGGTACCGTCAGTGGTCTGCAGTTGCCTCGGGATACCCAGGTGGGCATCCCCGGCTACGGCCCCCAGAAGCTGAACGCCGGTAATGTCTTCGGCGGCCCGGCCCTGGCGGCGGGGCTTGTCAGCCAGCTGCTGGGCGGTGTCTCGGTCGATC
>CAYZUY010000105.1:0-8333 GCA_964481495.1 uncultured bacterium
GAACATGCCGCCGGTGATCGTGCAGGCACCCATGGCGATCACGTACTTGGGCTCCGGCATCTGCTCGTAGAGCCGTACCAGAGCCGGAGCCATCTTCATGGTCACCGTCCCGGCCACAATCAGCAGATCCGCCTGCCGGGGGCTGGAGCGGGGCACCAGACCGAAGCGGTCGAAGTCGAAGCGGGAGCCCAACAGTGCCGCGAACTCGATGAAGCAGCAGGCTGTGCCGTAGAGCAGGGGCCAGAGACTGGACAGCCGGGCCCAGTTGTAGAGATCGTCGAGGCTGGTGAGGATGACGTTCTCCGAGAGGTCCCGGGTGACCTGGGGACGCTCGATCGGATTGAGCATCTGCTCGGCGATGGATTCCGTGGAGGGATTCGTCAGGACCATTCGAGAGCTCCTTTACGCCAGGCGTAGGCCAGGCCGATAACCAGGATGGCGATGAAGATCAGGGCTTCGACGAAGGCCAGCAGACCCAGACGGTTGAAGGCCACAGCCCAGGGATAGAGAAAGACGGTCTCCACGTCGAAGATTACGAAGACCAGGGCGAACATGTAGTAGCGGATGTTGAACTGAATCCAGGCGCCGCCGATGGGCTCCATGCCGGACTCATAGGTGGTCCGCCGTTCAGGACCCCGGCGCTCGGGACGCAGAAGCCGGGATGCTGTCAGCGCCAGAATCGGCACCAGGCTGCTGAGCAGCAGGAATCCCAGCAGGTATTCGTAGCCACTGAGGACAAACACGGCGACCTGCACCTTGCGGACGAAAGCTGATGACCATTCTGCCATCAACGCTCTGGGGAGGCGGGTAGATCTGCCTAGCCAGCGATGAATCCTTGGCGGGGGAGACGATTGAGCAGCCCCGGGGGTTGGGACCGGAGGGCGGCGGGAGGCTGTGCGATACTATTCACATTCGTTTACATTTGCCGGTTTTCCCGTCGCCATGGCATCGCCAGAGCACGACACTGCCCCTGAGCAGACGACCGTTCCGGCCCCTGAGGCCGAAGCCCCCGCCGCCGAGCCGGATGTGGCGGAAGTCGGTCCCCCGGAACAGTACGAGTGCCGCTCCTGCGGCTATATCTACGAACCCGATAAGGGAGACGATCGCCGTCGGGTGGCACCGGATACCCGTTTCGAGGACCTGCCCGAGAACTGGCGCTGCCCGATCTGCGGTGCGCCCCAGGTGCAGTTCGTCAGCATTGGTCCCAAGGGTGCGCCCTCCGGCTTCAAGGAAAACCTCGGCTACGGATTCGGGGTCAATACCCTCACATCCGGACAGAAGAGCGTCCTGATCTTCACCAGCCTGCTGCTGGCGATCGCCTTCTTCCTCAGCCTCTACGGCCTGCGCTAGGTCGGGCTGTCCGCTGCTCATGGAGTTCTCGGGAATGACTGGTCTAAAACAAACCCTGGGTCGCTGGCTGCGGCCGCTCAGATCGCTGCTGGCCGTTGCCCTGGTGACGGTGCTCTGCACCAGTTGCGGCATCGATCGCCTGCAGGCCCTGGAGGCCAACCCCTGGCAGGTGGTGGAGCTGCCCACCGACACGTCGGTGATTGATCTGGCCTTCACCGGCGACAAACAGCACGGCTGGATGGTCGGGGTGGATGCCACCCTACTGGAAACCACCGACGGCGGCCGTACCTGGGTCGACCGCAGCCTGGATCTGGGCGATGAGAAGGAGCGGCTCGTCTCCGTCAGCTTCAAGGATCAGGAAGGCTGGATTGTCGGTCAGCCCTCCCTGATGCTGCACACCACTGACGGTGGCAAGAACTGGTCTCGGATTCCCCTCAGCCCCAAGTTGCCGGGGGCACCGCTGCTGGTCACCGCCCTAGGCAAGAACAGCGCTGAAATGGCCACCGATGTGGCGGCCATCTACCGCACCACCGATGGCGGCCGCAACTGGAAAGCCCTGGTGTCCGATGCGGCCGGGGTAGTCCGCAACCTGACCCGTAACCGGGATGGACGCTACGTCTCCGTGTCGGCCAAGGGCAACTTCTACTCCACCTGGGAACCCGGTCAGGACCAGTGGGAGCCCCACCAGCGCAACTCCTCCCGCCGCCTGCAGCGCATGGGCTACCAGCCCGACGGCAATCTCTGGCTGCTGGCCCGCGGTGGCATCCTGCAGTTCGCCGGTGCCGATACCGAAAGTGGCTGGGGTGAGCAGCTCGACCCGAAGCGGGATGGTCTGGGCTTCCTGGATCTGGCCTACCGCACCAAGCAGGAGATCTGGGCCAGCGGTGGCAATAGCGTGCTGCTGGTGAGCCGTGATGGCGGCCAGACCTGGCTGCGGGATACTGAGGTGGCCGGTTTGCCCTCCAGCTTCTACGAGATCAAGTTCGTCGGCCCGAATCAGGGCTACATCTTCGGGCAGGGTGGTCTGATGCTGCGCTACGACAGCGCGGCCTGATCCCTCAATCTGCCCCGAAACCGCCACCGGAGCGCCAGGGACCCGCAGGTCCCTGGCGCTCCGGTGGTTTTCTTCCTCTATGATTGAGAGTGGTTGACTCTAACTGAGGAGAAGCTGCGATGGCTGGCGGATCGACCGGCGAACGCCCGTTTACCGATATCGTGACCAGTATCCGTTACTGGGTCATTCACAGCATCACCGTTCCGGCTCTGTTCCTGGCTGGTTGGCTGTTTGTGAGCACCGGTCTGGCCTATGACGCCTTCGGTACCCCCCGTCCGAATGAGTACTTCAACGCGGACCGTACCGTTGCCCCGATCATTTCCAACCGCTACGAAGCCAAGCAGCAGATCGACAACTTCACCGCGAAGTAGTCCGGTCGGCTGATTCCACGACGAGATTCATCGGAACCTTCTAACGATGACCAGCAACAATCCGAACCAACCGATCACCTACCCGATCTTTACGGTCCGTTGGCTGTCGGTGCATGCTCTGGCCGTGCCGACCGTCTTCTTCCTGGGTGCGATCGCCTCGATGCAGTTCATTCATCGCTAAAGAGAACCCATGCCTACCCGTTCTCAGAATCCCAATAAGCAACCCGTCGAGCTGAACCGGACTTCGCTCTACCTGGGTCTGCTGCTGGTTTTTGTGCTCGGAGTCCTTTTCTCCAGCTACTTCTTCAACTAGATCCTGGTTGCTGAAGTCTCTGTAATCCGCATTTCTGAAGTCTCTCAACTTGGAGGTTGACGCTGTGTCTGGAGGCGGTCGTATTCCCCTGTGGATCGTTGGTACGGTTGCGGGCACCGGTGTGCTCGTCGTCGTCGGTCTTTTCTTCTACGGTGCCTACGCCGGTGTCGGCTCTTCCCTTTAAGGGCCCACTGCTTGCACTTGATACGCGTTGAACCGGGTCGGAAGCCAGTCTTCCGGCCCGGTTCTGTTCTGGGCGGATGGCGGGATCAGGTCAGGGGCAGGTGGACCGTCTGACTTTCCCGCTGGCTGGGCAGCTCGATCGTGACGGCTTCGATGCTCAGGTCACTGAGATCGTCGGGGAGGGGCACGCGCAGCTGGGCGATCGCCTGCTCCTCGTTCATCTGGGTGAAGTCCGCCACCAGCCGCAGCTGGCCCAGACGCCGCTGCTGGCGGTTGTCCTGCAGCCAGAGTTTGACGACGCGGCGCACCCCACTGCGGGGCAGGCTGACCGCCACTTCCAGCTGGCTACCGGGCATGGCTGGACTACGGTGCTCCAGCTGCGGTGCTGGGACGGCGTCGTCATCCTGATGTGGCGCCGATGCCGTCTGCGGGAGTGGGGTAGGCTCCGGTGCCGAGGAGGGTAGGGACTCGTCTAGGTTCCGGGGTGGTTCGGGCAGTGCTGCTTCAATCATCGACTGCAGCCGCTCCAGGAAGGAGGGGCCGGGGACTGGAGGGGCCGGCACGGACGGTGGTGGTTCCGGGAAGGGGATGGCGGCCGGAATGGCCGCGTCGTCGAGCAGGCTGCCGGTTGGAGCGAAGGGCAGGTCGAGGCTGCGTGCGCTCCGGTTGGGGCCTGGGGTGAGGGTGAAGGAGATGGGGGCGGGAGTGCCGTTGGGGGCCGCTTCGGAATCGGACTCGGTGGCGCCGTTCCGGACGGCCTCTGCCGACCCACCCGGTGCTGCCGGGGGCTCGACGCCGAAGGACTCGTCGGGTGTGGGCTCCGGGTTCGGCACGATCTGCCCCAGCGGTTCCGGCTGGAAGAAGCTGAGCTCGAAGCATTCCTCGAGTTCGTGGTCGTCCCACTGGAGATGCACCCGGGCCTGCACCGTCCGCGCCTCCGGGTGGGGCGGCACTGTCACCGGCAGGCTGAAGCTCCAGGGGAAGGAGCGGGGCTCTGGAGCAGTCTGATGCAGGCAGATCCATGCCTGCTCCTGCCACAGGTCGATGGCCAGCCGCATCTCTGGAAAGTGAAGCGGCGGGCTGGTCGGCCCCAGCCACTGCAGCTCGCCGCTGAGGGTGAACAGTTCACCGGGCTGCACCCAGAAGCGGCTCTGGCGCAGCAGAATTCGTAGCCGCGGGGCTGGGTCGGGGGATGGAGCAGAGGCTAGGGCTGCTTCGGATTCGGGTCGGGGGGCGATCTCCGGGGGCGGCTCCCCTGGGTCATCGCCGGCATCCCGGGCCAGTACCTGAAGGCGGACGCCGTTCTCCGCCTGCTCCGGCCACTCCAGATCCCAGACGCCGGGGCGCAGGTAGGTGAAGGGAAACACCTCCAGGCCGCCGCTGGCGTCGCTGCACAGTTCGGTCTCGTGTACCCGGCGGGGTCCGGGCTCCTGGGGATTACGGTAGACAATGCGGCAGCGCAGGGACGTATCCGGCGGCAGCTGCTCGATCCGCAGACGATAGCGACCCTCGAGAATCTCCAGTTCCCGGGTCTCCACCGGCAGGGCACAGTCGTCACCCTCCTGCTGCAGCTGCAGTCGCCAGTCCCTCATTCACCTGCTGTCCGTTGTCTGGCCGTCGAACCTACCATACGTCGCACCGTCAGACGGGGCTGCGGCTCCCCAGGCGTTCCTTAACAAGTCGTGCCCGTAGGGCGGCCGGGTCCGCCAGCAGATCGGTCTGGGCGATCGCCTCCTGTTCCCCGCTGGTCAGCCACTTGAGGTTGACGGTGCCTGCCTCCGCTTCAGCGTCCCCCAGCACCAGACAGGCGCAGGCACCGCTGCGGTCGGCCCGCTTGAACTGCTTACCGAAGGCGCTGCCGCTGACGTCGAGTTCGACCCCGAAGCCTTGTAGGCGTAGCTCCCGGGCCAGTCCGAGGGAGCGGGCCTCGGCCTGCTCACCTCGGGAGACGAGGTAGAAGTCGATGGCCTGGCCGTCGGCCTGATCCTGCTGCTGGAGCAGCAGCACCAGACGCTCAAGACCCGTGGCCCAGCCGACGGCGGGGGTGTCGGGTCCGCCCAGCTGGGTGACCAGCCCGTCGTAGCGACCACCCCCCAGCACCGTGGCCTGGGCGCCCAGATCCGAGGAGATGATCTCGAAGGCGGTGTGGCTGTAGTAATCGAGGCCCCGCACCAGTCGGGGGTTGAGCCGGTACTCGATGCCCAGCCGGGTCAGCTGGGTCTGCACCCCGTCGAAGAAGCGGCGGGAGTCATCGCCGAGGTGATCGAGGATGCTGGGGGCGGCAGCCGTGATCTCCTGGGTGCGGGCGTCCTTGCTGTCGAGAATCCGCAGCGGGTTGCGCTCCAGCCGCTCCTGGGAATCAGCATCGAGTTCCGCCCGGTAGGGCGTGAGGTAGTCCACCAGGGCCTGACGGTAGGCGGCCCGGTCGGCGGGGGTGCCGACGGAGTTCAGGTCCAGGCGCAGGTGCTTCAGTCCCAGGCTCTGGAGCAGGTCGGTACCGAGGGCGATCGCCTCGGCGTCGGCCCGGGGATCGGCGCTGCCGAGCATCTCCAAACCGATCTGGTGGAACTGGCGCTGGCGCCCGGCCTGGGGCCGCTCGTAGCGGAACATCGGACCCTGGTACCAGAGCCGCTGGATGCCGCCCTGGGCGTGGAGCGAGTGCTCGATGAAGGCCCGCACGGCCCCGGCAGTGCCTTCAGGGCGCAGAGTAATCGAGCGATCGCCCCGGTCTCTGAAGCTGTACATCTCCTTGCCGACCACGTCGGTGGCTTCGCCGATGCCGCGCTCGAACAGGTGGGTCTGCTCGAAGATCGGGGTGCGGATCTCGCGCACGGCGGCGCGGGCGAACAGGTCCCGGGCGGTGGCCTCGATCCGCTGCCAGTAGCCGACCTCGTCGGGCAGAATGTCCCGGGTGCCCCGCAGGGCCTGAATCGTCGCCATTAAACTGTTCGTCGCTCCGCAGAAGACTGCCCCCGGCAGGGTGCCGACGGTCTGTTCGTACTCTTACCAGATTGCGTCCGGTCGCGGCCGTGCCCTACTCCTCGGGAGGGGCTGCCGTGGGCAGGATGCAGCAGTTCACCTGGTCGACGCAGACCTTGCCCGACTGCAGGGCCCAGCGGAACAGCGCTACCCGGTTGTCGGTGCCGGTCTTGGTGAGGATATTGCTGATGTGGTTGTCCACGGTGCGCTTGCTGATGTCCAGCTGGGCGGCAATTTCCTGATTGGTCAGCCCGGCAGCCACAAGCTCGACAATCTGCAGTTCCCGCTCCGAGAGGGAACCGTGATGACTGAACTCGCCGCTTGCAACCATGGGAGCTGTACCGGACGGTATTTCTACTTACCGAGTGTAGCCATCCCGTTCCGATTGCGTCAGTGGCCCCCTGGGCCGCGAGGAGTGTGACATGTCGCCGCGGGTCGTGGGCTTCGGGGAACTGCTGGTGGACCTGCTGGAGACCCCGGCGGGCTGGGTGCCGCAGCCGGGGGGTGCTCCGGCCAATGTGGTCTGTGCCCTGGCCCGGTGGGGGCATGCGGTGGGGCTGGTGACGGCCCTGGGGACGGACGTTTCCGGAGAGATGCTGACAGCACTGCTGCAGCGCCGGGGCGTAGACCTGCGGGGCGTGCAACTGCACCCGACCGCGCCCACCCGCCGGGTGGAGGTGCGCCGGGATGCGGGGGGCGATCGCCGCTTCGGCGGCTTCGAGGGGCGCGACACCCGGGAGTTCACCGATGCCCACATTCAGGCGGCTGCGATCCCCGACGCGCTGTTCGAGCATCTGCAGCTGCTGGTCTGCGGCACGATTCCCCTGGCCTGTCCGGAGAGTGCCGCAGCACTGGAGCACTGCCTGGCCCGGGCGACGGCGGTGGGGGCTGAGGTGCTGCTCGACGTCAACTGGCGGCCGATGTTCTGGCCCGATCCGGCTGAGGCTCCGGGGCGGATTCGGCCCCTGCTGGAGCGGGTGGTGTGGCTGAAGCTGGCCCGGGAGGAGGCGGAGTGGCTGTTCGCAACCCCGGATCCGGTGGCGATCGCCCTCGAGTATCCCCACTTGCAGGGGGTGCTGATCACCGACGGGGCGCAGGGCTGCCGCTGGTGGCTGGCGGGGCACAGTGGTGAGACCCCGGCTTTCCGCGTGCGGGCGGTTGATACCACCGGTGCCGGGGACAGTTTTGTGGCCGGGTTCATCCACCGGCTGCTGACGGAACGGACCGGAACCCTGGCGGACCCGGCGGCGGTGATCCGCTGGGCCAGTGCCGCCGGAGCGCTGACCACCCTGACCGAGGGGGCGATCGCCGCCCAGCCGACCCTGGATCGGATCGCCGACTTCCTGGAGGATCGTCCTCAGTAGCGGACCGGAGCTGACGGATGGGCCTCGAAATCGAACGGAAATTCCTGCTGGCCGGGGAGGGTTGGCGCGGGCTGGCGCCGGGCGTGCGCTACCGCCAGGGCTATATCGTCTCCGGTCAGGGACGGACGGTGCGGGTCCGGACCGCCGGGGACCAGGGCTACCTGACGATCAAGGGTCCCAGCCAGGGCAGTGTCCGGGCCGAGTTCGAATATCCCATCCCCCTGGCGGATGCGCTGGAACTGCTCGACACCCTCTGCGATCGCCCCTTCATCGACAAGACCCGCTACCGGATTCCGGTGGCGGGTCTGGTGTGGGAGGTCGATGAGTTCCACGGCGAGAACGCCGGACTGGTGCTGGCGGAGGTGGAACTGCAGGACCCCGCCCAGGCGGTGGAACTGCCCGAGTGGATCGGCACCGAGGTGACGGGCGATCCCCGCTACTACAACAGCAGTCTAGTGCGATCGCCCTTCAGAAACTGGGGCTGACTCAGCTCGCCCAGGCGATGTAGGGCAGGTTCGCAGCGGTGGCGCGGATGTTTTCGGCGTTGGCCACCAGCTGACCGGTGGCATCCCACTGACCGGTGGTGAGCATGCCGTGGGGGCCGTTGGCCAGGCTGACCTCGGCCTCGTAGTCACCGCTGCGGACCCGGCGGTTGGCCACATCCACCTCGACGATCACCGAGGGGTCGAAGGGCGAGGCGGGGCCCAGGGGCAGGCCCT
>CAYZUY010000106.1:0-4375 GCA_964481495.1 uncultured bacterium
TCGCTATGTTCGTATCGACACCCGGGCCTTCCGCGAACTGGTGGATGCGGTGGGCGGCGTCGAGGTCACCGTGCCCAAGCGGATGGACTACGACGACAACACCCAGAAACTGCACATCCACCTCGACCCCGGACCCCAGACCCTGAACGGCGATCAGGCCGAAGGATTCGTCCGCTTCCGCCACGATGAACTGGGGGATATCGGCCGGGTTCAGCGCCAGCAGATGCTACTGCGAGCCCTGCGTGAGAAGCTCACCAGCCCCCTGATGATTGCCCGTCTGCCCCAACTGGTGATGGTGGTGCAGAAGTACGTCGACACCAACCTCGGTCCGGATGAGGTGCTGGCGCTGCTGGGGGTGGCCCTGCAGCAGCAGGACCAGGGCAAGGTGCGTATGGCGATGCTGCCGGGGCGGCCGGGGATGCAGGGGGGCGTCAGCTACTGGCTACCGGATGAGGCGGCCCGCGATCGCCTCGTCGCCGACTTCTTCAGCGGCGGCAGCACTGGCTTCAGCGATCGCCCGGCGCCCCAGGATCTGCAGATTGCAGTCCAGAATGCCGCCGGGGTTGATGGGGTGGCCGGTAAGGTCGTGCGACGGCTGCTGGCGGACGGCTTCCGCAATGCCTACGTCAGCGAAGGCTGGGACCAGCCCCTGGCCGAGACCCAGATCATTGCCCTCAAGGGCGACACCACTGCGGCCGAGGCCCTGCGTCAGCAACTGGGGCTGGGCAAGGTGGTCGCCCTGGCTGACGGTGACCTCGGTTCCGACATTACAATCCGGCTAGGTCGCGACTGGGCGGCTGCCCATCCCTGAACGGAGACTGCCATGCCTTCCTCCCTGGTGCTGCGTACCCTGCTGGCGGTGGTGCTGGCCGGTTGGCTGGGACTGGTGGGCTGGGTCGCGCCCGTTGCCGCTGTGGAGCCGATCAACTACAGCAATCTGGTCCTTGATGCCGAAGACCTCTCCCATCAGGACCTAGCCGGGCTGCTGTTCGTCAGTGCCGATATGCGCAAAGTCAATTTCGAAGGCTCGGATCTGACCAACGCCATCCTTACCAAGGGGGTGTTTCTGGATGGCAATTTCCGGGGGGCTAACCTGAGCGGGGCTCTGGTGGACCGCGTCTTCTGGGTGGGTGCCGACCTGACCGATGCCATCCTCACGGATGCCACCCTGACCCGCACCAGCTTTCAGGACGTGACCGTCACCGGTGCTGACTTCACCGACGCGATTATTGATCGCTACGACGTCAGTCAACTCTGCGAACGGGCCGAGGGCGTCAATCCCGTCACCGGCGTCAGCACCCGCGAAAGTCTCGGCTGCCGCTGAACCGCCTCTGGGGCGGACGGTATGCTGGTTGCCAGTCTGCCGGGGCGCGGCAGGCCGTAGCGACATTCCGAAGGCACCCGCGTGAACCGTTTCCGTTGCCGCCGATCCAGGCTGGCCCTGGCGGCTCTGGCCCTGGCCACTGCCACCGCCTGCACCCGGGCCGGGTCCGAGAAGCCGGACCTGAGCCAGGGGATTCCCATCGGGGCGGCCCTGGCCCAGACCAGCAACGTCTCGCTGTTGGGACAGGAGCAGGTGATCGGCATCCGGGCTGCCGAGGCGCTCTTCAATGCCCAGGACGGTGTCGACGGCACGAAGCTGCGGGCCGTGTTCCAGGATGTGGGCGGTGATGAGCAGGGGGCGACCAATGCCTTCAACCTGCTGATAAATCAGGACAAAGTGGTGGCGATCATCGGGCCCACCCTGTCCCAGCAGGCCTTTGCCGCCGACCCGATGGCGGAACGGGCTGGGGTGCCGGTGCTGGCGCCTTCCAATACCGCCAAGGGCATTCCCCAGCTGGGGCAGTTCATCAGCCGGATCTCGGCCCCCAGTTCCGTTCTGGCGCCCAACTCCCTCAACAAGGTGCTGCAGGAGACCCCGACCATCCGACGGGTGGCGGTTTTCTACGCCCAGAACGATGCCTTCAGCAAATCCGAGACCGAGGTCTTCCAGCAGGCGGTGCGGGAGCGGGGCCTGACCCTGACCACCGTGCAGAAGATCCAGACCACCGACACTGACTTCCAGACCCAGGTGACGGCGGTCCTGAACACGAAGCCGGATCTGGTGATCATCTCGGCTCTGGCGGTGGACGGCGGCAATCTGGTGCGTCAGCTGCGCCAGCTGGGCTACCGTGGCCCGATCATCGCCGGGAACGGCATGAACACCCGCAACATCTTCCCGGTCTGCCAGAAGGACTGCGAAGGGCTGACCATCGCCCAGGCCTATAGCCCGGCTCTGGATACGCCGATCAATCGTCAGTTCCGCCAGGGCTACCAGAAACTCAATCCCGGTCAGGAGCCGCCCCAGTTCAGTGCCCAGGCCTTCGCCGCCTTTCAGGTTCTGACCGAGGCGCTGCGGGCGGTCAATGCCCGCACCCCCCTGAAGACCCTGACCCTGGCGGAGCTGCGCCGCAATCTCAACCAGGAACTGCTGGCCGGTCGCTACGAGACGCCCCTGGGTGAAATCCGCTTCACCCCTGAGGGGGAGGTGTTCCAGCAGAACTTCTACGTGGCCCGGGTGCGGATGAACCCCGACGGCCAGAGCGGCCGCTTTGCCCTGCTGCCCTAGGAGGGTGAACCGGTGGAACTGATCCTGCAACCGCTGATCAACGGCCTGTCCGTGGGCAGCGTCTACGCCATCTTCGCCCTCGGCTACACGCTGGTGTTCTCGATTCTCGGGGTGATCAACTTCGCCCACGGGGCGATCTTCACCCTCGGGGCCTACCTCACCTATGTGCTGATTGGCGGCGGTTTCGGCAGCAACGGTCTGCTGGCGGGGCTGCAGTCGGCGATCGCCCTGCCGTTTCCCCTAGCGCTGCTGCTGGGGGCTCTGCTGGCCGGGCTGGTGTCGGTGGGGGTCGAGGAGGTGGCCTTCCGGCCCCTGCGCCGTCAGGGCGCCGAGCCGCTGCTCTATCTGGTTTCCAGTCTGGGGGCCGGGGTGGTGCTGGTGAATCTGATTCAGCTGCTGGTGGGTGCCGAAAGCTATGCCTTCCCCGACGCGGTACTGGGGGGCTGGCCGCCGTCTCTGGTGCTGTTCGGGGTGCCGGTGCGCACGGTGCAGGTGCTGCTGCTGGCGGTATCCCTGGTGATGGTAGGGGCGCTGGGCTGGCTGCTCAACGGCACCCGCCTCGGCCGGGCCCTGCAGGCGGTCTCCGAGGATGCCACCACCGCCAGCCTGCTGGGTATCGACAGCGATCGCTTCATCCGCCTCACCTTCTTCGTCAGCGGGGCTCTGGCCGGGCTGGCTGGGGCGCTGGTGGGGCTGAGCGTCAGCATCGCCGGGCCTTACTTTGGGATCGGCTATGGCCTCAAGGGGCTGGGGGTGATCGTCCTGGGCGGCCTCGGCAGCGTCTCGGGCACGGTGCTGGGCGGACTGATCGTCGGCATCGCCGAAGCCCTGGTGCCCGCCGACTTCTCGGGCTACAAGGACGCGGTCGCCTTCGCCTTCCTGTTCGGGATGCTGCTCCTGCGTCCCCAGGGGCTGCTCGGCCGCAAACTGATCCAGAAGGTGTAACCGATGGTGGATCTGTCGCTGCTGGTGCAGATGCTGCTGGGGGCCGTGCTCGGCCTCTCGGTCTATCTGCCGCTGATGGCGGGGCAGCTGTCGCTGGCCTCGCCTGCCTTCTATGCCATCGGCGGCTACGTCGCCGCCCTGCTCTCGACCTCGGGGCTGCTGCCCGGCAACGGTCCCGAGTACCCGCTGCCCTGGGTGCTGCTGGAGATGATCGTGGCAGCGGCGGTGGCAGCCCTGCTGGCCTGGCTGGTCGGGCGGCCGGTGCTGCGGCTGCGCGGCATCTATCTGGCGATCGCCACCATCGCTCTGGTCGAGATCCTGCGGGTGCTCTGCCTCAACCTCGACTGGACCGGCGGGGCCGTGGGCATCTTCGGCATTCCCCAGCCCTTCCTCGATCGCAACCTCTACCTGGCCCTGGTGCTGCCGCTGCTGGGGCTGGCGCTCTGGTTCCTGCTGCGGCTCGAGCGCAGCCGCACCGGTCGGGCCCTGGCGGCGATCCGCGACGATGAACTGGCCGCCTCGGCCATGGGCATCGACCCCACCCGCCACAAACTGCTCGCCTTCATCCTCAGTGCCGTGCTGGCGGCCCTGGTCGGGGTGGTCTACGCCCACTTCCTCAATACCTGGAACGCCAAGCAGGGCACCTTCGACGCCTGCATCACCTTCCTGGCCTTCGTGATCTTCGGCGGTTCGCGCACCGCCTGGGGCCCGGTGCTGGGCGGCATCTTGCTCACGGCCCTGCCGGAACTGCTGCGCCCGATCGGCGATGTGCGGTTGGTGATCTTCGGGGCAGTGATTGTCCTCGGCAGTCTCTTCTATCCC
>CAYZUY010000106.1:4449-4764 GCA_964481495.1 uncultured bacterium
GGGGGAGATCTTCGGGCTGATCGGACCGAACGGGGCGGGCAAGACGACCCTGTTCAATCTGGTCACCGGTCTGACAGCCCCCAGCGAGGGGCGGCTGCGCTTCCGGGATCTCGACCTGGGCGGTCTGCCGCCGGAGCGGATCGCCGCCGCCGGGATTGCCCGCACCTTCCAGAACCTGCGCCTGTTCGCCAGCATGACGGTGCTCGAGAACGTGCTGGTCGGGCTGCACAACCAGGGGCACTCCAGCTTCTGGGCCGCACTGCGGGGCAGCTACAGCGCCCGCCGGGAGGACCGTCGTCTGCGGGAACTGGCCAA
>CAYZUY010000106.1:4774-8308 GCA_964481495.1 uncultured bacterium
GCCAAGGATCTGCTCGATCTGCTGGGGCTGGTGGATCAGGCGGAACAGCCCGCGACGACCCTGGCCTACGGCGATCAGCGGCGTCTGGAGATTGCCCGGGCCCTGGCGCTGCGGCCGCAGCTGCTGCTGCTGGACGAACCAGCGGCGGGCATGAACCCGAGCGAGAAGGGAGAGCTGAGCGAACTGATCCGCCGCATCCGGGCGGAGTTCGACCTGACGGTGCTGCTGATCGAGCACCACGTGCCCCTGGTGATGGGGCTGTGCGATCGCATCGCCGTGCTCGATTTCGGGCGCTGCATCGCCACCGGTGACCCGGAGCAGGTGCGCCGCGACCCGGCGGTGATTGAAGCCTATCTGGGGGATGAAGCCTGAGATGTCGGACGCACAACCCCTGCTGGAGCTCTACGACTGCTCGGTCAGCTACGGCGCCATCCGGGCGGTCGAAAGCCTCAGCCTGACGGTCAGCCCAGGGGAGATCGTCACTCTGATCGGGGCCAATGGTGCGGGCAAGAGCACCACCCTCAAGGCGATCTCCCGGCTGGTGCCGCTGCGGGATGGCCGCATCCACTACCGGGGCGAGGACCTGGCCCGGCGGCGTACCTGTGATCTGGTGGGGCTGGGGCTGGCCCACAGCCCCGAGGGACGGCGGGTGCTGGCCCGCCAGAGCGTGCAGCAGAACCTGGAACTGGGGGCCTACCACCGCCGCGATCGCCTCGGCATCCGCGCCGATCTGGAGCAGCAGTTCCAGCTGTTTCCACGGCTGGCGGAACGGCGCCATCAGCTGGCGGGGACACTCTCCGGCGGGGAGCAGCAGATGCTGGCGATCGCCCGGGCGCTGATGAGTCGGCCCCAACTGCTGCTGCTCGATGAACCCAGTCTCGGCCTCGCTCCCCAGGTGGTGCGCGAGATCTTCGCGATCATCGGGCGGCTGCGCGACCAGGGTCTGACGATCCTGCTGGTGGAGCAGAACGCCAATCTGGCACTGCAGATGGCGGACCGGGGCTACGTTCTTGAAGCCGGTCGCCTCACCCTCAGCGGCCCCGCCGCCGAGCTGCTGGCGGACGAACGGGTGCGGGCGGCCTACCTCGGGTAGGGTTCGGCGGCAGTTGTCCAACGGATTCTGGGGTGGGATATGGCAATGCTGGAGAACTCCCCCCTGGCGCAGGAACTGCAGTGCCGCTGGGAATAGAAGGACCGTAAGACCGGTGGACTGACTATCGTTACTCGTCAGCTGAGTCTCCGCTGCGGCACGCTGTCGCCATCGCTGCTGGCTCGGGTGCAGGCACTCAGCCTGGAGCAGATCGGAGACCTGGGGGAGGCGCTGCTGGACTTCAGCGGCGTGGCGGACCTGGAGGGGTGGCTGGCGCAGTCGGAAGACGTACCGTCGGATGACTGACCTCGGCGGTTGAGTGGCTGACGTTGGGCCGTGCCCCGGCTTCCGGCCTGACAGTCACAAATAAAATCTGTACTCCGTCTTAAGCTTGCGACATGCTTCCTATGCTCAGGACAGTGATGGACTGGGGCGATAAACGTTTGACTGACCTCGGCGGTTGAGTAGCTGACGTTAGGCCGTGCCCCGGCTTCCGTCCTGACAGTCACAAATAAAATCTGTACTCCGTCTGAAGCTTGCGACACGCTTCCTATGCTCAGGACAGTGATGGACTGGGGCGATGAACGTTTCGCACGGGCTGCGATCGCTGGGCCGAATTCTGGTCGGGGTCGGGCTGCTGGGGCTGACCGGGACAACGGTAGAAGCCTCGAACAGCTTCGTCATCGATGCCCAGGGGGTGCTGGCGGCGGCCTGCGATGTCACGGTGGCGGACGCCAATGTGCCGCTGGTGGCCTCGGCGGATCTGCGCAGTCTGGAGGGGACGACCCAGTTCAATCTGGCCAGTACGGCGGACTATAACCTCAGCATCAGCAGCCTCACGGTTACCCGCCCGGCCGACTACACCAACTATCAGGCTAGTGTCGTGCTGTCCCGGGGCACGGTACTCGTGACCAATAACTCCGAGGCCGGGGCGACCAACTCCCAACTGCTGCCTGGGCCAATCCTCTTCGATGACGGGGTCCTGGTGGTTCGGATTGAGGGCCTCAACAACACCATCCTCAAGGCTGGGCAATATCGGGTTCAGGCCACGATTACCTGCACTGTTGTTGGATAGCGTCATGTTTCTGCTGTTCCCCCTAATGCTGCCCCCCCTGCCGCCGACCCTAGCTCAGGCGCTGATGCTGCCGGATAAACCGGTGACCCCATTCCTGGGGGGCAAGGCGGTGGTCAAGTTCCGGGCCAGCCAGGGCACCAACACCACGCAGCGTCTGAAGTTTTCGGCCTACTATCCCGATGCGAAAGGGACCGGACCAGGTGCGCCCTACCCGAACGTCACCTTCCTGCCGGAGGAACTGCTGGTGCCTCCTGGAGGACGGCCGAAGACTGCCCGGGCCAGCTTCGATCTCAGCAGCCTCACCCGAGAACAGAAGATCTTCATATGCGCCAAGACGTTGCCCAAACAGGTCTCAGCCCAGGCTGCCGCCGGTCAGGCTGGTGGGGTAGCTACCTTATCGGTGCTGTCCTGCTGGCCCTTACGATTGGCGCCCGGCAAGCAGTAGCCCAGATTGACAGCGCCTATATCCGCAGCTTCCCGAATGGCCCTCAGACGAGTATCGATACTGAGGATGGCGTGCGCTGTTCGGCGAATGCGGGCACCCGGCCCTACGTCACGTTCTTTGGCGGGTATGATGGCGTGCCGGACAATGGCGTGGTCTTCAACAACAACAGCACCGTTAATTCCCTGGGAACTGGGGCTATTGGTGGGGTGGCAGTGACGATTCCGTTGGGCTCGTCTGCGCTGGGCAATTGCGATCGCCTGCGCCAGTTGCAGGAAGCTAAATCAACCCTGGGGCTGGCGAACCAGATGTTCGAAGCGGGTCTGATTTCTGATAGGGAGCTCAAAGCACTGGGTGAGGAGCTGAAGCCACTGCTGCTGGGTCAGGACTGGCGAAAGAAGAGTGCTGCAGCAGGTGAGTTGGAGATTCCGGTTAAGGCAGCACCGGCTGAGAATGGTCAGAAGCCGACGGCGGTGCCAGTGAAGCCAATCGAGAATGAATCGGGGGTCGCTAATCCGTCAAGGATGTCTATGACAGCGAATCCGCAGCCCAGTATGTCATTGGGCTATCGATTTCCAGCCAGACGCCAAGGGACGCAATGAGAGCTCTTTTGTTGGGGCGAGACTCATGATTTTCTGCCAAGAAGAGCATATGTGTGAAAGCGAGCCTGAGAAGCAAATTCTCAGGCTCGCTTGATGTGTTGTGACTATTGAGCTGTAACGTTGAAGTTGATGCTCATGGAGTAATCGCCTTCATACATGTCAATAGCGCCGGAACTTTCTGCCTTGATTGTCGCGGTGAGTTGAGTGTCCGCAAGGTTCGCTTGGGGGACTTCCTGCGCGGTTGTGCTGGTTGCACCATCTCCAGTAGATTCAATGTCGAATGCAGTTAGATCGGTGGTGCCGCTACCTAGTGACAAGGTGTAAA
>CAYZUY010000107.1:0-1146 GCA_964481495.1 uncultured bacterium
GGTCACCTTGCCGACGAGGATGTCGCCGGATTCGACCCAGGCACCGACACGGATGATCCCTTCCTCGTCGAGCTGACGCAGGGCGTCCTCACCGACATTGGGGATTTCCCGGGTGATTTCCTCGGGACCGAGCTTGGTCTGACGGGCCTCGATCTCGAATTTCTCGATGTGGATCGAGGTGTAGACGTCATCGAAGACCAGCCGCTCGCTGATCAGGATGGCGTCCTCGTAGTTGTAGCCCTCCCAGGGCATGTAGGCGACGAGGATGTTCTGACCCAGGGCCAGTTCACCGCCTTCGGTAGCCGAGCCGTCGGCAATCACCTGACCGGCCGCGACCTGTTGCCCTTCCTGTACCAGAACCCGCTGGTTCAGGCAGGTGTCCTGGTTGGAGCGCTGGTACTTGTAGATGGGGTACTCATGGACATTCCCCTCGGGGTCGGTGACCTCGACACCCCGGGCATCGACGTAGGTGACTGTCCCGGCGGTGCGGCTGACGGTGACCATGCCGGAGTCCCGGGCCGCCTGGGGTTCGAGGCCGGTGCCCACCAGGGGGCGCTCCGGGCGCAGCAGGGGCACCGCCTGACGCTGCATGTTGGAGCCCATCAGCGCGCGGTTCGCGTCATCGTGCTCAAGGAAGGGAATCAGCGAGGTCGCCACCGAGATGATCTGCACCGGCGAAATGGCGACGTAGTCGACCTGATCCGGGCCGGTGGTGGTGAAGTCCTGGCGGTAGCGCACCGGGATGGTCTCACCGAGGATGTAGCCTTCCTCATCGGTGGTCACATCTCCGGGTGCCACCCGCAGATCGTCCTCCTCATCCGCCGTCATGTACTGCGGGGCCAGATCCCGACGCAGACGACCGCTCTCCACCTTGTGGAAAGGAGTGGCGATGAAGCCGTACTCGTTCACCCGGGCGTGGGTCGCCAGGGAGCCGATCAGACCGGCGTTGGGGCCTTCCGGCGTTTCGATCGGGCAGATACGGCCGTAGTGGCTGGGATGAATGTCGCGCACGGCGAAGCCGGCCCGCTCCCGGGTCCGCTCACTCGCCTCGGGCCCGCTCCCTCGCCTCATCATTTCCCTACTCACTCATCTCACTCTTGCATAGCTCTCTCATCTTATCCTTGACCCGCCCGCTCCCGGGTCCGC
>CAYZUY010000107.1:1156-8266 GCA_964481495.1 uncultured bacterium
CGTTCGCGGGTCAAACCGCCCGGGCCCAGGGCCGATACGCGGCGCTTGTGCGTCACCTCGGACAGCGGGTTGGTCTGGTCCATGAACTGGGACAGCTGGCTGGAGCCGAAGAACTCCTTGATCGCTGCCACCAGGGGCTTGGGGTTGACCAGGGAGGCCGGGGTGAGGCTGTCGGCATCGGACACGGTCATCCGCTCACGGATAATCCGCTCGAGCCGGTTCAGACCGACCCGGACCTGGTTCTGGAGCAGTTCGCCGACGGAACGCACCCGACGGTTGCCGAGGTGGTCGATGTCGTCGGTGTCGAAACCGCTCAGGTCGAGCTCAAGGTTGATCAGGTAGTCAACCGCCGCCAGCAGATCCTTGGCCGTGAGGATGCGCTCACCCTCGGGCACGGTCAGGTTCAGCTTCTTGTTCAGCTTGTAGCGACCGACGCGACCGAGGTCGTAGCGCTTGGGATCGAAGAAGCGGGATTCGAGCAGCTGCTGACCACCGGAGACGGTCGGGGGCTCACCCGGACGCAGCTTGCGGTACAGCTCCATCAGCGCGTCGTCTTCGCTGAGGTTGCCTTCCTTCTCGACGGTCTTCAGGTAGTACTCGGGGTGACGCAGCTGATCGAGGATTTCCGCGTCGCTCAGGCCCATGGCCTTGAGCAGCACGTGCACCGGCAGCTTGCGGGTCTTGTCGATCCGCACCCAGAGCAGGTCGTTCTTGTCAGTTTCGAACTTCAGCCAGGCGCCCCGGTTGGGAATCAGGCTGGCGTTGTAGGTGCGACGGCCGTTCTTGTCGACGTCGTCCTTGAAGTAGATGCCCGGACTGCGGACGATCTGATTGACGATGACCCGCTCGGCGCCGTTGATGATGAAGGTGCCGCGGTCGGTCATCAGCGGCAGATCACCGATGAAGACTTCCTGCTCCTTGATTTCACCCGTTTCCTTGTTGATCAGGCGGGTGGGCACATACATCTGAACGGCGTAGGATCCATCCCGCCGCTTCGCTTCATCGACGTCGTACTTGGGGCGCTTGAGCTTATACTGCTTACCCAAGAAATGGAGCTCGAGCTTACCCGTGTAATCGGTGATGGGGGAGAAGCTCTCCAGCTCTTCGATCAGGCCTTCTTCCAGAAACCAGCGGAAACTCGCCCGCTGAATTTCGACCAGATCCGGCAAGCTGAAGGCAGCAGGGACGATCTTGGTTTGTTCGGTCATGCGTCTCCTCGAGCGGATCACGCCAATGCGCGAGCCCTATATTCTAACGTAATGTGAATCGCTGCTCAACAGCAGAAATCGGACCCTCCCGGGGGAGGCTCCGCATCAGGGCTATGGGGTCGCGGGACGGCTAATCAAAGCCTGTCTACTCCCGACATTAGATAGAGGACACCGAAGCGAATCGGGGCCGGAGGGCCGGGCACCGCTTCGAGAGACCTGACTTTCATTCTGAAAAGTCAGGCAGGGCCTGTCAATCCGCGAATCTGCCTAGGCAGGCGGCAGACGGAACAGGCGGCAGGCATTGGCCGTGGTCTGCTGCTCCAGTTCCTCGAGGGGGACGTTCCGCAGCTCCGCCACCCGGGCCGCCACATGGCGAACGAAGGCGGGCTCGTTGCGTTTTCCTCGCTGGGGCACCGGGGCCAGGAACGGGCAGTCGGTTTCGACCAGCAGGCGATCGCCCGGCACCATCCGGGCCGATGCCTGAATGCCTTCGGTCTTCGGGAAGGTGACGGTGCCGCTGAAGCTGACATGGAACCCGAGGTCGAGGAACCACTGGGTTTCCTCGGGGGTCCCGCCCCAGCAGTGCATCACACCCTCCACGGGGCCCTGGTCGGCGATGTTCCGGCGCAGGAAGTCAGCCATCTCCGCCGCCGCGTCACGGCAGTGGATGATCACCGGCCGGTTCAGTTCCCGGGCGATCGCCAGCTGAGCGGCGAAGGCGGTGAACTGGGCCTCGCGATCATCGGCCTTGAAGAAATCCAGACCGGTCTCCCCGATGGCCACCACCCGATCATCGGAGGCAGCCAGGTGACGGATGCGCTCGGCGGTATCCTCCCGCCAGCGATCCATATCGAGAGGGTGCAGACCGACGGCAAAGCGGACCTCCGGGAAGCGATCGGCAATAGCCCGGATAGCTTCGAATTCGTCCGGCTCGACACAGGAGTGAACGAGGCGTACGACACCGGCGTCCCGCCAGCGCTGGGCGACCGCATCCAGATCCTCGGCGAACCGATCGAAATTGATGTGGACGTGGGTATCGACCAGCGGCATGGGTACTTAGGCCTGGGCCTTCTTGAAGGCAGCAGCCAGACGGGCCTTCTTATGGGCGCCGTTGTTGGCGTGCAGCACACCGCGCTTCACAGCCTTGTCGATTTTGCTGTAGGCCGTGTTCAGACGGGTCTGAGCTTCCTGCTTGGCCTCATCGCTGGGGCTGGCCGCGAGGGCATCCACCGCAGCAAAGCAGTTCTTCATCAGGGTGCGAACAGCGGACTTATAGGCTTTGTTCCGCAGACGGTTACGCTCGGCAACCTGAACGCGCTTGATGGCGGACTTGATGTTAGCCACGGGTCAACTCGGCTCTTTCGTTGGAATTTGCACAATAGGCAAGTATAGCAGCCTAATCCGTCGCCACTCCAGTGCCGCCCCATTCCGCTTCGGATTCCGCGATAAGCTGAACCCATACGCGTCGGACTCCCGAGGCCGGAGAGCGCCTGGGATCCGGCTCAGCCCCGTGACCCCCGCCGACCCATGCTGCGCATCGTTCACACCCTGTCCGAAGCCCGTGCCGAGCTGCAGCGTATCTGCGACCGTACCCACGATGACAGCGTCATTCACAAGGAGGCCACGGTCCGCGAGATCGTCCAGACCGTGCGCCGCCAGGGCGACGCAGCGCTGATCCGCTACACCCGCGACTTCGACCGTCACGATCTGAGCCAGAGCGGTCTGCGGGTCAGCGGTGCCGAGATCGATGCCGCCTACCAGCGCGTCTCCGCGGATCTGCTGGCGGCGATCCGCCTCGCCCACCGCCAAATCCGCGACTTCCACCGCCAGCGCCTGCCCCGCAGCTGGGTGCAGTTCGCCGAGGACGGATCGGTATTGGGCAAACGCTACACCGCCGTCGATCGGGCCGGGCTCTACGTTCCCGGCGGTCGCGCCTCCTATCCCAGCACCGTGCTGATGAATGCGGTGCCCGCCAAGGTGGCCGGGGTCGGTCGCTGCGTCATGGTCACCCCGCCGGGCCCGGACGGCAGTGTCAACCCGGTCGTGCTGGTGGCTGCCCAGGAAGCGGGCATCGAGGAGATCTACCGCATCGGCGGGGCCCAGGCGATCGCCGCCCTCGCCTACGGCACCGAGACCATTCCCCAGGTGGATGTGATCAGCGGCCCCGGCAACATCTACGTCACCCTGGCCAAGAAAATGGTCTACGGCCAGGTGGGCATCGATTCCCTGGCCGGGCCCTCCGAGGTGCTGGTGATTGCCGACGGCCACGCTAACCCGGTCCACATCGCCGCCGATCTGCTCGCCCAGGCAGAGCACGATCCGATGGCCGCTGCCATCCTGATCACCACCAGCAGCGATCTGGCCGAGAAGGTCGCCCTGGAGGTGGACCGCCAGCTGGTCGACCACCCCCGTCAGGATCTGAGCGAGCGCTCCATTCGCGACTATGGTCTGGCTGTGGTGGTCGAGGATCTGGATCTGGCAGCCGACCTCTCCAACCAGTTCGCGCCCGAACACCTGGAGCTGGAGGTCGAGGACCCCTGGGCGCTGGTGGAACGCATCCGCCACGCCGGGGCCATCTTCCTGGGCAGCAACACCCCAGAGGCAGTGGGCGACTACATCGCCGGGCCCAACCACACCCTACCCACCTCCGGTGCCGCCCGCTATGCGTCGGCCCTGGGCGTGGAGACCTTCATGAAGCACTCCAGCCTGATCGAGTACACGCCTGCCGCTCTGCAGCGCACCGCCAGCGCCATCGACGTGCTGGCCACCGCCGAAGGGCTGCACTCCCACGCGGAGTCGGTGCGACTGCGCCAAAACTGATCAGGAATCAGGACGGCAGAGGGGGGCGATCACCCCCTCTCTGCGTGAAACTACCCTGGTTCAGGGGCACCCCGAACGGTCATGCTTGAGACCATGTCCGTCCATAGTTTCTGACAATGAAGAAATCCCTCTGGCTCCTGCCCCTGCTGCTGAGCAGTCTGACCGCCCCGGCAAACGCCCAGGGCATGATCGAGCGCATGGTCCTGAACAAGGCCAAGGAGAAGATCACCCAGACTACCCAGAGCATCATCGGCGTCCTCCAGACCGAGATCCAGTGCGTGCAGGCCGCCCAGAGCCCGGATGTGATCAAGCAGTGCCGCAGCACCTCCGAAGCCCAGATTCAGGCCATCAAGCAGCAGGCCCAGAACAGTGGTATCTGATTCCGCGTCCAGGTCGTCCGAACAGTAAGAAGGGGGGACTGTCAGTGAGTGACAGTCCCCCCTTCTCATGAATTCTGCAGAAACCGGACTAGGTAGGTCAGAACTCGCGCACGCTGGCGACGCCGTCCTTCACCTCGCCCACCAGCACCAGATCAGTCATCCCCACAAACAGACCGTTCTCGAGCACGCCGGGGATGTTGTTGATTTCCTTCTCCAGAGAGGCGGGGTCGTCGATGCGATCGAACTTGACGTCGATCACCAGATTCCCCTGGTCCGTCACCACCGGGCCAGCCTTCTTCACCGCCATCCGCAGTTCGGGCTTGCCACCCAGGGCCTCCAGGGCCTTCATCACCTGACGATAGGCTTCGGGCAGCACCTCCACCGGCAGCAGGAAGGTGGTGCCGAGGGCCTCGACCAGCTTGCTGCTGTCGACCACGACAATGAACTGCTTGGCCCGGCCATCCACCAGCTTCTCGCGGGTATGGGCCGCACCGCCGCCCTTGACGAGGTTGCGGTTGGGGTCGACCTCGTCGGCACCGTCGATCGCCACATCGATGCAATCGACCTCATTCAGCGTGGTGAGGGGGATACCGTACTGCTCGGCCAGCACCGAGGACTGGAAGGAGGTGGGAACCCCCTTGATGTTCTGCAGTTCGCCGGCCTGAAGCCGCTTGCCGAGGTACTCGATCATCAGCGCCGCCGTCGAGCCGGAGCCGAGGCCGACGACCATACCGGACTGGACACGCGCCGCCGCTGCCTTGGCAACTTCGTGCTTCATCAGGGTGACGGGATCCATACGTTCCGATACCTCGTACGGGCTAATGCACAGTGGTTCAGTATAGGGCAGCCGGATCCCGCCACCGGTGTCAGCCGGGGTTCCGCATCTCCGCCGTGCGCACATTCAGCGTCAGCCGCTGACCGCCCCGCAGCAGCGTCAGCTGCAGCTCCTGACCCACCTTGGTGGCCTCCACCAGCCGCTGCAGCTGCTCGGCCGTTCGCAGGGGCCTGCCGTCCACCGCCACAATCACGTCCCCGCGCCGCACCCCGGCCTGGGCAGCCGGCATCTGGGGCATCACCTCCATCACCAGCACACCGGTCACCTCCGGCAGCCGGATCAGGGCATTCGGATCGGCATTGTTGCGTTTGGCGTCCTCGGGGGTGAGGTTGACCATCTGCAGCCCCAGGAAGGGGTGGGAGGCGCGACCGTTGCGCTCCAGCTGCGTCTGAATCTGCTTGGCCTTGTTGATCGGGATTGCAAAGCCGATACCCTGGGCCCCACCGGCCCGGATAGCGGTGTTGATCCCGATCACCTCACCGCTGGCATTGACCAGGGGGCCGCCGCTGTTGCCGGGATTGATCGCCGCGTCCGTCTGGATGAAGTCAAGGCGCTTGTCAGGGATACCGACATCGGAACTGGAGCGCCCGAGACTGCTGACAATGCCGAGAGTGACCGTGTTGTCGAGGCCAAAGGGGTTGCCGACGGCGATCGCCCAGTCCCCCACCTCCACCGTCTCGGAGTTGCCCAGACGCGCCACCGGCAGCTTTTCGCCCTTGGTGTCGATCTGCAGCAGCGCCAGGTCCGTCACCTTGTCGACACCGCGCACCCGACCGGTGAACTGACGGCCATCCCGCAGCGACACCTTGACGGTATCGGCGTCAGCCACCACGTGAGCGTTGGTGAGAATCAGGCCGTCGGCATCGACGATGAACCCCGATCCCTGCCCCTCCTGACGCCGCTGACGGGGCACCTGGGGCATCTGATCCCCGAAGAACTGACGGAAGAAGGGATCGTCGAGGAAAGGATCCGGCTGGCGGGTGACCGTCCGCTGGGTGTCGATACGCACCACCGCCGGTCCGATTCGGCGCACCGCCAGGGTGACGAAACTGGCATTGGCATCGGTTCTAGCGGCGGCCACCGGCACGGTCGTATCCGCCCGGCTGGCGGCCACGGGCAGGGGACCCAGGGGCAGCGTCAGGCCCAGCAGCAGCAGGCCGCCGCACCCGAGCAGACCGAGGCGACGCCAGAAGGAAAACGACTGCGGGTCAGGCATCAGGGGCGGACGGCGGAAACCGGCACGAGACATCAGCAGAATTCCCTACTCAGTGTAAAGACGACGGCATTCGGGGTCGGTGCCGGGCAGCGATCGCCCGGCTGCGTCGCTACCGCAAGACGGGAGGACCGTCTCCCAGGTTCCGGGGCCCGGCCGAAACCCCTGCGTTAGACTGAGCCAGTTCCTGCGACCGTCCTGCCGCCGTGCCTGTCCACGCCCATCCCCACCCGCCCGGAGATGACCACGGTCACGAGCACGATCCCGAGTCGATCCGGCGCCTGGTGAATCGGCTGTCGCGGATTGAGGGTCATGTGCGCGGCATCAAGGTGATGCTCCAGGAAGAACGCCCCTGCCCTGAAGTGCTGACGCAGATCGCCGCCATCCGCGGGGCCTTGGACAAGGTGGCCCGCATTCTGCTGCACGAGCATCTGACCAGCTGCATCACCCGGGCTGCCCAGGCCGGTTCCATCCAGGCGGAAATCGATGCCCTGGAAGACGCCCTCGACCATTTCATCTGAGCCGCTGCCCCCGGTCTGGATCGGCTGCGCGGTCTGGGCCTTCAGCGACTGGGTCGGCTCCTTCTACCCGCCCGGCACCCTAGGGCTGATTTAAAGTCAGGGTGAGCCGTGTATGGTAGTTGGGACGCCCAGA
>CAYZUY010000108.1:0-8230 GCA_964481495.1 uncultured bacterium
CCCCGCCCCGGCCTGGGCAGCAGCATTGCCCTGGACGAACGCCCGCCCCGCTGGGTCCGTCGTCTGCTTGAGCGCTACTGCCCCGGTGAGGTTTCCTGATCGTCAGACCGCCTGCAGCAGAGCTTCGGCCCGGGCCCGGAACTCGGCCTGCTGCAGCGCCTGAACCGCCAGATCGGGGTCACTGACCCGGAACTGGGGACCCAGCCGGACGAAGTAGCGTTCGCCACCGGATGCCACCACCGCCACCACCGGCGTGCGCGCTTTCTCCTCCTCGCCTTTCTGCTGGAGCAGCAGCTCCTTGAGGCGGTACTGCTGGGTGATGTCCCCGGCCTGATCGAGATTCAGCTCCACCATCACCAGCCGCACGTGGTCGATCGGCTCGGCGTCCTCGACGATGAACTGCAACTGGTCGTCACGTCGATCCACCTTGCCCCAGACCATCAGGCGGGCATCCGGCTCGATGGTGTGACCGATGCGCTCATAGCTGCGCGGGAAGACCACGGCCTCAACGGAACCGGAGAGGTCTTCCATCCGGATGATGGCCATGCGATCGCCCTTTTTGGTAACCACCGGCTTCACCTCCGGCAGCATCACGATGGCACTGACCGTGCCCTTCTCGACGTAATCCTCCAGGTCGCTGAGATTGACCGGTGCCAGCACCCGGGCCGAGGTCTGCAGGCTCTTGAGGGGATGGTCCGAAAGGTAGAACCCGAGCAGTTCCTTCTCGAGGCGCAGCTTCTCATCGGAGTCATAATCGGGCACCGGCGGGGCGTGGGGCACTGTATCGAAGCCACCGGGCTCAGGGGTGCTGCTGTCTCCCCCGAACAGGTCGAAGAGACTGCCCTGACCGCTGGCCCGGTCCCGGGCGCGGCTGCTGGCCCAGTCGAGTACCAGGGGCAGGTCCTCGCAGAGCTGGCGGCGGTTGGCGTTGGATTCCAACTGATCCAGGGCCCCGGCATGGATCAGGGATTCGACCGAACGACGGTTGAGGGTACCGGTGCCAACCCGGTCGATCAGGTCGGCGAGATTGGTGAACGGACCGCCCTCATCCCGGGCGGCCAGAATGGCTTCGATCGCTCCCAGGCCCAGGTTACGGATGGCCGAGAGTCCGAAGAGGATGCGGCTGCCTTCGGGGGTGAAGTCGACCCCGGAGCGGTTGATCTCCGGCGGCAGGACTTCAATGCCCATGGCCAGACAGTTGGCGATGTATTTCTGAACCCGGTCTGCACTGCCGGCATTCACCGTCAGCAGCGCCGCCATGTATTCGACGGGGAAGTTCGCCTTCAGGTAGGCCGTCTGGAAAGTGACGTAGCCGTAGGCGGTGGAGTGACTCTTGTTAAAGCAGTTAGCAGCCACCAGCCCACCGGCCAGCAGGAAGTTGTGCACCTCGGCCAGACCGATGTCGTAAACCGGCTGCAGACCCAGGGAGCGCCGGGCAACAATCCGCACCATCGCCAGTAGATTCCGAAAGACGCCTTCAGCCTACCAGTCGTGAGCAGGCGATCGCCGCCGACTGGACCGTATACAGACAACTCCGCAAATCCTCGATTCAGATCTGCATGTAGACAGATCTGCGAAGGCAGCCTCGGCTGCCTTCGCCATGCGATGGATTGGAGAAGATACAGCCAGGGGATGTCCTCAGTCAGGTCTGGTGTGGTTGCACTGCCTGGGCGTGGCAGAAGGACGATGAGAGCCCGATTCTGTCTGTAAGCAGCAGTCCTGACCTGCGAACATCCGTCCTGACTGAGTCGTCAGACTGAAACAGAGCTCTGACTGTTCCCGTGATGCGCTGTCTACTTCACGTAGACAGATGCTGCTTCAAAGATCTGTGAAATCTCCCTGCTGTGCTGCTGGAGCTGTGTAAACAGAAGCGTTGCCTGGTTGGTCGCGGCCGTCGGTAGGGCTTTACCCCCTTGCCGTCAGACGCTGCTGCTGCCAGAGCTTGAGCAGTTCGAACCCGCCCAGACACACCAGCGCAATGGCTGCACAGAGCAGGAGATCCGGCGGATGCAGCGGTGCGAAGCGGAACAGCAGGCGCATCGGGGCGAAGGCCAGACTGAGACCGATGAAGCCGAGGCCCCCCAGCAGCACCCACCAGAGCGCCGGGTTGGGGATGCGTAGGGATGACCAGGTGGAGCGCTGCCAGGAGCGATTGACCAGAATCAGCACCAGATTGGTCAGCAGCAGGGTAGTGAACAGCAGGGCTCGGGCCTCGTCCTCGGGTCGACCCAGGCCGTAGTGGGCAAAGGCAAACATCCCCAGCAGCACCAGGAGCACTGTCATTCCCTGGGCGATCGCCATCGTCCAGGTGCGGCGGTCGAACAGGGGAGCATCCGGTTGGCGGGGCGGGCGCTGCATGGTGCCGGGTTGGGCTGGTTCCGCCTCGAACACCACGGTGCAGGCAGGGTCGATGATCAGGTGCAGACAGGCGATATGAATCGGCAGCAGCAGCAGTGGCCAGCCGAAGGCGACCGGTAGCAGCGTCAGTCCGGCGATGGGCAGGTGGACCGCCAGCGTGTAGACCAGCCCCTGACGGAGATTGTCGAAGACGCGCCGCCCGAGGGCGATCGCCGTCACCATGGCGGAGAAATCATCCCGCAGCAGTACGAGGTCGGCGGCTTCACGGGCCACATCGGTGCCGCGCTCACCCATGGCAATTCCCACCTGAGCCGCCTTGAGGGCAGGGGCATCGTTGACCCCATCGCCGGTCATCGCCACCACCTCACCCCGCCGCTGCAGAGCCCGGACGATGCGCAGCTTCTGCTCGGGCGCCACCCGGGCAATCACTGCCACCGAGCCGATGACCCTGTCCAGGCTCGGATCATCCATCGCCTCCAGTTCCGACCCGGTGATCTGCCCGCCATCCCCGAGCCCGGCAGCCTCAGCAATGCGGCGGGCGGTTTCGGGATGGTCACCGGTGATCATCACCACCCGCACCCCTGCACTGCGACAGTCGGCGATCGCCTCGGGCACCGAGGGTCTCAGGGGGTCCGCCAGGCCAATCAGACCGACGAAACTGAAATCGAAATCGTGCTGATGCGGCGGCAGATGACCATCCGCGACACCCCAGCGATGCTGGCCGCGGCAGACCCCCAGAACGCGCAGCCCCTGCCGGGCCATGGCTTCCACCAGCGGCAGCAGCTGCGACCACTGCTCCGGAGAGAAGTGACAGAGGTCAGCGATCGCTTCGGGTGCCCCCTTGGCGGCAATCTCCAGGTCATCGTCCTCGGTGCGCCAGACGCAGGACATGGCCAGCAGCTCCGGGCTGAGGGGGTACTCCCGCTCCATCTGCCAGCTGGCATGAAGATGTTCCGTGCCATCCAGATAGCGGGCACCCAAAGAGCGCAGGGCCAGTTCCATCGGGTCGAAGGGATCGCGGCGGCTGGCCAGAATGCCGTACTCCACCAAGGCATGGACTGCCTCCGGAAGCGCCTCGTCCGGATGGGCCGCCAGGTCGTGTATCCAGGGCTGACCCTGGTCGATGCCGCACAGTTGCTGCACCGCCATCCGGTTCTCGGTCAGCGTGCCGGTCTTATCGACGCAGAGTACCGTCGTGGAGCCCAGGGTTTCGACAACGGGCAACCGACGGGTCAGCACGCCCTGCCGGGCAAATCGCCAGGCACCGAGGGCCAGAAAGATGGCCAGGACCACTGGCACTTCATTGGGCAGAATCCCCATCGCCAGGGCCAGCCCGGCCAGCAGTCCCTGCAGCCAGTTCCTCCGCTGCAGGCCGTAGAGCAGCACCACGCAGATGCAGATGGCGATCGCTACCCCGGTGAGCTGCATCACCCACTCTCGGGACTGCTGCTGCAGGTGGGTGTCCTCGACGGTGATGGTCTCCAGAGCGAGGCCGATCCGACCCATGGCCGTCTCAGCCCCGGTAGCCTGGACTTCGGCGATGCCCTGGCCCTGAACGATCAGGCTGCCGGCATAGACCCAGCCGGTCGCGGCCTCCGCTCCGGGTTGGGGAAGGGGTGGGGATGGCTGCTGCAGGCATTGCTTGCGCACGGGAATCGATTCCCCGGTCAGCAGCGATTCATCGGTGCTGAGATGGGTGGACCAGACGAGTCGGGCATCCGCCGCAACGCGATCCCCCTCGGCCAGAACCATCAGGTCACCGGGGACGACCTCTCGCCCGGCAATGCGCAGCCGCTGGCCGTCACGGATCACGAGGGCGCGGGGGCTGGCGAGGTCCCGCAGGGCGGCGAGGGAGCGTTCGGTTCGCCAGTCCTGCACCAGCTCGATCCCGGTGATGAACAGTACAAACGCCAGCAGAATCCACGCTTCCTGCAGGTCGCCCAGGGCAAAGTAGATCAGCCCGCAGGCAAGCAGCAGCAGGAAGATCGGTTCCCGAAGGATCTCCAGAGCGATACCGATCAGGGAACGGTGTTCCTGCCCCGGCAGTTCATTCGGGCCGAATTCGCGCAGTCGTCGCACAACTTCCGCTGCACTCAGGCCAAGCAGTTGCTCCGGGTCCGTCAGGGGTGCCATGGCAGCAGTCAGCTCTTCGGCCGGATGGTAGCCTCGTCAGGAGAGGTTAAGGATCCTTTACCCCATTTCCTTGTGAATTGTGGAGCGGTCCGAACCCGTCTGCTCTCGGGTGGCCGGTTCGGTGCGCAACTGACTCCTGTGGAAAAAATGTGGACGGGAGTCTTCTGTGCTTCAGTTCAGCAGCATCTGGTTGAGAGCGGCGATCGCTGCGTCCATCTGGCTGGTGGGCCGTGTGATCCGGATTTTCAGCGCTCCCAGGGCAGAGACGTAGATCTTGATTTCGGAGTCGAGATCCATCGTTCCGGCGGTCTCGTAGGAGAAGGCCTGAATCCGGGAGATGGGAATCGACAGGTATTCCTGCTTATTGCCGGTTACACCCTGCTTGTCAATCAGCAGCACCCGCCGCGTAGTGAGGAACAGCAGATCCCGCACACCCCTATAGGCGCAGTAGATCAGCTCACCGTCCACAAACACGCCTGGCCGGACTTCGCAGGTCTGCGGATCGACAGGGGAAAGCCCCATCGCTGACTTGAACTCCTGCATGATGATCCTCTGGCTATCGGTTGGGAATGACACTATACAGACACCCCTACAGATGCAGGAGGGACACCTGATGTCCTGGTCCGTTCCTTTCCGGAAGCTGGGTGAGGATGTTGTCAATCGGTAGCCAATCTGACAGTCATTCCCAGTGGCCCGCGTCAGTCTGTAGCCAAGGAATCTGACCAGCTCCTGTCTTCTCCATGGCTTGAATGGCGCCACCGCTTCGGGGGCGCTTTTTTGTAGCCGGAAGACTGTCCCCGACAGGGCTCAGGTTGGCCCGGATACCGGCATAGCTCGGGTTTAATGGTGTAATCGGCTACAGTTCCACCCTGGTTCGCGGCGCCGATGGTGCTCTGAGCCGCCCCGCTCCCGTTCCATTGCCCATGTCGGATTCTGTTGACTATTGCCGCCTTGCCCGGGAGCAGTGTTTCCTGCTGCGGGATTTCCGGTTCCGCAATGATCAGCAGCTAGCGGAACTGCCTATGAACTGCGCCACCTGGGGTACGCCCCGGCGTGATGATCAGGGTCGGGTCACCAACGCCGTGCTGCTGTGCCACGGCACTGCTGGGTTCTGGCAGCGCTTCACCGAGCCCTGGTGGGCGGACCATATGTTTGCTCCCGACCAGCCGCTCGATATCCGTCGTTACTACGTGATTGCCCCCGACCACCTGGGGAGCGGGGGGTCCGGTAAACCCAGCGACGGTCTGCGGATGGACTTCCCGGCCTACGAGCATGGCGATGTAGTGGCAGCCCACCACCGTCTGCTGACCGAGTGTCTGGGAATCGAGCAACTGTTGCTGGTCATCGGCACCTCCTACGGCGGGCGGCTCTGCTGGCAGTGGGCGGTGGATCACCCGACGTTCATGGCAGGCATTGTGCCCCTGGCGGCCACCCCCTACCCGCTGGTGGGGCGCCGGGGTATGCAGGACTTCCTGGGGATTGAGCCGCTGCTGCGGGATCCGACCTGGAACGGCGGCAACTACACCGAGCCGCCGCACAACTTCCCCATTGCCCTGATGGGGTTCTGGGCCTGGGTATTTGGCGGTGGCCACCTCTGGGATCGGGCCCCGACCCGGGAAAAGGCCTGGACCTACCTGCCCCATGTGGTCACCAAGCTGGCCGGGGAGCTGGATGCCAACGACTGGATCTACCAGTTGCGGGTGAACGACACCTACGACCTGCGCGACCAGCTGACCCGCATCCGGTCTCGGGTTCTATTCCTGGAGATGGCCGGGGATGAGATTGTGCCTCAGGAACTGGGGGCGACGGAGCAAATCCTGGCGGTCCTCGGCGATCGCGCCGAGCATCTGCGGGTCGAGGAGGCTGCCCACTACGGCCACGCCGGGGTCGCCAAGACGCTGCCCCTCTACGCTCCCCGCATCGCAGCCTTCCTGAAGAGCCTGGAGCATACGCCCGTCGCCTAGGACAATCGCCGCCGGGCCGGAGCGTATGCTCAGGGAAGCCGTGCAGCGGGTTCCGGACCCGGCCTCTCCATGCTTTCCAGTCGTCAGAATCCGCTTGCGCGGCAGATCCGTCAGCTGCACCAGAGCAAGGGACGGCGGGAGCAGGGTGCGTTTCTGCTTGAAGGCACCCACCTGCTGCAGGAGGCCCTGGCCACCGGTCATCCACTGACGAGCGTCTGTGCCACCGAGACCTGGTGCGATCGCCACCCCGAGCTGGTGGCGGCCCTGGCGGACATCCGTCTGGAGCTGTTCAGCCCCGACCTGCTGGAGTACGTCTCCACCACGGTGCGGCCCGATGGAGTATTGGCGATCGCTCCCCGGCAGGTCAGACCCCAGCCCCCCACCGAGGCCCGGCTGCTGATCGCCGTCGAGACCCTGCAGGACCCCGGTAACCTGGGCACGATCATCCGCACCGCCGCCGCCGCCGGAGCCGATGGCGTCTGGCTGAGTGCCGACTCCGTCGATCCTGAGAGCCCGAAGGTGCTGCGCGCCAGTGCCGGTCAGTGGTTCCGTCAGCCCGTGGGCCTGAGCCCGGATCTGGCGACCACTCTACGCCAATGCAAAGCAGCCGGTATGCAGATCGCCGCCACCCTGCCCCGAGCCAGCCGCAGCCTCTGGGAGACCGATCTGGCGCGGCCGACGGTGATTCTGCTGGGCAATGAAGGGGCCGGGCTCTCACCGGAACTGGCGGCTCTGGCGGACTGTGCCGTCACCATTCCCCAGGCAGTCGGGGTGGAATCGCTCAACGTCGCCATCTCCGGGGCACTGCTGCTCTACGAGGCCCGGCGCCAGCGGCTTGCCGCCACGGGCGGCCACAGCGGACAATGAACCTTCATTCATCGGCCGAGTTAAGCGCCAGGAGAGGGTCGTGAGCCAGTTCGACTACGATGTCGTGATCATCGGTGCCGGGTACGGTGGCTTCGACGCCGCCAAGCATGCCTGCGAGCATGGCCTGAAGGTGGCCATCGTCGAGGCCCGGGAGATGGGCGGCACCTGCGTCAACCGCGGCTGTGTCCCCTCCAAGGCCCTGCTGGCCGCTGCCGGACGGGTGCGCGAACTGAGCGATCGCGAGCACCTGAGCAAGTTCGGGATCCAGGCCGGCCCGATCAGCTTCGACCGTCAGGCGATCGCTGACCACGCTGCCCAACTGGTGAGCACCGTGCGCGATAACCTCACCAACAGCCTCAAACGCCTCGGCTGCGAGATCCTCGAAGGCTGGGGCAGTCTGGCCGGTCCCCAGAAGGTGAACGTCAAGGCCGCCGACGGTTCCGTGCGTACCGTCACCGCCCGGGATGTGATTCTCGGTACCGGTTCCGAGCCGATGGTGCCCCCTGGCATCGAGATCGACGGTAAGACCGTGTTCACCAGCGATGACTCCCTGAAGCTGGAATCTCTGCCCCAGTGGATCGCGATCATCGGCAGCGGTGTCATCGGTCTGGAATTTGCCGATATCTACACCGCCCTCGGCTGCGAGGTGACGATGATCGAAGCGATGGATCGGGTGATGCCCACCTTCGATCCCGACATCGCCAAGATTGCCGCCCGCACCCTGATCGACGGCCGCGACATTGAAACCAAGAGTGGTGTGCTGGCCAAGACGATCACCCCCGGTTCGCCCGTGCGCATTGAGCTGGTGGATTTCAAGACCCGCGAGCCGGTCGAGACCCTGGAAGTGGATGCCGTGCTGGTCTGCACCGGCCGGGTTCCGGTCAGCAAGGGCCTTGGTCTGGAGACCG
>CAYZUY010000109.1:0-2936 GCA_964481495.1 uncultured bacterium
TGGACCGGCAGTTCCTGCTGCGCCAGCGGGACCCCCAGCGGCGGGCGGAGCGGGTTGTCCAGATCCAGGGGCGTCTGACGCTGCTGGAACGCTACTGTGAAGCGGTTGCCGCCACCATCACCCCATGACCCTGCTCAGCCTCCGCGATCTGCGGGTTCGCTACCCCGGCAGTGCCACCTGGTCGCTGGAGGGTATCGATCTGGAGCTGCAGGCGGGCGATCGCCTCGGTCTGGTGGGCGAGTCGGGCTGCGGCAAGAGCACCCTGGGCAAGGCCGTGCTGCGGATGCTGCCCCCCGGCAGCGAGGTGCAGGGGGAGCTGCGGATGGCCGACCGGTCCGTGGCGGCCCTGGGACCCTCAGCCCTGCGGCGCTTCCGGGGGGAGCAGGTGGGCCTGATCTTCCAGGACCCGATGACCCGCCTCGATCCGCTGCTGACCATCGGTGAGCATTGCCTCGAGACCCTGCTCAGTCACCGACCGGACCTGGACCGCCGCGCCGCCCGCACGAAAGCCCTCGAAACCCTGGAAGCAGTGCGGATTCCGGCCCGGCGCTGGAACCAGTACCCCCACGAGTTCAGCGGCGGTATGCGTCAGCGGGTGGCGATCGCCCTGGCGCTGCTGCTGGAGCCGCCGCTGCTGATTGCCGACGAGCCGACCACCAGTCTGGATGTCACCGTCTCGGCGGAGATTCTGACCGAACTGACCCGCCTCTGCCGTGAGCGCAATCTGGGGCTGCTGCTGATCTCCCACGACCTCACCCTGGTGGGGGACTACTGCAACCGGCTGGCGGTGATCCATGCCGGACGGATTGTCGAGCAGGGCGATACCCAGGCGATCTTCCGGGCCCCCCGGCACCCCTACCCCCGCCAGCTGCTCGACTCGGCCCGGCTACTTCAGGCCCGCGCCCAGGAGGAAAGCACGGCGGTGACGACACCCGAGCCGCTGCTGCAGGTACGCGACCTGAAGCAGATCTTCAGCGTCGAGCCGACCCTGCTGGAGCGACTGCAGCGCAAGGTCCCCGAGCGGATTCCCGCGGTGGATGGCGTCAGCTTCGACCTGTTCCGGGGCGAGACCCTGGGGCTGGTGGGCGAGTCCGGCTGCGGCAAAAGCACCCTCTGCCGTACCCTGCTGCAGTTGCTCCCGCCCAGTGGCGGCAGCATCCGTTTCGACGGGCAGGAGCTGGTGGGTCTGCAGCCACCGGCCCTGCGGCGACTGCAGCGGCGGATGCAGATGGTTTTCCAGGACCCGGCCGCCTGCCTGAATCCCCAGCTGACGGTGGCCGAGGCGATCGCCGATCCCCTGCATATCCACCGGCTTGAGCCGCCGGACCGGATTGCGGCCCGGGTGAACAGCATGCTGGAGCGGGTCGGACTCGACCCTCGGCAGTTCCGGGATCGCTACCCTCGCCAGCTCTCAGGTGGCCAGCAGCAGCGGGTGGCGATCGCCCGGGCTCTGATCACTGGTCCGGAGCTGCTGATCTGCGACGAGTCGGTGAGCATGCTCGACGCCACCGTCCGCAGCCAGATCCTCGACCTACTGGCGGAACTGAAGCAGGACCTGGGTCTGACCTACCTGTTCATCACCCACGACCTCTGGGTGGCCCGTTACTTCTGCGATCGCATCGCCGTCCTGCTGCGCGGCCAGGTGGCGGAAATCGGACCGACCGAACAGCTGTTCCGCCAGCCGCAGCACCCCTACACCCGCCAGCTGCTGCAGGTGTCGCCGCTGCTGGCAGGCGGGGCCTGACTCAGGCGCCCCAGCCGAACCACTGGCGCAGCAGGTCCACCACCGAGACGGTAAGACCGGTGGCGATCGCCAGGGGCGCCACCCAGCGCAGCATCACCAGCAGGCCCCGTCGCGCCCAGGCAGGCGTGGCACAGTGCTCCAGGTCCCCGATGAACCGCTCCGGGGCCCACCAGCCCATCAGCAGCACCATCGCCAGCCCACCGGTCATCAGCAGCACCCCCCCGAACAGAGCATCCATCACCTCCAGGGCCCTGAGATTGAGGGCGGGCAGCAGACCGAGCACCGCCACCACCGCCACGCAGCCCCAGACCGCCCGACGACGGCTGAGGCCGAGCCTGTCGATCAGCGAACTGACCGGCACCTCCAGCAGCGACACCGCCGAGGTGATGGCGGCGATATAGGCCAACAGGAAGAAGCTGGCGGCGACGATGCGACCGCTGAGGCCGAGGGAAGCCAGCCCCGTGGGCAGGGCGATGAACAGCGTCCCCACCGTGCTGCCGCTGACCAGCTTGCCCAGGCCGAAACTGGCCACGATCGGGAAGGTGACGCACCCGGCCATCAGACCGACGGCGGTATCCATGCTGACGACACTGATAGCCTCCCGGGGCAAGGAACTGCGCCGATCCAGGTAGGCGGCGTAGGCCAGGATCGCGCCGATGCCGGTGCCGATGGAGAAGAAGGCCTGGGTGAAGGCATTGCGGATGGTCACCGGGTCCAGCAGACGGCTGGCATCCCAGCGCAGCAGAAACTGGTGGTAGCCGGCATCAGCCTGGGGCAGGAACGACGCCCAGGTGAGCAGACCCAGCAGCATCACGAAGAGCAGCGGCATTCCCCAGCGGTTGAGGCGTTCGATACCGCCGGAAATCCCGGCCGACACCACCCAGCCGGTGAGACCAAGACTGACCAGATGTCCGAGTACAGCATCGCCGCCCTGGCTGATGCCGCCGAAGAACGCCTCCGAGCTGGCCATATCCGCAGGCAGACCCACCAGCAGCGCCTGCAGCAGGGTGCGGCCGGTCCAGCCCATGAGCACGGCATAGAAGGCCAGGATGCCGATGGCCGCCACCTGGTAGAGCCAGCCCAGCCAGGCCCAGCCACGGCCCCCGGCGGTGCGGGGCGCCAGCAGAGGGGCATGACCGGTACTGCGCCCCAGCACCATCTCGGCCACCAGCACCGGCAGACAGATGAAGAC
>CAYZUY010000109.1:2946-8179 GCA_964481495.1 uncultured bacterium
GGAGGCCCGGTAGGCGAAGCCCCAGAGATTGCCCAGGCCGATGGCGCTGCCCGCGGTGGCCAGCACAAACCCGAGGGAGGAGCTCCAGTGTTCACCACGCGGGGCCTGGGGGGTCGGAGTCTGGATCATGGACGGGGCAGGCGCGCAACTCTGCCACAGCATACCGTTGCCCTCCACAGCAGTTACGACCGTCCCTGCTCAGGACTGCGGCTCCTCGAAGCAGTGCTGCCAGGCCAGACGCAGAGTTTCGGGGTCCAGCGTCGGCAGCGGCTCCAGTTCCGCCAGTACCGGCACCCGACCGTAGGTTTCGATGGCTGCCCGGTTGCCGGGGTTGCGCGGCCCGTTGATCACCACTCCGAGGATCGGCAGCTGACGCGATCGCAGCGCCTCCAGGGAGAGCAGCGTGTGGTTGATCGTCCCCAAGCCGCTGCGCACCACCAGCAGCACCGGCAGCCCCAGGCGGGCGATCAGGTCGATCACCAGGGCCTTATCGTTGAGGGGCACCAGCAGCCCCCCCGCACCCTCCACCACCAGGGGTCGTCCGTCAGCGGGCGGTAGTTCGAAGGCATCGAGGTCGATCGTCACCCCATCGATGGCCGCCGCCGCATGGGGCGAGAGGGGTTCATGCAGCGCGTAGGTCTCGGGCAGGAAGTGATCCGTCGGCAGACCGGTCCAGGCCTGCACCCGCTCGCGATCCCAGCCGTCGACGATACCGGACTGCACCGGCTTCCAGTAACGGGCCCCCAGGCCGAGGGTGACCAGAGCCGAGACCACGGTCTTGCCGACATCGGTGTCGGTGCCGCTGATGAACAGGGCAGGGGGAAACGGGACAGAGGTCATGGGCGTTGCAGGAGCAGATACCCCGTACGGTAGGTCACCTGCCAGGGGCGGGGCCAGGACCGGCAGAGGCGGCGCAGCGCCCCTGCACCGGGGCTCAGGTCCGCCGCCGTGGCGCCGATGGCCCGCAGACTACGGAAGAAGTCCAGTGGGTCGGCCAGGGACAGCACCCGGTCCTCGACCCGGCAGTGGCGAATTTCACTGGGGTCGAGCCCTAGCTCAGCCGCACCCCAGGCCGGGAAGCGGAGGCCGCTGTAGGGCACCGACGCCCGCTCGCAGGCCCGCTGCCACTCGGGCAGACTGCCCGCTACCGGCGCGGCCACCAGCAGCCAGCCGCCGGGGGCCAGGGCGGCTCGCCAGCGGTTCAGCACCACCTCCGGCGACGGCAGCCATTGCAGGGCATAGCTGCTGGCGATCAGCGCGAACCTGGCCCGGGGCAGCGGCTCCGCCCCATCCAGTACCGCAAAGGACAGGCGCGGGTCTGCGGCCCAGGCCGCGCCGCGACAGTGCTCGAGCATCGCCGGGGCCAGGTCCGTGGCCTGGAGGGGGCGATCGCCCATCTGCCGCAGCAGCTCCCGGGTGAGCAGCCCCGTACCGCAGCCGATCTCGAGCACCGGCCCTGGCGGCAGCTGAGCCGACGGCAGCAGGGCGGCGAGGGTGCGGGCCGTCTCGGCCTGCACGGGAGCATGACGGTCGTAGCGATGGGCCGCAGCACCGAAGCGGCGGGCTACCCGGGTTCGGTCCGCACTCACGCCAGCCAGGACTCCAGACGGGCCCGGATCGGCTCCGGACTGGCGAAGGGCAGACAGTGGCCGCCATCGAACAGCCAGAGGTCCGCCCCGAGCTGCCGGGCCAGCTCCTCGGCCAGGGCTAGGGGCACGATGCGGTCCTGATGGCTGTGGATCACCAGCCGCCGCGGAATGGTCCGTAGGGGAGCCAGGGCAAGTTCGGCCCGGTCCAGGGTCTGAAGATCCGCCTGCAGACCCGGCACATCGGTGATTGTCGGCAGGCAATCGGGCACCGGATCCGGTCGCCAGCAGCGGCGCTGGAAGTCCTTGAGCAGCCCCTGGGGATCGTCCAGACAGCGCTCGAGCATTGCTGCCACGGAGCGGCGGGAGCGATCGCCCGCCTCTCCGGCCGGGTGGAAGTGGGCGAAGCCGTTAAACACCACCAGCCCGCAGGCACTCGCGGCCAGGGTGGGGGTGACCCGGTGCAACCCGAAGGAATGGGTGAACAGCCAGTCACCGTGCATCGGCATCGGTTGGGGCGTCCCGAAATACCCGAGGTCATCCGCCACCAGGGTCATGCCCCGCCCGGATGCCCAGACCGCCCAGTCGCCCCAGACGCTGGCATCGCAGGCCCAGCCGTGCAGCGCCACAATCGTCTCAGCCATCCCAGGTCTCCAGGGCCGCGAGCAACCGATCGAGATGGTGCCCCTGCATCGCCGCCGAGAGCGTCAGACGCAAGCGGGCCGTCCCTTCGGGCACCGTCGGCGGCCGGATGGGAATCCCCAGGCAGCCGTGGGCCTCGAGATGGGCAGCCAGGGCCAGGGAGCGGGCGTCCGTACCGACGAGGGCCGGCACGATGGCGCTGGCAGAGCCACGGCTGTCGTAGCCGATCCGCTGCAGACCCTCGCGCAGCCGATCCGCCAGCCCGTGCAGGTGCTGCCGCTCCGCCTCCAGTCCGGGCAGCAGGGCGATCGCCGCCCGCAGTCCCGCCACCACCCCCGGCGGCAGGGCCGTGGTGTAGATGAAGCCGGGGCAGAAGTTGATCAGGGTGTCGACCAGCCGCTGCGACCCGGCCACAAAGGCTCCGAAGCCGCCGCAGGCCTTACCGAAGGTGCCGACCACCACATCCACCTCAGGATTACGGGTCGCCAGACCGCTGCCCTCGGGGCCGAGGATCCCGAAGGCGTGGGCGTCGTCGAGATACAGACCGGCGTCGTAGCGGCGGGCCAGGGCCGTCAGGCGGTCGAGGTCAGCGCGATCGCCATCCATGCTGAACACCGTCTCGCTGACGATCCAGCGGCGGCTATCCGCGGGGGCCTGACGCAGCAGCGCTTCCAGACGGTCGTAGTCGTTGTGGGGATAGCGCTGCCAGCGGGCCTCGCTGGCCTGCACCCCCGCCAGCAGACTGCGGTGGGCCAGCCGATCGACGAAGACCCGGCAGTGGCGGTCCAGCAGGGTCGGCAGGATGCTGACGTTGGCCTGGTAACCCGAGTTGAACAGCAGCGCCGCCTCGCGGTTGCAGAAGGTCGCCAGTTCCCGCTCCAGGGCCAGATGCTCCGGCAGACTGCCAACCACCAGCCGCGAGCCGGTGGCGCCGCAGCCCCAGCGCTCGGTGGCGGCCTGCACCGCCGCGATCAGGCGCGGGTGCCGGGCCAGCCCCAGGTAATCGTTACCGCTGAAGTTGATCAGCCGCTGGTCACCCCGCAGCACCTCGACGCCATCAAGGGGAATCACCGCCCCCAGGCGACGCTGACGCTCGGGCGATCGCCCCTGCCAGCGTTCCTCCAGATAGTCCAGCCGCCGGGTCGTGGGCGGTGCGTCCGTTCCGGGGGCGGCCATCAGATGCCGATACCCAAGCGACCCGCCAGACCGGGGGAAATCGGCAGCAGCAGGGCGATGGTCAGGAACAGGGCCAGCAGGCAGAGGGCGGCACGGGTGTCGTCGGGCTCACTCAGCTCATCGCTGCTGGGCCGCTCGGGCAGGCGCTGCAGCACCAGAATCAGCACCGCCCAGTAGAGCGCCAGGGGGTTGGCGAAGGAGGCGATCGCCAGGACGAAAATCGTCACCAGACTGATGCGCGAAGCCGTACGACGACCGTAGATCGCCTGCACCATGCGGCCGCCATCCAGCTGACCGGCGGGCAGCAGGTTGAGGGCGCTGATCACCAGACCGACCCAGCCCACCACCACAAAGGGATCGACCAGCACCTGGGTACGGTGCACCGCGTCGCCGAGCACCGCCTTGGCCAGGGTGCCGACCAGCACCGAGCCCTGGAAGAACTCCGTCGGCAGCGGCAGTCCCTGCTCCAGACCGATGGAGCGGAACAGACCGAGGCCCAGGAAGGCGAAGCCCAGCATCCCACCCACCGCCGGACCGGCGAAGGCGATGTCGAACAGCTGGCTGCGGTTGCGCAGCACTGACTCGAAACGGGTGATTGCCCCGAAGGAGCCGATCTGCCAGGCGGGAATGAAGAAGGGCGGGCTGAGCTTGACGCCTTCCCGGGCCGCCACGACCCGGTGGGCAATCTCATGTCCGGCCAGGACGGTCAGAATCCCCAGACCGATGGGCAGGGTTTCACGGATGCGGTCTAGGTGGGCGAACAGATCGATACCTTCCTGCAGGCCACCGCGCTCCAGACAGGTAACGGCAGTGGCCAGGGCCAGCACCCCCGCCAGGGCCCACTGCAGCGGCTGGCTTGGCTTGGGATCATTAGTGCGCGGCAGCACAATCACGACAGGCCGATCGTCGCGGTCAGCCACCAGATAGAGACGGTAGCGATCACCGCAGCGCTGCTCCAGGGCCTCCGCCAGCCGGGCCTGCACCGTCCCGGGTTCGCTGCTGCGCAGGTTGCCTTTGAAGATCGCCCCCTCCTGGTAAGGGATGGTTTCAGTGGCGAAGAAGGTGTCGATACCGAAGATGCCGCGGATGGCATCCAGATCCTCGCGGGGAATGGGATGGGGCTGATCCGGGCTGACCGCTGCCGGTTGGTCGGCCTGGGCTTCGGCCACTGCTTCCACGGGGCGGCGGGCTGCCATCTGCTCGGCCAGTTGGGCCTGCACCTCCGGGTCCTGAGCCAGTTCGCGTACCTGCCGCCCCAGGTAGATGTAGACGCCACTGGAGAGCACCAGCAGAATCACCACCACCGAGAAGTTGAGGTAGATGCCGACGGCGAACAGGCCGAAGAACAGCAGCCAGGGGGTCATCAGCACCAGGGACTGGAGCCAGGAGATCAGCCCCAGGCGACCGAAGCGGCGGGAGCGGACATAGCCCCAGACGATGATCCCCAGCGCGGCGGCGCTGATCAGGATCGTGGTCAGGTTGTCTGCGGGCATGGTGATGCGGCTCCCGGCCTGGATACCTGATCCAATCTACCGGCTGCGGGAATCAGAGGCGCCCGAGAGCTTCGCGCAGCTGCCCCGCCGCTGCTGCCAGGGCAGCTTCGGCCGCCGGGCGATCGCAGTTGCCCCAGTGCATCAGCAGGGCGGTCTTCACCCGGCGGCCGCTGCGCTCAAGCAAGTCCGCCGCCTGAGGCCGATCCAGATCGCCCAGGTCGCAGAGCATGCGCAGGGCCCGGTCCTCAAGCTTGGTGTTCGAGACCGAGACATCCACCATGCGGTTGCCGTAGACCTTGCCCAGCCGCACCATCGTGCCGGTGGAGAGAATGTTCA
>CAYZUY010000110.1:0-8133 GCA_964481495.1 uncultured bacterium
AGGACACCAGTTCCGCCAGCAGGGTGAAGGCGATCGCCAACGGCGGATCCCACATCGCAGCCTGACCGGAGATGGCCGACACCGCATCCCCCAGCCAGGTGCCCAGCAGCAGGGCGATCACCTCCAGGGAGAGGGAGCGCCAGGGCTGCTGAAACCAGATGACCAGCCGTTCGCCGCCCTGACCGAAAATCCGATGGAGCCGGGTGCTCTGCATGGTGACGGACCTCACTGATCCCGAAGCATTGATGACACCTGTGGCCGGTGTCACCACCGACCCATGACAGAATAGAGCCCTTCAACCGTTCCCGACCTCCCCTCCATGACCCGCTCCGTCGCCCCGACGGCCCTCCTTCTCACCGTCCTGCTCGGTACCGGGCTGATCAGCGGCCGCAGCGGCGCCCCCTCCCTGGGCTTCCAGTCCATGGCGGATGTCTACCCCGATCAGCCCGTCGAAACCAGTCCCGAACCGCCACCCCCTCTGCCGACCCGGTTTCTGAATGCCAGTGCCGGAGATGCCGCTGCCAGCGAAGCGGCACCGCTGCGGGTCGTCAACCGCAGCGAGCATCCCCTGCGGCTGGTGCTACAGACCGAGAGCGGCGATCGCCAGCCCGCCCTGCACTGGGATTTCGCCCCCCGGGAAACCGGGCGTCAGGGACTGCTCCTCTCGCGCCCGGGCAACGACCTGACCGTGCGCCGGGGCGATGTGATCATCGCCTTCGCCCTCGACGGCTCCCGCCTCTACTGGGGCCCCTATCGGGTCGGGGCCGCAGCCCAACCCCGCTGGAACAGCCGCTTCCGGGAATGGCAGCTGGCCCTGGAGCCCGATCCCGCCTCCTGAAGCCGCCACCAGCGCCGGTAGAATAAACCCAGTCCCCAGTCGGGGTCTGGCCTCTTCCCGCTGCCATACATGCAATCCCCCTCCTCCTGGAAACCGCTGCTCCTGGGTGGCGCCTCGCTGGTCTGCGGCTACTGGCTGCTGCAGCACCTGTTCGACCTGATCGGCAGCCTGGGGGGAGTGAGCGTCGCCGGGCTGGCGCTGCTGATGCTGCTGCGCCGGGAATCCCGGCCGGCCGGGCTGAGCGCATCCCCGGAAACCACCCCGCTGGATCGGGCGACCGTGGAGGCCGATCTGCAGCGGTTGGAGCAGACCCTCGACCGCCTCGATCTGGAGCGCCAGCAGGCGGGTCAGCCCGCCCCGGTGGCTGCCGATCGGGAACGTCTGAGCGAACTGCGGCAGACCCTGGAGCGCACCAGCCTGCGGTTGGCAGTCGTCGGTGCCCAAGGGCGGGGTCGCAGCACGCTGCTGCGCAACCTCAGCCAGGGCTGGCAGCCCCCCTGTGCCCTGGCGCTGCAGGATACCCAGGCGCTGTTCCAGGACTGGGCCACTGCGGCCGAGGGCTTCCAACTGCCGGAATCGCTGCTGGCCAGCGAACTGCTGCTGTTCGTCACTCGGGGTGAACTGACAGCATCAGAGCTGCGCTGCCTGGAGGCGATCGCCCCCGAGACCGACCTCTTCCTAATCTGCACCGGCGCCGACCAGCTGACGACTGCCAGCATCGCCCAGCAGCGCCAGCAGTTGCAGGCCCACCTGGGCGATCGCCTGAGCGCGGATCGCATCCTCTTCGTCGATGCCACCCGCCCCGAGGCCCTGGCCGACCTGCGCACTGCACTCACCCGGACACTGCAACGGCGCACGCCGAACGGACTGATCTGGGCAGCTCTGCAGCGGGCGATCGCCCGCACCGAGTGGCAGGTCCAGAACGCCCTGTTCGAGCTGCGCCGCAGCCGGGCCCTGACTCAGATCGAGCAGGCCCAGTGGCTGGCAGCCGGCTCCGTGTTCCTGAGCCCGATCACCTCCCTCGATCTGCTGGCCACCGCCGCCGTCAACGCCCGCATGGTCAGCGATCTGCACGCCATCTACCGCCGTCCCCTCGATCTGGAGCAGGGCCGGGCGATCGCCCTCAGCCTCGGCGAACTGCTGCTGCGCCAGGGGCTGGTGGAGTGGAGCACCCAGGCCCTGGCGGGACTGCTCAAGGGCCACGCGGTCACCTTCCTGGCCGGGGGTGCCCTGCAGTCGGTGAGTGTGGCCTACCTCACCCGCGTCGCCGGGCTCAGTCTGGTGGAGTTCTACCGCACCCACCCCGACCTCGACCCGGCCAGCGACGCCGCCCGGCCGCTGCTGGCGGAAATCCTCGCGAAGGTCAGTGGCCGGGAACGGCAGCAGGCCGTTCTCCAGGGCTTCGTCCGTCAGGCCGGCCAGTGGCTGCGCCAGCAACCGCAGCGGCCCCAGGTGCAACCGGCCGGTTAGGACTCAGCTCACTTCCGGCAGTTCCTCGGGCTGCTCGAACTTGTAGCCCACCCCGCGCACGGTCTGAATCACCGAGGGGTGGGCCGGGTCCCGCTCCAGCTTCTTGCGGATCTGACCGATGTGCACATCGACAACTCGCTGGTCGCCGACGTACTCGTATTCCCAGACCTCCTGGATCAGCTCCGTGCGCCGCCAGACGCGCCCCGGATGACTGGCCAGGAAGTGGAGCAGATCGAACTCCAGGGCGGTGAGAGGAACCGCCTCGCCGTCGAACTGGACCGACCGGCGCACCGGATCGATCACCAGCCGCTCGTACTCGATGCACTCCTGCTGGGCCGCCTCGACAATCCGCTTGCGGCGCAGAATCGCCTGGATGTGGGCCTCCAGGGTAGCCAGGGAGAAGGGCTTGGTGATGAAGTCGTCGGCTCCCCGGGTCAGGCCCGCCACCATGTCCGCCTCATCGCAGCGGCGCGAGAGCATCAGCACGAACACACCCGTGCCCTGCTGCAGCTGTTCGCAGAGCTGGCAGCCGTCTCCGTCCGGCAGGCTCAGGTCGAGAATCACCAGATCGGGGTTGGCACGCCCGAAGATCTGGCGGGCCTGGGCAGCAGACTCGGCGACATCGACGTGGTAGCCGCGCTGATTCAGATAGCGGCTGAGCAGCTGACGGACCGCGGGGTCGGGATCGACAACCAGAATACGGGAGGCGGACATGGGAGCAGCTCACTTCGACAGCAGCCGGACAGGCGATCGCACCCCGCCGGGCGACGGCGGTGCGGTCGGGGCAGGAAGATGGACTGCGGCGGGAGCAGTGCGGACAGCAGCCGCAAACACTCAGGCCTACACTGAAGTCTACTGAGTGCCGTCGGAGCTCCGTTACGGCTTCCATCCGGCTTCAGAATTGAACGCCAAGGCAGACAGAACCCCCGGGGTTGTCTGCGTTTTTTCGTCCCGGCAGCAATCTGGTCATAATCAGAACAATTTCAGTCTCCCGGTGCGCATGAGCGACCCCTCCCCCTACAGCCGCCTCGGTGTCAGCGAATCCGCCTCCTTCGATGAGGTCCAGCAGGCGCGGGATCAGGCGATCGCCGCCTGCAGCGAGGATGAACGCTGCCGCAGCGAAATCGAAATGGCCTACGACGCCATCCTGATGCAGCGGCTGAAGCTGCGCCAGGAAGGGCGCATCGCGGTTCCCGATGGGGTGCGGCAGGCAGATGCCCGCCCCAGTGCTCTCCCGAAGAAGCCGACCACGGTGCCGCTACCAACCCTCGGCGGCACCCCCGACTGGCTGCAGTCGCTGATGGACCGCCCCACGGGCTCGGAACTGCTGCTGGGCCTGGGTATCTTCGGCAGTCTGGCAGGCCTGAGCCTGATGCCCCAGCTGGATCGAGGCTGGCTGCAGCTGCTGCTGGTGGGCGGCACCGCCGCCACCACCTACCTGATCGGCCGCAAGGAAGGACGCTACGCTCGGGCGCTGCTGCTGGCCCTGGGCTGCCTGGTGCTGGGGATGCTGGTGGCCTCGGCGATCGCCCCGCCGCTGCAGGAAGTGCTGCTGCTGCCCCTGGGCCCCGATGCCCTGGCTACGGCCCTCACCCTGCTGCTCTTCTGGGCCGGAGCCAGTCTGCTGCGCTGAGTTCAGCCGGCGGTGGCGGTCTCCAGTTCGCTCAGCAGCGTCTGCAGTTCCGCCTCGCTGGCGTGGTAGACCTCGCTGCAGAAGTCGCAGGTGGCCTCCGCACCGTGGTCCGTGGCGATCATGTCTGCCAGTTCCTCGCGACCCATCAGCTTCAGGGCTCCCAGCACCCGCTCGTGGGAGCAGCCGCAGTGGAAGCGCAGCGGGGTCCGCTCCGGGAAGATCTCCAGCCCCAGGTCGCCGAGGATCTGCCCGAGGATTTCCTCGAGGCTGTGGCCGCCGCGCAGCAGAGTCGAGAAGCTGGACAGAGAGCCGATGCGCGATTCGAGCAGGGCGATCAGATCCTCATCCCGGGAACTGCGGGGCATCACCTGAATCAGCAGCCCACCGGCCGCCTCGACACCCTGGGCATCGCTGAACACCCCCAGCACCACCGCCGAGGGCGTCTGCTCGGAGGCCGCCAGATAGTAGGTGACATCCTCACCGATCTCCCCGTTCACCAGTTCGACGGTGCTCTGATAGGGCTGGCCGTAGCCGACATCGCGCATCACCTGCAGATAGCCGGGACCGATGGCCCCACCCACATCCAGACGGCCATCCGCGGTCGGTGCCAGTTCGACCTCGGGGTTATGGACGTAGCCGCGCACGGTGCCGTCCAGGCCCGCATCCACCATCAGCCCCCCCAGGGGTCCGGCGGCACGGATGCGCAGGTTGACCCGGGAGCCGGTCTGCTTCATGTTCGAGGCCAGCAGCAGCCCGGCGGCCATGGTGCGGCCCAGGGCGGCAGTGGCAGTGTAGGACAGCTGATGACGGCGGCGGGCTTCAGCGGTCAGCTCGGTGGTGATCACGCCGACGGCTCGAATCCCCCCCTCGGCAGCGGTGGCACGGATCAGCTGGTCAGCCATAGGTCGGATCGGGGAGGGGCAACCTCCGAATTCTAAGCAATCGCCTGGGGCTGCCGCTCAGGCGAGCGTCGGGGTCCGGACCGCCTCAAGCTGCCCCTGGCGGATCCGCCAGATGCGGTCGGCGAAGGGTTCCAGCTCGTCGGGATCGTGACTGACGATCAGCAGGGTCCAGCGGCCCTTGAGCTCCCGCAGCAGGGTGAGCAGCTGCCGCCGCACCGACCAGTCAAGACCGGCGGTGGGCTCGTCGAGCAGCAGCACCCGCGGCTGGCGGATCAACTGCACCGCCAGGGCCAGCCGCCGCTGCTGCCCCCCACTGAGCTGGTGGGGGATCGTCCCGAGAGGAATCTCGCCCAGCCCCACCGCGGCCAGGGCCTCCTGCAGGGCTTCGCTGCGGATTTCCGGATGGCCGAGGCGCAGTTCCTCGAGCACGGTGTTACCGCAGAAGTGACGCTCGGGGAACTGGAAGACCAGACCGCAGAGCTGGTGCAGATGCAGGTCCGTGAGCAACTGCTGCTTCCAGCGGATCTCTCCCTGGGTGGGGCTGGCCAGACCGGCCATGATCTCGAGCAGCGTCGATTTACCGGAGCCGCTGGGGCCGACGATCAGGCCCAGTTCACCGACGGCCAGCTCCAGGCTGATGTCCGTGAGAATCGGCGTCGGGCTGGCGGGCGGGTGATAGGTGACGTGGGAGAGGCTGAGCATCCGGGCCGTGACAGCTGGGAACCTGACCCCGCCGCGATGGTGGGGGCGTGCCCGCAGCCTAGCATGGTCCCCAACTGTCTCTGCGCTCCTCCGCCCATGGCCCTGCGCCGTCACTCCCTTGCCGCCCTGATCAGCCTCGGTTGCCTGCTGTCGGCGCCCCTAGCCCGGGCCGGTGATCCCTTCCGCAGCCGCAACCCTCAGCCCATCGGCCCCCTGACCGAGCAGGGCTTCCAGGCGGTGTTCCAGCGCGGCGACTACCCGGAGGCGCTGCGGATTCTGCGGGAAGCGCGCCAGAGCGAGGCCGGTGAGCCCCTGGTCTACGCCCTGCTGGCGAGCACCAATTACGTCGAGAAGGACTGGACGGGGCTGGCGGCAGATGCCCAGCAGACGAAGGCTACGGCCGAGGCCCTCAAGGCCCGCTCGCCCCTGCGCTCCCACCTCTACCTGGCGGTGGGCGAGTTCCTGAGCGGGGCTGCGGCGATCGCCCCCAGCCTCGACCAGGGACGGATTCCGATCACCGCCATCCCCCAGGCCCTGGGAGCGGTGCAGCAGGTCTACGCCAACCTGAACGCAGCGGCGGCCATCGACCCCAACGATCCGGAACTGAACCTGATTCGCGGCTTCATCGACCTGATGGTGGCCAGCAACCTGCCCCTGGCCAACGCCAACCAGGCGATCGCCCAGCTGGAGAAGGGAGCCCCGGCCTACGTCAGCCAGCGGGGGGTGGCCGTGGGGCTACGGAACCTGAAGCGCTATCCCGAGGCGCTGCAGGCGGTGGACCGGGCGATCGCCAGTGCCCCCGACAATGCCGATCTCTACTACCTGCGGGGCCAGATTCTGGCGGATCAGGCCGCCCAGGAGAACCGACCCGACCTGCGCCGACAGGCCGACGCGGACTTCCGCCGCGCCCTGAAGGGATCGCCGCAGATGCCGAAGCGCTTCGTCTGGCAGCTCTACTTCGAGGCCTGCCGCAATCAGGAACAATTGGGAGGGGTGAGCCGCAACTGCGTGGCCGGGCGCGAAACCATCCTGGAGACGCCCGGACCCTGGGGACCGGCCACCGTTGCCGCTTTCTGATGAGCCTGCCGATGCAGATCGCCTTCCGCGAGTTCAACCCCTTCGACTGCTGGATCTGGCTGGAGTTCGGGTCCGTGCCGTCACTGATCGAACGGCAGTACATCGAGGAGATCTTCGATTCCTGGTTCTACCTGGGCAAGCTGGGCGGATTCAACGCCGAGAACCTGCAGGTCCAGGAGGAAGGTCTGGAGCTGAGCTACATGACCTACGACGAGGACCGGGCCGAACGCAGCCTGCAGGCGCCGATGCACAACATGGGCGAGGTGGAGTACCAGGGCACCTGGGCCCGCTGCTGGTTCGACCTGGGCACCAGCGACGCGATCGCCCTCGACGTGCTGCTCAATGCCCTCAAGGGCTTCAACCGCGAATACGTCGCCCTGGAGCGCGTCATCTTCGGCGGCGAGAACGAGGACTGGCCGACGCCCCAGAGCGGCGGCAACGCCGTCTTCCAGGACTGAGGCCTGACCGCCGCTACAACTGCGGGGGCCGGGGGCTGCCGGTGAGCAGCAGGGCCAGCTGCTGCTGCTGTCGAGGCGTCAGTAGCTGACGCAGCTGCTGCACCACCTCCGACTGCAGTCGCGCCAGACTGGCCTGGGCCTGATTGAAGCGCTCCTGCAGCCGCTGGCGTTCGGGCCCCTGCAGCGGCCGACGCAGAGCCTGCTGCTGCCGCTGGGTTTCGGCCCGAATCGCCTGGAATCGCGGCTGGTAGTGGTTGCGCAGCTGCTGCAGGCGCTGCTGCTGGCTCCGGGTCAGGGCCAGGGTGCGCACCACCTGGGGCGGCAGACTCGGGCCGCTGCGGGGGGCAGCCCCGGCCGGGGGTGGCAGGCTCAGAGGCATCCAGGCCAGCACTATCAGCAGCAGCCAGCGAGCCAGAGCCATCGCACACCTCCCAGGTCAGCAGATTCGGGGCAGTTGCTCTCCGCTGAGCATCTCCAGAATGCGGCGGGAGCCGTAGGCCGTTTCGAGAATCACCGGCGTCGGACCGCGCTCCGTGACCACGCCGATGCAGCGGGCGGACGACAGTCCGTTGCGACCCAGAATGCCCAGGGCCGCCTCGGCAGCCGCCATCGGCAGGAAAATCGCCGCCCGGCCTTCACAGGCCACCTGCAGCGGGTCGAGGCCTAGGAGTTCGCAGGCCGAGGCCACCGCCGGGTCCAGGGGTACGTCGGCCTCCCGCACAGTCATCCCCACCCCTGCCGCGACAGCAATCTCGTTCAGGGCGCTGGCCAGCCCGCCCCGGGTCAGGTCCCGCAGGCAGTGGATCTCGAGACCGGCCTCGAACAGGGGACCGATGGCGGCCTGCAGGCTGGCGCAGTCGCTGGCGATCGCCGTCTCGAACTCCAGCCCGTCTCGGGCCGAGAGCACGGCGATGCCGTGGCGACCCAGATCGCCGCTGACCAGAATCGCATCCCCAGGCTGCACCCGGCGCGGGTGGATCTCCCGCCCGGCGGGCACCCGCCCGACGCCGCTGGTGGTGATGTAGCAGCCGTCGCCCTTGCCCCGCTCCACCA
>CAYZUY010000111.1:0-7934 GCA_964481495.1 uncultured bacterium
TGCCCGATGGATGAAGCCCCGGATCTGGTGAACCCGCAGCTGCAGCGCTGGCTGGAAAGCCAGACCGCTGTCAGGTTGTGAACTCACCAGGGGCGATCGCCCCGCTCTCAAAGGCCTCGGCCATCACCAGGGCCTGGGCATCGGCGAACTGGCCATAGCTGAACCAGCCCGGGACCCCCTCAGGCAGTTCAGGCTGCAGTTGCTGCCAGAGGTAGGGACTGCCGTAGACCACCAGCCCCCGCAGGCAGCCGCTGGCGAGCAGCGAGTGCATCTGGGCGATCGCCCACTCACTCAGGTTCCCCCCGCCCCGGAACGGGTTGCCGCGCACGAACAGCTGCAGCAGCGTCGGCTCCGTGGGCAGCGTGAAGGGAGGGCCCTGGCGATCGCCGCGCAGCGTCCGCCAGCCCTGGGACGTTGGCACCGTCAGGGCCGGGGCATTCACCCCCAGGTAATCCGCCAGCAGCCAGTCATCCACCAGAACGACGTTCACCCCGGTCCCGGTCAGGATCCCGGCCTGCCGACGATCCATCGAGCGTGTCAGCACCTCGCGGCTGAGCTGCCGGTCCGCCGGTCGGTTCACGGTTGCCAACTGGCTGGGCAGATCCGGTGGGCTGCTCTCCCAGGCATGCCCCGGGCCGTCGAAGCTGGCCCCGGCCACCCGCTGCTTCGCCTGCCAGATCCGCCCCAGAGACTCAGCCAGCCGCGCCTCGGCAATCCGCCCGGTGAGCACCGCCGCCTCCAGGGCATCGAGGGCCGCATCCGCATCGGTGGGCATCAGCAGAATATCGGCCCCGGCCTCGAAGGCCAGCACTGCCGCCTCGGCCGCTCCGTAGCGGGCGGCGATCGCCTGCATGACCAGGGCATCGGTGACGATCAGCCCCTCGTAGCCCAGGTCCCGGCGTAGCAGGTCGGTGAGAATCGGGGCCGACAGGGTCGCCGGATAGCGGTCGTCCAGTCCCGGCAGCAGCAGGTGAGCGGTCATGACACTGTCCACCCCGGCGGCGATCGCGGCCCGGAACGGTGCCAATTCGATCCGATCCAGCCGGGCTCGGTCATGGGGCAGCACCGGCAGATCCAGGTGAGAGTCCACCGCCGTGTCGCCATGGCCGGGGAAATGCTTGGCACTGGTCAGCACCGGATGGGTGCGGCTGCCCCGGATGAACGCCCCGGCCAGAGCCGCCACCGTCGCCGGGTCCTCACCGAAGGCCCGGACGTTGATCACCGGATTGCGCGGATTGTTGTTGACGTCGCAGACCGGTGCCAGCACCCAGTTGAGCCCGAGACCCACCGCCTCCCGGGCAGTCTGCTCGCCGAAGGCCTCGGCCAGGGCGATCGCCCGCTCCGGCTCACGACCATGAATCGCGCCCAGGGCCAGCGGCGGCGGCATCCGGGTTGCCCCGGCAAAGCGCTGACCCACCCCCTCCTCGATATCCGCCGCCAGCAGCAGCGGCACCTCGGCCCAGTCCTGCAGCTGGCGGGTGCGCAGGGCCAGCTCAGCCGCACTGCCCCCCAGCAGAATCACTCCGCCAACCCCTAGCTGATGGATCCAGCGGTGCAGCGTGGCGTTGGGTACTTCGTACTGGGGATAGCGGATCTGACTGTCGAACCAGGCGCCGCTAGCTCGGACCACCAGCAGCTGCGCCAGTTGCTGCCGCAGCGTCAGCCCAGCCGGGTCCGGCAGCAGCGGTCGGTACAAGGCTCAGTCCTCGGCGCCGGGAGTCTCGTCCTCGAAGCTCAGCCCCTTCTCGTCCCGTTCGCGGCTGAGCTGGTTGATCAGTGTCAGGATACGGGCGCCCCGCTCCAGCCCCTGATCCTCGATGAACAGCACCTCGGGGGTCCGACGCAGGCGAATCCGCTTGCCCAGTTCACTACGCACATAGGGCGTGGCCGAGCGCAACCCTTCCATGGTCGAAGCCCGGGCCTCCTCATCGCCGTAGATACTGACGAAGATTTTGCAGTGCTGCAGGTCCCCGGCCACCTCGACTTCGGTGACGCTGACCATGCCCGCACCGACGCGATCATCCTTGATGCCGCCCATCAGCAGCTGGCTGACCTCGCGACGGATCAGCGAAGACACCCGTTCCACACGACGACCGGTAGCCATGATTGCGTTCTCCTAGGGTCGGACAGCAGAAATCGGTGCGCTCAACCGCTCACCTGACCGGTCATCAGCCGCAGGGTGAAGGTGACGAACGCGAAGGTGGAGGCGAAGAACCCGAGCAGGGCCACCGCCGCCAGGCGACTGCGCACCTTCGGCCGCAGCCACTGGTAGACCGAATAGAAGATCCCCAGCACGAAGGTGATGAAGTAGCGCGGGTAGCGGAAGACGTTCTCGAAGAAGGCTTGCATGGGCGGGGGCCGGGAACCGTACCCATTCTAGGTGCAGCGTCGGCAGGGGGCAGCGATCCGGTTACCCTGTCAGTGTCCGCTGTTGAGCACGAGCGCCCGCCCCATGCTGGAACTGCATCAGTTCGAACTCTCTCCCTACTGCGAGAAGGTCCGTCTGATTCTCGACTTCAAGGGACTGGAATACCGCAAGGTCGAAGTCACCCCCGGAATCGGCCAGATCGACCTCTACCGCCTCTCCGGCCAGCGTCAGGTGCCGGTGCTGCGCGACGGGGACGAAATCATCTGCGATTCGACGGCGATCGCCCACTACCTGGAGGAGAAGTTCCCCGAAACGCCGCTGCTGCCCCACGACCCCCAGCAGCGCGCCCTGGTGGAACTGATCGAGGACTGGGCCGACAACGCCCTCGTCAAGCAGGCCCGCACCGCCTTCCTCGGCTCCATCGGCAGCGACCCCGGTCTGCGCACCGCCCTGCTGCCGGAGCAGACCCCCACCCCCCTCAAGGGCCTGATCAGTGCCATCCCCAGCGATGCCCTGGGCCTGCTGGGCGTCGGTGTCGGTCTCGGGCCCGACAAGGTACATGAGGCCAAACGGGACCTGGAGCGCAACCTGCGGGCCCTAACTACCCGCCTAGAGGGTCAGGCCTACCTGCTGGGCAACCAGCCCACCCTGGCGGACCTGACGGTGGCGGCCCTCAGCCTGTTCGTGCGCTTCCCCAGCCAGCACATCTTCGATTGCCCGGTGGACCTGCGCGGCCGCGGTGTCCCCGGCATCGCCGACAATCCCGAATTCGCCCGCTTCTTCGAGTGGCGCGACGGCATCTACCGCACCTGGCGCCAGGGGGCTCCCGCTCCGGCCGCCGCCGCCAGCAGCAGCGGCCCGACCAAGATCAGCATCGACTAGGACTGACCCATGACCACCGCCACCCAGGACCTGCGCTTCCGGCTCTACAGCGACATCTCCGGCATTTATCGCCGCTTCTTCGACCAGGTGGTCGATAGCGAGATGAGCGCCGGAGATGCGGCCCGGCTGGCCCAGCGCGTGCTGCTGGCCCGCCAGGAGAACCTGAAGCCGCTGATCGACCTCGACGAGATGCCGACCTACCAGCAGGCCTACCCCGACGACGAGGTCTGAGGTCCGGATGCCCAGCCTGTTCGATGACATCAACCGCTTCCTGGAGGAGCGGCTGGAGGAGTACCTGCGCGCCAACCCCCATCTGGAGCTGCAGGCGCTGGAGGAACAACTGCGGGAGCAGGAGGAGGAGACGCTGCAGTTGCTGGCGCGACTGCAGCGTCAGGAGAAGGATCTGCAAAGCCGCATTCTGGAGACCGCTCAGGAGGTGCAGCTCTGGCATGGCCGGGTGGCCAAGGCCCGCAGCCGCGGCCGTGAGGATCTGGCGGAACCGGCAGTTGCCCGGGAAGCCGCCCTGCTGCGCCAGGGCAATCAGCTCTGGGGTCAGATGAGCGCCGTGCGCCAGCAGGCGGAGCAGAGCCGGGAACTGTTTCGGCAGGTTCAGACCCGCCGCCGGGATGTCGCCGAGCGCGCCGCCAAGGCCAAGGCCAGTGAAGCGGCGGCACCGGGCTGGAGCACCCCCGGTGGGAGCGGCGACCCCAACGACCCGCTCGAGCAGAGCTTCCGGCGCTGGGAGCTGGAGGACGAGCTGAACGAACTGAAAAAGAAGCTGTAGAGTCGCGGCGGCAGCCCGATCCCGATTCCAGGCTGGGGACAGACCCCGCTGGGACGCCTGTCATGGATTGCGATCGCCCGCTGCAGATCATCGCCCTCTGGAGCAGTTTCCTGCTGGGCACCCTGTTTCACACCCTGCTGGGCCTGATGCCGCTGTTCCACGGCCGTCAGGTGGTTGTCGAGGAAACCCTCACCGATGCCCAGTTGGGTCAGGTCTTCTGGGGAATGCAGATCTTCTTCCTGATTCCGATGCTGGTGATCGTCATCGCCAGCTTCCACCCGGGTCGCCCCTTCCGACGCGGCCATTACTGGGTGACGCTGCTCTACTCGGTGCTGAACCTGGGGCACCTGATCGCCGACATTGTCGTCCGCCAGCCAGTGGCGTCCCTCTACTGGCTGCAGGTATCCCTGATGGCCGTGCTGTTCGGGCTGGGCCTCGGCCTGAACCGGGTCAGCTGGCTGTGGCTGCACGAGCGCAGTGCCACGGCTCAGTAGCGCAACAGCTGCACACCGACGGAGTATTTCTGCAGGTTGGGGGTGCCGTCGATCTCGATCTTCACCTTCTGGGCCAGTTCCACCAGCGGCTCCAGCTGAGTCGGAACGATACTGGCCGGCTTGGGCTCCGGCTGCACCCGCAGCGCCACCGACTCCATCGCTGCCCGGCCCCGGGCCGGGTCGTCCGCCAGGGGATGCCGGGCCTCAAACTGCAGCTGACGGGCATTCCCCCCAGCGGGCGGCTGGCTGGCCTGCGCCGGTGCGGCGATCGCCAGCAGCCCCAGCAACAGGGTCAGTCCACCGAATTGCACGCCGCGGGTCATCCGCCCGTCCCCAAAGCACTTGTGCCAGTTGTATCACCGTCCATACCCGGTGACCAGAGTTGCAACAGAACGCAAAACGCGCCGGAGTGACCGGCGCGTTGGCGTGACACGGACTGTAATCAGGTCGGGCCTCAGTGGCTAGCGGCCTTCTCCAGGATCAGCTTCGATCCCTTGATTTCGTCCGGGATGGTGATCGGGTAATTGCCGTTGAAACAGGCGGTGCAGAAGTGACCGACGTTCTCCCGGGTGGCTTCGAGCATGCCCAGCTCACTCAGGTAGGCGAGGCTATCGACACCGATGTGAGCGGCAACTTCCTCAACGGAGCGGGTGGCGGCAATCAGCTGATCCTGGCTGTCAGTGTCGATGCCGTAGAAGCAGGGGTGGGTGACCGGCGGCGAGGAGATGCGCATATGCACTTCCTTGGCCCCCGCTTCCCGCAGGGCGGTGACCAGCTTGCGGCTGGTGGTGCCCCGGACGATGGAGTCATCGATGATGATCACCCGCTGACCCGCCAGGACGTCCTTGAGCGGGTTGAGCTTCATGCGGATACCCGCTTCCCGCATGGTCTGGGTGGGTTGGATGAAGGTACGGCCGACATAGCGGTTCTTGATCAGGCCTTCGGCGTAGGGAATGCCCGAGGCTTCCGAGAAGCCGATGGCGGCGGGAATGCCGGAGTCCGGAACACCGATCACCAGATCGGCCTCCACCAGGGATTCCTTAGCCAGCTGGCGACCGATGCGGCGGCGGTAGCTGTAGAGACTTTCGCCGTGGAACAGGCTATCCGGCCGGGCGAAGTAGATCATCTCGAAGACGCAGAGCTTCGGCGCCGGGGCCTCCACCCAGTCCCAGCTCTCCAGACCATGATCGGTGATCAATACCATCTCACCGGGGCGGACATCGCGCAGGAAGTCAGCGCCGATAATGTCCAGGCCACAGGTCTCGGAAGCGGCGACATAACGGGTCTGCCCCTGGCTCTCGACCGTCCCCAGCACCAGCGGCCGCACACCATTGGGGTCCCGGGTGACGAACAGACCGACGGGGGTGGCGATACAGAGACTGAAGGCGCCTTCCGCCCGACGGCAGGCGCTGACCACGGCATCCTTCCAGTCGAGACCGTCGTTCACCGCTTCGGCGATCGCGTAGGCAACCAGTTCCGAGTCGGTGGTGGTGTTCAGGTCGGCGTTGCGGGCCAGCAGCTCTTCACGCAGCTTGTAGGTGTTGACCAGATTGCCGTTGTGGGCGAGGGCCACAGGGCCCAGACGGCTGTCGAACACCGCGGGCTGGGCGTTGGCCACCCGGCTGGAGCCGGTGGTGGAATAGCGGGTGTGACCGATGGCGGTGTGCCCCGGCATCTGCCCCAGCACTTCGGGGTCGAAGACCTGGGAGACGAGTCCCATGTCCTTGTGGCAGGTGACCTGATCACCGTTGAACACGGCAATCCCGGCAGACTCCTGACCACGGTGCTGCAGGGCGTAGATGCCGAAATAGGTGAGCTTGGCCACGTCCTCACCGGGGGCGTGGATGCCGAAGACGCCGCAGGCTTCCTCCGGTTTGTCCGGCCGCTCGGGCCCCTGATGGAACTCCGGATCGGCAGCCAGCGGAAGATTCGGCATCATCGACGACAGCTCCTGAGGGATGGTGGCGGCAGGGTTACGGCGGCGCAATCCTGCCAATTTAACAATTATTTAACGCTGACCGTGACCGGGACTACAGAGCTAGGCGGCGCTCAATGGCGTTGGCCCAGCGATCGCGCATCTCTTCGAGTCTAACGGCGATAAGTTCGCGATCGTCACCCGCCGAGATCCGCAGTTCTTCGCCACCGACGGTGCCGAGGCGCCGCCAGGACTGACCAAGGCGCTGCCGCAGGCAGGCTTCGAAGATCTCGGCCCGGGCCGGATCGACGGCGCAGAGGATACGGGCCCCGCCTTCCCCGAACAGCAGCAGATCCTCGCGGGGCAGGTCACTGGGCTGCCCGACCAGGGTACGCAGGCGACCGACCAGGCGATCGCGCTTGCGGTAGGTCAGACCCAGATCAACGCTGGCACCCTGCTCACCAGCGATGCAGGCTTCGGCGAGGGCGATCGCCAGACCGCCCTCACTGCTGTCGTGGGCCGCGCTCACCCACCCCTCGGCAATCCCCTGACGCACTGCCGCCTGCACCGCCTTCTCCAGGTCGCCATCCACCACCGGCGGCTGACCGGCGATGGTGCCGTGGATGCGGGCCAGGTATTCGCTGCCGCCGAGGCTGACGCTGGCATTCTCGGTTTCCGGCAGCTGGCCGAGCAGGTAGATCACATCCCCGGCGTTGCGGAAGCCCTGGCCAACGGTGCGATCCAGATTCTCGACAACACCGACCATGCCGACCACGGGGGTAGGCCAGATCGGCTGGGGATTACCGGAGCTGTCGAGGGTTTCGTTGTAGAGGGAGACGTTGCCGCCGGTGACCGGGGTGGCGAACTCGCGGCAGGCGTCCGCCAGACCGCGGCAGGCTTCGTGCAGTTGCCAGTAGCCCACCGGCTTCTCGGGACTGCCGAAGTTGAGGTTGTCGGTCACCGCCAGGGGTTCGGCCCCGACGCAGCTGAGGTTGCGGGCCGCTTCAGCCACCGCCGCCCGGGCCCCCTCATAGGGGTTGAGGTAGCAGTAGCGGGCATTGCAGTCGGTGGTGGCGGCCACGCCCTTGTTGCCAGCGGTCATCGCTTTGGCCCCGACCTGGGGCCGCAGACGCACCACCGCCGCATCGGCCCCACCGGGGACGATCACGGTGTTGTTCTGCACCTGATGGTCGTACTGGCGGTAGACCCAGCGCTTGCTGGCGATGGTAGGGCTGTCGAGCAGCTCCAGCAGACAGGCCTTCCAGCTGCGATCGCCGACGCCCTGCCGGGTGGCCGGGGGCAGTTGGGCCGGGGTCCATTCCCAGGCGCGGCGGGCGTACTCGGGCGGACGCTCCGGCAGCTGGCGGTGGTAGATGGGGGTGTTATCCGAGAGGGCCGTCGCCGGGACTTCCGCGGCGATACCGCCCTGCCAGCGGATGCGGACGATCGGCTCCTCGATAATCCGACCGGCGACCACCGCCTGCAGCCCCC
>CAYZUY010000112.1:0-503 GCA_964481495.1 uncultured bacterium
CGACCTCAACTTCATGGACGAGCAGATGGCCGCCAAGGCGGAGGGTCGCTGGAGCGATCAACTCGGTTTCCTGGATGAGCAGGGGAATCCGCTCCAGGCGAGCGAGACCGGGGGTGAGACCCAGGCTGATGGGGAGGAGGTCGCCCGTGCTGCGGAACCGGAGGTGGTGGATACCACCCGCTCCGAGGCCGTGGCCATCGAGATCGAGCGACCCCAGCCGCCCTTCTGGGGCACACGCATTCTCAATCCCGAGGACATCGACTTCGAGGAGGTGTTCGGCTACCTCGATCGTCAGGCACTGTTCGTTGGTCAGTGGCAGTTCCGCAAGCCCAAGGAGCAGAGCCGTGAGGAGTACGACGCCTTCATCGCTGCCAAGGTGGAGCCGATCCTGGTCCAGTGGAAACAGCGCATCCTCGATGAGCAGCTACTGCAGCCCCAGGTGGTCTATGGCTATTTCCCCTGTGCCGCCGAGGGTAACAGCCTGCGGATCTACGATCCGGCCG
>CAYZUY010000112.1:513-7912 GCA_964481495.1 uncultured bacterium
GCAGGCCGTGGCCCGCTTCGATTTCCCCCGCCAGCGCAGTCTGCGGCGGCTGTGCATCGCCGACTTTTTCGCGCCGGTCGAAGCCGGTGCCAAGGATGTCTTCCCGATGCAGGCGGTGACGGTCGGCCATGTGGCCACCGAGTTCGCCGCCAAGCTGTTTGCTGCCGACCAGTACAGCGACTACCTCTACTTCCACGGGCTGGCAGTGCAGCTGGCGGAAGCCCTGGCCGAGTGGACCCACGCCCGCATCCGCCGAGAGCTGGGCTACGGTGACCTGGAGCCGGATAACCTGCGCGATATCCTGGCCCAGCGCTATCAGGGCAGCCGCTACAGCTTCGGCTATCCGGCCTGCCCCAACGTCGCCGCCTCGCGGGTGCAGCTGGAGCTACTGGGGGCCGAGCGCATCGGCATGAGCATGGACGAGAGCGAACAGCTCTATCCCGAGCAGTCGACCACAGCGATCGTCGCCTACCATCCGGTGGCGAAGTACTTCAGCGCCTGAGGGGGTGACGAGGACCACCGCCCGGCCGGGTCATCCTCGGGGATAATCGGGCTTGGGCGTCCTCCATCGGACCGGGGCGACACCATATCAGGGGCCGGCGATCGCCCGCCCGAGGAGAAGCGATGAAGCGCGACTACACTCTGTCGGCGACCCTGCTGGGCACTGCCCTGGCGGATCTAGCCCGACTGGCCCAGGAGATGGGGTCCGAGGAACTGACGGCGGTGGTGCAGCAGCTACACCAGGCGGCGGATGTGCACTGGGGCGATGACCCGAGACTGAGCACCCGGCTCTGGATGGTGGCAACGGCTCGGCTGCAGCAGTTGCTGGAAGATGAACCGCAGCTCCGCCAGCGGGTGATGGCCCTGGGCGCACCGATCGAGGAACCGGTGGAGGTCCGTCCCCGCCAGAAGGCGATCCGCACCTGGTCGACCATGCCTCAGCGGCACCGCCCCCGCCTCGATCTGCACTGGGATGGGGGCCGGGCCTACGAAGCCTAAGCCGATACCGGCTCCCGGTCTTCACTGGGCAGTAGGGGCAGTCGCAGCTGTACCTCCCGGGTGTGCAGCCACTCCAGGCGGGCCTGCAGCTGGGTCATCAGTCCCTCCAGTAGCCGGGAGCAGCAGGGGGCGATGGGGGCCTGCGGCGAGTCTGCGGAGAACTGCAGGCGCAGACACAGTTCTCCAGCCCCTGTTTCCAGGCTGACGGCACAGTCGCCGCCGCGATCGCCCGTTGCCTCCAGCAGTTCCTGCAGGACAATCCCCAACGGCACGAGCCGGGTCGGCACCAGGGCCGGACCGGCTTCGTTCCCGGTTGTCAGACTGAGCCGCAGAGACAGCTGCGGATGCCGGGCCATGACGGCGGCCAGCAGATCCCGCAGATAGGGAAGCAACGGCACCCGCTCGCTGGCTTCGAGCTCCAGGTAGGGCTGCAGCAGGGCGATCGCCTCCACCTGACGCTGCAGCGAGGCGAGAACCGTACCGGCCTCCGGATGGCTGAGGCGCTGGAAGCTCAGGAGGCTGCCGATCAGGGCGAGGTTGTTGCGGACCCGGTGCATCAGCTCCCGGTTGCGGATCTGCAGCTGGTTGAGCAGACGGCCCCGGGTGTCGAGCAGGCTGACGTAGGGGGTGATGTCGTAGCCCAGCCAGTGGCAGAAGAGCAGACTGCCGTCCTGCGCCCGGATCGGGCGTTGGCGCCAGATTTCAATGCTGGTGCTGCCATCATCGTTGTGCACCTGCAGCAGCTGTTCACCCTGCTGGCCGAACTGATTTAGCCAGGCGCCATAACAGAAGTCGGAGTCCGCCGCCGGGATGTTGGGCTGCGGGACGGGCAGTTGGCCCGGGTCGAGACTGTGGGCTCTGAACTGGCGGGTCAGATCGTCCACGGTCAATGTCATCAGCTGGGCCATCGGTCGGGCCCGGCGGCGGCTGTAGACCTGATTAACTGCCAGAATCCGACCATCGTTGCCGCTGCGCAGATAGAGCACCGGCAGGGTATCGACCACCAGGGCCAGATCCTCACAGAAGCCGGAGGTCGCAGCGGGGGGATTCTCCCGGCTGTTGCTCAGGATTTCGAGCTGCAGGGCGACGATGCCCAGGCTGAGGACTTCCCGAGGTCGATTGAGGATGGTCAGGGTCACCCAGTCGCCCGACTCCAACTGCAGGGGGAGGGCAACCGTCTGGCTGCGCCGCAGCTGACGCAGGAGCCGTAGGCGATCGCGGCGTTGGATCCCGTCCCAGAGAGCCCGCAACCGGTCGCCGTACTGCTGCCGCCAGCTGTGATTACTCGCCAGCGGGGTGGCGTGACTGAGCCCGGAGCGCAGATCGAGCAGGGCAGCGGCGCCGGGCAGGTATTCGATCGTCTGGGTCAGCAGATAGATCAGATCCGTCTCCAGGGGAGCTGTGTCAGGCATCCCGGGCCTGCTCCCGCGGGCGCACCACCCGGTCTGGGTTGAATTTCAGGCTGAGAAAGTGCGTGTGATTGCTCTCACTGCGATTCAGCTGAATGCCCAGGTTACGGGCCAGTTCGCGGACGATTGTCTTCCGGACTCGGATCTCCTCGTGCAAGCCACTGTCGGTCCCCACCTCACGCTTGGGAACGGTGAGATGCATCACCCCCGCCTCGGCATTCAGAGTCAGCCGCAGGTTAGCTGTGGGGCGAGCCAGGAGATCCGCCAATTCAAGCATGTCCCCCAGCAGTAACAGGATCAGAAAACTGTCCCCGAGGATGGTGAAGTGTTGGCCTTCCAATTGGTAGGGACGATCCCCGAGGGTGGTGCGAATCAAAGGTGGTATCAGGTCTCCCAGCGCCAGCGGATAAACCGGCCGTCCCTCTCGCTGGCTGTGAATCAGCCCCATCAGGCGACGGGCCAGGTAGGACAGACTGGTACCCTGCACCTGCGACTGCAGCAGATCCGCCAGGAAGCCCTGTCCCTCAAGGGCAGTGAACTCCTGCAGTTGGAGATGTTCCTCGAGATCCATGATCTGGCTCTGAAGGCGTGCCTCCAGCCGGGCCAGCTGATCTACCAGGTTAATGGCGATCATCTGAACCGGGGTTTCGCCCGGGAAATCGGATCTTTCCTGCATTGCCATCAGGCTGGCCCGCAGTTGGCTGCTGTGGACCGGTTTGCAGAGAAAGGTGCTGGCGTGGAGCCGAGTGGCACGCTGCACGGTTTCCTGGTCGCTGTAGGCGGTCATGAACAGAATCGGCACCTGACGCTGCTGCCGCATCAGAGTTGCCAGGGTGATTCCGTCCATCCCGGCCCCCAGGTTGATGTCCATCAGGACCAGGTCCGGGGATTGCCTATGGAAGGTCGCCAGTGCCTCTTCCGCCGTGGTCGCCAACTGCACCTCACAGCAGCCCTGGGCCAGCAGATCCGCCTGTAGCCCCAGCGCGGTCAGGTGTTCATCCTCGACAACCAGCACTCTGGACAAACGGAGTCTCCTGCGGAATGCACCGATAGTTAAAACAGCAATGTGGACTCATCGTAACCTCGTTCGCGTTCAGGAAGTTGGACTTAGCAGTCGCCAATGCAATCTTCTCCTCCACCTCTGTAGACCTTGTAGCTTGGAATAAGGTCTATAGGCTGATTTCTCGAGTGCGTTGGTCGTTCCGTCAAACCCTGAGTGCTCGGTTTCTCCTGCCACTGCTGACGGTCATCGTTGCGGTGCTGGGGGCGTCCTATGTTCTCCGGGAGACCTACATCAGTAAGGTGCTGGCTCGGCAGGCGCTGCAGCGCAGCCGCCATGAGGCCCTGCTGGAACGGGCTCACCTTCACGCTTTCCTGAGTCAGGAGGTGACGGTTGCCCGTGTGGTGGCGGATGATGACCTGCTGGTAACCTGGCTGCGATCGCTCAGCCGCTCCCAGGTCACGGCCCCGGGGGCTCTGAGGGAGATCGAGCATTACTGTCGGGAGTTCCGTGCGCGGAACTGCTTTCTGATTGCTGCCGATACTGGTCAGGTTCGGTTCAGTGAACCCGAACTTGGTCTACACCTGAGCCGTGTGCTGGGTGTCAGGCAAGCTACTCCTGCCTACCAGACCTGGCAGGCTGCCCTGCAGGATCCGTCGGCTCCGGTGCGACTGGCTGTGGAGACCGACCCCTACCTCGGGATGAGACGGCTTTGGCTGGCCGCAACTGTGCATGACGGGCGAGGGCATCTTCTGGGACTGTTCGGGAGCAGCATTCCTCTCGAGCATCTGCAGGCCCAGATGCTTCAGGAAGCAGACCGCGACCACATGACATTACTGCTGAACTCCGATGGTCGAATTCAGCTCATGACATCACCCGAGTCATGGTCCGATTGGAGGGGCATTGACCCGGAACGCCGGCATGTTTCCCTGGAAGCCATGCTGCAGCCGGCATCCCGGAATACCCTGCGTCGGATGATCCGTTCTCTGAAACCGAATGGCCCGGATGTGACCGGTGCCTTCCTGCGGATGGGTAACCGAGAGTGGGTTGCCGGGTTAACCCCCCTCCCTGATCTGGGCTGGTATGTGGTGACTCTGAGTCCCTCGGCTCTGGGTGTCAATGACGAACTGATGCCCCTGCTCCTGCTGGACTGTCTGCTGATTACGGTTGGGGTTCTGGTGCTTGCACTGCTTTTCGATCGGTGGGTCCTGCGGCGTTTACACCAGTTGGAGCTGGCAACGGAGCAGTTGGCAGCAGGCGAAGAGCCCTCAGCCCTTCGGATGTCGGGGGAGGATGAAATCGGACGGCTGCATGATCGGTTTCTGCGGATGGCGGATCGGGTCCGAGCGGCGCTGATGACCCTGGAGCAGCAGCATCTGCAGTTGACCCAGGCTCTGCAGAGCCGGACTCGCTTCCTCTCCCGGATGAACCACGAACTACGCACCCCCCTGGCGGCCCTGCTGGGGCTGGCCCATAACCTGCAGGCGGGGCTCTACGGCCCCTTACCGGACCAGGCCCGCCATCGCCTCGATAGTCTGGTCTGCAGTGGAGAGATGATGCAGGCGCTGGTGAACGATCTGCTGGACATCGCCCAACTGGAGTCAGGTGACCTGGACTTCCGACCGATCCCGCTGGAATTGGGGGCCCTGGTGCGGGAAACGGTGGAACTGATCCAGCCGTTGGCAGAGGAGGCCGGTCTGACGCTGGAGGGACCGCTACAGCATGCTCTGGTGGACTGCACGGCGGACGCTCGCCTGATGCGTCAGCTGCTGCTGAACCTGCTCCAGAACGCCATCCGTTATACGCCGGCGGGTGGCCGGGTGACTGTGGGTCTGCAGCCCCATCCCCGGGATCCGCAGCGGGTGCAGCTGAGCGTCTGCGACACGGGCATCGGCATTCCGGAACCGGATCGGGAGCGGGTGTTCGATGAATTCGTGCGGCTGCCTGCCGCCAGTGCCCGGGTGGAGCGGGGGAGCGGTCTGGGTCTACCGATCGTGCGCCGGATTACCCAGTTGCACGAAGCCCTACTGGAACTGAGCGACAACCAACCCCAGGGGACCTGCATCCGCGTGGGGCTGACGGCTATCTGGAAGCCGCAGGACCCGCCCGAGCCTGTGCTGCCCCCGTCCTCGTCGCCGCAGGCAGCGCTGACCACCGCAATGGCACCGGAACTGCTGCTGGTGGAGGACGAGTTTCTGCTGGGGCTGCCCCTGCAGGACTGGCTGACGGCCCGGGGCTGGCCGGTCACCTGGGTCACCAGCGGTGAGCAGGCCCAGGAACTCTGGACACAGCGGATGCGGCAGGAGCAGGCTCTGCCCGTTGCTGTGCTGCTGGATGTGGGGCTGCCCGGCCTACGGGGGTCGGAACTGCTGCAGTGGATGCGACGCCAGACCGGTGGCGATCGCCTGGTGATCCTGGCGATCACCGGTTATGCCCAGGCTGAGGAGGAGGAGTCTATCCGGGCTCTCGGGGTGGATGACTTTCTGGCCAAGCCCATCGCCTATCCGGAGCTGGAGACCCGACTCGGCCGGTTGCTGCACCGGGACCTGCCGGTCTGAGTCTGGCCGTGTTCGTTCAGTCTCTCAGCGAAGTCACAAAACCTCCCGGGACTCATGGACAACCATCTGCCAGGGGTGCGGGGGTGCTCAGGCTGAGGCCAGACAGCGGCGGGCGTAGGAAGCGGCTTCGCCGATGTTATGGAAACCGGTGGCCCGAATCCGCCCGGCTTCCACAACCCAGCCGAGGTGGGGCTGTTCGTAGACGTGGACGGTGAAGCCGTAGATATCGAGAGTGGTAGCGTTGCGGGGTTCCGGGATCATGGCAGCGTGCCCAACCGTTTGGATGCAGCTTTCCCGACGAACCGGGAGCCGCTCCCGGTTCGCAACTTAATTCTTTCCGCAAACCAATTCCTAAGCCTCGGGCCTCAGACAGCCCGGTAGGGACGGGGCTGCGGGTGTGGGTGCGGTGGGCGATCCGTCACCACTGACCTGGGTCAGGACTGCCGATACCGCAGGTCCTGTCAAGACTCCGGAATCAGGTGCTTGGTATGAGTGGAGGCGTCGGCCCAGGGCCGACGCCGATGCGGCTCAGATGCGGGCGAGACCCTGGCGGCGGGCCTCAGCCTCGACAGCGGTGGCCACCGCCGGGGCGACCCGCTCATCAAAGGCACTGGGGACGATGCGGGTGGCGCTCAGTTCGGACTCGGGCACCAGCTCGGCGATCGCCCGGGCGGCGGCCAGGAACATCTCGCTGCTGAAGGTGCGGGCCCGGCAGGCCAGCGCCCCCTTGAAGATGCCGGGGAAGGCGAGGACGTTGTTGATCTGGTTGGGGTAGTCGCTGCGGCCGGTGGCCATCACGGCAACGTCATCCATCACCAGCTCCGGCTGGATTTCCGGAATCGGGTTGGCCATGGCAAAGACAATCCGGTTGGGGGCCATCGACAGCACCATCTCGCGGGTGAGGACGCCGGGGGCACTGACGCCGATGAACACGTCTGCACCGACGATGGCATCCTCAAGACCGCCCTGCTGAGCCACCGCGAAGGCCTGCTTCTGGGGGTTGAGGTCGGTGCGATCGCGGCTGATGATGCCGCGGGAGTCGCAGATGGTGATCTGCGTGGCCCCGGCGGTGCGCAGCAGCGTCGCTACCGCCAGACCGGCCGCCCCGGCCCCGTTCATCACAATGCGGATGTCGCCCATCCGTTTGCCCACCAGCCGTAGGGCGTTCTCCAGAGCTGCCAGGGTGACGATGGCGGTACCGTGCTGGTCGTCGTGGAAGACCGGGATGTCCAGTTCCTCCTTGAGGCGGGCTTCAATCTCGAAGCAGCGGGGCGCCGCGATGTCCTCGAGGTTGACGCCGCCGAACACCGGCGCGATTCGCTTCACCGTCTCGACGATTTCATCGGTGTCCTGGGTGGCGAGGCAGATCGGAAAGGCGTCGACCCCGCCGAAGGCCTTGAACAGCATCGCCTTGCCTTCCATCACCGGCAGAC
>CAYZUY010000113.1:0-1745 GCA_964481495.1 uncultured bacterium
CCGCCCTGATGCGCCCCGGCCGCTTCGACCGGCAGATTCTGGTGGACCTGCCCAGCTACAACGGTCGCCTCGGCATTCTTCAGGTCCATGCCCGCGAGAAGAAGCTGGCGGAGTCGGTCTCCCTGGAGGAGATCGCCCGCCGCACACCCGGCTTTTCCGGTGCGGATCTGGCCAATCTGCTGAATGAGGCTGCCATTCTGGCTGCCCGGCGCATGAAGAGCCAGGTTGAGCCAGGGGAGGTGGATGATGCCATCGACCGGATCACCATCGGCCTGACCAAGGCACCCCTGCTCGACAGCAAGAAGAAGCGGCTGATTGCCTACCACGAGATCGGCCATGCCCTGCTGATGACCCTGCTGCCCCGCGCAGACAAGCTCGACAAGGTGACGATTGTGCCCCGCTCCGGTGGCATCGGCGGTTTTGCCAAGCCGGTTCCGGATCAGGAACTGATCGACAGCGGTCTCTACAGCCGGGCCTGGCTGCGGGACCGGATGATTCTGGCGCTGGGCGGCCGGGCGGCCGAGGAACTGGTATTCGGCCCGGATGAGGTCACCCAGGGCGCGGCCTCGGATATCGAGCAGGTCACCTCCCTGGCTCGGGAGATGGTCACCCGCTACGGCATGTCGGATCTTGGGCCCCTGGCGCTGGAAGGGGAGCAGGGCGAAGTCTTCCTGGGCCGCGACTGGACCACCCGCAGCGCCGAGCATTCCGAGCATCTGGCCAGCCGCATCGATGCCCAGGTGCGGCAGCTGGCCAAACAGGCCTACCGGGACGCCTACGAGTTACTCAAGGCGCACCGGCCGTTGATGGATCAGCTGACGGATCTACTGATTGATCAGGAACTGATCGAAGGTGACCAGTTCCGGGAGATGGTCGACCGCTTTAAGAGTGTCCAGGATGCCTGCCTAGCCTCAAATTAAGTCATCACTAAAGGTAGACACTTGTCTTCGGTAATGGCGTTAAACAGACTTGATTTCAGACGCCTTCAGCTTTTCTTTGTCTTAGAATTGAGGCATCAGTAGGGCTGATGCTCGTGCTGAATGCCCCAGTGTATAAGTAGTCTTTATGAATCAACTTGAAGCAGCTCCATTATCTGCTGCTACCGCTGCGAGTCCTCCTTTCTATAGGAAGGAAATTAATGGTCTGAGAGCCTTTGCTGTTGTTGCTGTCATTGTCAATCACTTCAGCGAGTATCTGCTTCCGAGTGGGTATCTTGGAGTTGATGTTTTCTTTGCTATATCGGGCTATGTGATTACGGGCTCCATAGCTGCAAAGTCGACATTTGGGTGGAGCGACTTTCTTCTTGGGTTTTATGCCCGTCGGGTGAAGCGTCTCCTGCCTGCTCTAATCCTGTGCGTCATTCTGACGTTTACAGCCGCTACTTTCTTTATTGATCCTGGCTCCGGTGAGTTTAGGACGGCTTGGAAAACGGGTGCGACAGCTCTTTTCGGATTCAGTAACGTCTTTCTGTTTCGACAGTCAACGAACTATTTCGGATCTGAAGCAAAGCTTAATCCATTTACTCAAACATGGTCGCTGGGAGTAGAGGAACAATTCTATCTGCTCTACCCCCTTTTGGTCGGTTTGATAGCAAAGTTCGATGCGGGACCTGAGAAGCTACGCAAACTCATGCTGCCTTTGGGTGGGTTGAGTCTTCTATCCTGGGGGCTTTTCCTCTATCTTTCTCAAGTAAATCAGCCTGCAGCCTACTTTCTGATGCCATCCCGTTTCTGGGAGATGGGAAT
>CAYZUY010000113.1:1845-4675 GCA_964481495.1 uncultured bacterium
TTGGTCTGATTTCCTATTCTCTCTATCTCTGGCACTGGTCGGTGCTGGTTCTCAGTCGTTGGACAATCGGGATTTCCTTCTGGACTGTTCCGATCCAGTTCGTTTTGATGTTCGGGTTGGCGATACTCTCCTATCATCTGGTTGAGCAGCCTCTGCGTCATCGTTCCTGGGCCCCCTACCGATACCTGACCATTGCAGTTGGACTCGCGGTCGCGAGCCTTGGGGCACTGACTCTCCGTGCTATGGGTACAGTCTGGAGGGGTGCTCTCTATTCCGGGAAGCCGATGTCCGCTGAACTGCAGGCTTCTGCCATACTCCGCAACGCTGCTGCAGGAGTATGGCAGAAGCCGCTGCAGGTGATTTCGGAACGGGTCGAGCGTTGTAACCTGACTCCCGAACAGCTTGAGAATGCAGATGGAGTTTCGCGGTCTGATGTGGCAGCTCAGACCTCCACATCCTGCCTGCCGCTGACACGGTTGAATCGGAAGCCAATACTCCTTCTGATTGGAGACAGTTTTACTCATTCGACGGCGAAGCATGTTGGCTTGGCTGCTGTTCAGAGTGGATATGAATTCCGAGTTCTATATGGTTATGGATGCCCTTTTCCATTGCGGTCGGCTGATCTCGGTGGCCAGGAAGGCAAATCCTGCCCAGTTCATGATGAGTCTCTATTCAAAAAGAGAGTTCTAGACTCGCTGATTCCAGGAGATATTCTGGTTGTTCGTCTAGCATTCCAGCGATCCAAATATGTTGAATACCCTCGTCAGAGTTTGCCGCCGTCTGATGTTTATGATGTTGCTATCAGGCGCTTGGCTGAATCTGTTAAAGCCCGTGGGGCACGTTTGAAGCTCATTGGTGCAAATCCGGTCCTCACCCTAGATGAACTGTCCGCATCCAATCCGCAATGGTTCAACTCTCTCAAGGCCGAAGTCAGTGAAGGCCGTCGAGTGGGTAGTGGGAATCTCCTGAAGAAGGTTGGTGATCCTCAGACTCGCTATTATCTGAGCTTGGATCGTCATTTTGAATCCTTAAGCCTCAGTTCGGGGGACTTTGACTATCTTCCGACTCGCAAGATTTACTGCTTCAATGATGAATCCTGCTACATTCTGAAAGATGGTCGCCCCCTCTACTTTGATAATTCTCACCTATCGTCGCATGGCAACGATCTGATGTTTAACTCCTTCCTCTCTCTTTTTAAAAAAGATTAAAAGTTCATAAAATTAATTTATTTTAGAGTAGCGAATGTAGTGTTTCTCTTTCGGAGACTGACGCTTAACTCGGTTGACTGAGTGCCACTGAAACTCGGATTGGGAAGCTGTCTGTTGCCGCAGGATTGACAGACTGGTCGATAATTGAAGTTGCCCATTTGTCCTCGGATAAGTCTAGCGACTGCAATGCGGGCAGGAGACTCCGCGCTACCAGTGGCTGGTGCCCGAGCCGCCCTTGAATGGCCCGACGATCTCATCGGTGACCCAGCCGCCATAGAAGCCTCCGGGCTGGGGGCGGACCCGTTCGTTGTCCACGGTACAGATCAGCCAGCTCGGGTAGACCGACAGGTGGTCCTTGAGTGCCGCGTAGGCCGGGGAGGGCTGGGGATAGCTCCAGGCGATCGCCCCCAGTTCCGGTGACGCTTTCAGGCCCCAGTAGCGGGCGATGCCTTTCCATTCGCAGAAGGACTGGCCGGGCATCGCTACCCAGGCGTCCCAGACCACATCCGCAGGCGGAATGTAGAACGTCGGTGGGCTAGCGGTCTCGCACAGCCGCAGACAGCGTTCGGAGGCGGCCAGCAGCACGTCTCCATGGCGCACTTCCACCCGCCGGGTGTCCGTAGCCAGCCGTGGAGGCCGGGGATAGTCCCAGACCGACTCCTGCCCAGGACCCGGGGCCTCGGCAAAGTCGGGACGCTGCTGACCGGTGTATCGCCACATGTTCAGACCTTCCCGCAGGCGAGTGCCACTTCGGCTTGTAGCCTAACCGGCTGCCGAAGCGGTACGGGTCAGCCCTGCTGCTGGGCGCCGTGGCCGACGTGTTCGGTGCCGAAGGGCCCGGTGCGGAAACTGAGGCTGCGGGACGTCGGACGACGGCAGGGCTGCAGCTGCTGCACCACCCGGGCTGCCTGCCGCTGGGTTGTGCCACTGCTGGTCTGTTCCAGATGCAGGGCCAGATTGAGGGTGGCTTCCAGCAGTAGATCGAGACTCTGATCCGCCCGTCCGTTCTGGAGCAGATTCAGGGCATCGCTGAGACGGCTGTGGCTCTGGCGGACCAGGGGCGGCTGGTGAGTCGAGAGCGGAATCAGTTTGGTGCTGGACTGGGCCATGGATCCCCTCCTGGGTGAGGCAGCCCGAGCGTAGCTGAGCCGGTGGCGTTTGTCCGGTAGCCAGCGCTACCGTTTCTAGGGCCCGCAATGCTTCGTTACAACTGGACAGCCCCAGGGGCCAAGGGTACAAGCGGCCCGGCACCTACTTTGGCCTAGAGGTCCGTCGGCAGCCCCAACTGCTGACGCCATTCCGCCACGCTGCGGTCCCAGCCTTCCTCCCAGCGCTGGGCGATCAGCAGATCGCAGCGGTCCGCCAGATCCACCCCCCGGGCCACGGCCCGCAGCACCGGTTTCGGGTCCTCACCCTCCTTGAGGGTCTGCATCAGGGCCGAGGCAATCAGCAGCACCGCCAGGGGAGCCCGGTTCTGGCTGAGGTTGAAGGCCTGCAGGCCCAGTTCTCCGGGGGCGTCAATGCCGAAGCCCGTGACGATGTGGGTGAGGTCATGGGTGGTGCGCAGGCGGTCGATCAGATAGTCGTCATCGCTGACGATCGGATGGTCTGCCTCCAGAGCT
>CAYZUY010000113.1:4685-7908 GCA_964481495.1 uncultured bacterium
ACGGGCGTACTGGTAGCCCAGGGTGTCCGGGGGCAGCTGCAGCAGTTCCGTCAGCGTGGGGCGGGCCGGAGCATAGCGCTCGGCGATCATCGCTGCCACCCGGGCATCGGACTTCATCCAGGTGCGGGAGTGGGCCGCCATCTCCGTCTTCTGCAGGGCGTCACCCACCGCCAGCACCCGGTCCAGGCCCGGGGTCTGCAGGGACTGCACCACCTGGAGGAGGTTGCGCAGATTGTTGAGACGTTTGACGAGGTTCAGCTGCATGGGGACTCCCGGAGCATTCAGTGGGTCTGACGGTGGATGTCGGGCCGTGGCTCCAGCCAGGGCCAGACCAGAGCCACGATAGCCATCTGCAGGCAGCCGATCCAGAGAACGGTGCCAGTGATGCCGTAGGTGGCCACCAGCCAGTCGAGGGCGAAGGCTTCGGGAATCGTTTCCATGGGGCAGTCCCTGCACAGGTCACCGCTCAGACTGCCCGGGCGGACGATCGCCCTATCACTCCTGTGCCGTCTTCGCCCGCAGCGCGTCGCAGATCCAGCCGGTGACGGTATGGCTGAGCACGCCCAGGGGACCGGCGAACAGGGTCAGGGCCACGGAGTGGCGGAAGGGGTAGTTTCGGGTCAAGGACTGCTCCCAGATCCAGCGACCGGCCCAGAGATCGAGGGTGAGGAAATGCATCCAGCCGGTGAATACCACCGGTTCGGTGCCGAATACCCGTGCCAGTCCGGCCAGGGTCGGGTTGGCCAGACTCTCCAGACTGTCGGGATCGAGGGACTGGGTGAAGCCGTAGGCGTAGAGCAGGGCAAAGGCTGTGAAGGGCAGGTTGGAGTCGAAGATGCGGCGGGTGAACTCACGGCGGGGAGCCAGCAGCAGCAGGGCCCAGAAGGGCAGCACCGCGACGTTGGCCAGATCGAACAGCAGCGAAAGCTTTATCTTTTCTTTCCGTTGGGAGCGCCGACCCTGGTTACTGTAGGGGCGATCGCCCCCTGACCTCCGGCCATGACCCCCCACGATTTCGGGCAACTGCTGCTGTTTCTGTCCCCCGGTCTGCTGCTGTCGGTGATCATTCTGGTCACCTTCGCCGCCGGTGGTTGATGCATTGCCTACCGTCCCGGTCCGCTGAGCCGCTAAAATCCGGTATCGCGCCTTGCGCGGGATCAACCGGATCCGAACCACCGTAGCCACGCTCAGAGGGACCGATGGCCGAGACTTTCATGTTCAACGCTCTGCGGGAAGCTATCGACGAAGAGATGGCCCGCGACCCCAACGTCTTTGTGCTCGGTGAGGACGTCGGCCACTACGGCGGTTCCTACAAGGCCACCAAGGATCTGCACAAGAAATATGGTGATCTGCGGGTGCTCGACACCCCGATCGCCGAGAACGGCTTCACCGGCATGGCGGTCGGCGCGGCGATGACGGGTCTGCGCCCGATCGTCGAAGGCATGAACATGGGCTTCCTGCTCCTGGCCTTTAACCAGATCGCCAACAACGCGATGCTGCGCTACACCTCCGGCGGCAACTACACCATTCCCATCGTCTTCCGGGGGCCCGGCGGGGTCGGCCGTCAGCTGGGTGCCGAGCACAGCCAGCGTCTGGAGGCCTACTTCCACGCCGTTCCCGGCCTGAAGATTGTTGCCTGCTCCACCGCCTACAACGCCAAGGGCCTGCTCAAGGCTGCCATCCGCGACAACAACCCCGTCCTCTTCTTCGAGCACGTGCTGCTCTACAACCTCAAGGACGACCTGCCGGACCACGAGTACATCTGCCCCCTGGATAAGGCGGAAATCGTCCGCCCCGGCAAGGATGTCACCATCCTCACCTACTCGCGGATGCGGCACCACTGCACCCAGGCCCTCAAGACCCTGGAGAAGGAAGGCTACGATCCAGAAATCATCGACCTGATTTCCCTCAAGCCCTTCGACCTCGAGACCATCGGTGCCTCGATCCGCAAGACCCACCGTGTGATCATCGTCGAGGAGTGCATGCGCACCGGCGGCATCGGGGCCGAACTGGTGGCCACGATCAACGACAACTTCTTCGATGAGCTGGATGCCCCGGTGCTGCGGCTGTCCTCCCAGGACATCCCGACGCCCTACAACGGCGCTCTTGAGAATCTGACGATCATCCAGCCGGCCCAGATCGCCGAGGCGGTCCGCAACATGATGGCGGCCCTCGTCTAGGCCCGATCCGCTTCGGGGCGGGGGCTGCCGCAGGGTGGTCCCCGCCTTTTCACGTTCCCGCATTCCGCTGCCCGAGGGCAGCCTGGCCCATGGGTAAACAGCAGAACTATCTGATCCTGATTCTGGCGCTGATCGCCGCTGCGGTCTTCACGCTGACACAACTGCCGATCAAGCTCGGGCTCGACCTGCAGGGAGGCAGTCAGCTCACTATTCAGATCCAGCCGAGCGACAAGATTCCCCAGATCGGTGAACGCGAACTGGAAGCCGTCAAGACGGTAATCGAGAACCGGGTCAATGGCCTCGGGGTCTCGGAGGCGGTGGTGCAGACCGCCGGAACCGACAAGATCCTGGTGCAGTTGCCCGGCGTCAACGACCCGGTGCAGGCTGAGCGGGTGCTCGGTGGCACGGCCCAGCTCGAGTTCCGTCAGCAGAAGCCGGACACGCTGGAGCAGTTCCAGGTGCTGATGCAGGTTCGCGCCCAGGCCCAGGCGGCACTGGAACTCGAACGCAAGCAGGGGAATCAGGAGCAGGTCGGCAAGCTGGAGGCGGATCTGACCAAGGCCAACCAGGAGCTGGTTGCGCTCTTCAGCCCGGCCGAGATCAGTGGCGAGGAGCTGAAGGATGCCCTGGCCCAGCCCACCCAGTCCGCCAATAACTGGGAAGTGGCCCTGAAGTTCGACGGCAAGGGCGGCGATGCCTTTGCGGCGCTGACGAAGAGCCTGGCCGGAACCGGCCGCACCATCGGGATCTTCCTCGACGGCAAGCTGTTGAGTGCACCGGTGGTCGGGCCTGAGTTCGCCAATACCGGCATCACCGGCGGCAGCGCCGTGATTACCGGTCGCTTCACGACCCAGGAAGCGGAGGAACTGGCGGTGCAGCTGCGGGGTGGGGCTCTGCCCCTGCCGGTGAAGGTGGTGGAGAACCGCACCGTCGGTGCCACCCTTGGGGCCGACAGTGTGCGCAGCAGCATCTACGCCGGTCTGGGGGGGCTGGGCCTGGTGCTGGTGTTCATGGTCCTCTACTACCAGCTACCGGGGGCGATC
>CAYZUY010000114.1:0-652 GCA_964481495.1 uncultured bacterium
GGCAGCACCGTGAAGATTCCCCGCCGCTGGCAGGAACTGCAGAAGGCCGGTCAACTGGCGCGGGAACAGCTGGCCCTGAAGACCGGCCGTCAGCCCAGTGAATCCGATATCGCCCGGGCCCTGGACCTGAGCATCGCGGAATGGGAGGAAATCCGGCTGGCCGGGCGTAACCGGTTGCCCCTCAGCCTCGACGCTACCCTCAGCCAGACCACCGACTCGACCATGACCCTGGGGGACACGCTCCCCGACAGCAGCTACCAGTCGATGCAGCTGGTGCAGGAGGAACGGCAGCAGCTGCAGCAGGCAATGGACCAGCTGGAGGACAAGACCCGGGCGGCGATCGAGTACGTCTATTTCCGGGGCATGTCACGCAAGGAAGTGGCGGATCGCATCGGCGTTAGCCCGATGACCGTTACCCGGCGGATTCACCGGGGGGTGCAGGCGATGCTCACGCACCTGCAGGGGGAAGAGGACTGCCTCAGTCCGACTCCGATGGTGCCCTGAGACGGACCTGACGGCGGGCGGCGGCAATCCAGCGGCCGAGCAGATCCCCACCGGGGCACTCGTGCCGCTGCAGACCCAGCTGGCGGTGCAGCCGCACAATACTCGCCTGCAGCTGCTCCGGACGACTGCGGGCCAGATCCGCGGGGGT
>CAYZUY010000114.1:662-7566 GCA_964481495.1 uncultured bacterium
TGGCCCACCTCGGGAATCTCCGCCAGCTCCGCCAGGGCCAGCAGTTTGCCGTACTCCCGGGGGGTGAGGCCCAGGTGGCGGGCCAGCTGCGGTTCCTGACGGTGAGCCCGCAGCAGATCCCGGGTGGTGATCAGCTGCCCCTGCTGTAGGGCCTGCCCCAGCGCCGGGGTCAGTCCCGGCAGATCCGCCAGGGCGATCGCCATCAGGAGGGCAGCGTGCGCTGGTAGCGCTCCAGGTTCTGCACCGCGCTGCGGTTCAGGCTCAGATCCATCTCATCGCCACCGCGCAGCCCCAGGGGACGATGGGCCTCGCCCAGCAGCAGCGGCTGGGTCAGCCCCTCCTGGGGATGGAGCAGGGTGCGCAGCCGGACGACCAGCTCTGTTTCCCCGGCGGCACTGAAGCGACCGGTGGAGGCGAGGCTGAGGGTGGCCTGGCGCAGGGTCGGTTCGATCGCCTCGGGGGCGATGGTCGGGGCAACCGCCACCACCGTCAGGGACCCCCCGGCGTCGTAGACCACGGTGTAGGGTACCGCCCCCTCGATGGCGATCTGCTCGCGCAGGCTGAAGCTGAGGGCAAAGGTGCCGGTGGCCAGCACAATCAGGAAGCTGGTCACGCCCACCAGTCGGAAGCGGAAGCCCCACTTGAACAGGAAGGCCAGGATGGTCAGCCCGAGGCTGCCGAGGCTGGCCCAGGCGCCGTAGAGGGCCAGTTGTCGGAAGTCCAGCGATTCGAGCATGACTAGCCTTCTCCTTCGGTGCTGACGAAATCTTCGAGGCGGGGGGCTTCCAGGGCGGCACGCAGGGTATGCCAGGCCAGATTGGCGCACTTCACCCGCACCGGGAAGGCCGCGACCCCCTGCATGACATTGAGTTTGCGCAGCTCCCGGGGGAACTCGGTCTCGCCGCGCATCATCTCCTGGAAGGTGCGGACCATCTCCAGGGCTTCGGGGACGGTTCGTCCCGGCATCGCTCCGGCCATCAGATCCACCGAGGCCATGGCGATCGCACAGCCTTCGCCCTCGAACTTCACCGATTCGATACGTTCACCGGTCGGATCGAGCTGCAGGGTCAGCTCGATGGTGTCACCGCAGGAGGGGTTGTGGCCCCGCTGACGGCGATCGACGCGGTCGGTCTCACCCCGATGGCGGGGCTTCTTGTAATGCTCGAGAATCACCTGCTGGTAGAGATCCCGCAGATTGTCGAGGGCCATGGGGACAGGGCGCTGGGCTGGAACCCCCAGATCCTATCGTGTCCCCGGAGCTGGCACGGGGCGCGTTGACACCCCGGGGGGGCTGGCGATAATGGGGCCTGACCTGCCAGGCTGCACCGATGGTTTCCCCCGAACCACCCACCCGACGCCTCCCCTGGGGACGGGTGCTGCTGGTGCTCGGAGCGGGAGGTGCACTGGTTGGTAGCCTGATGCTGGCCTATCGCTGGGGACTCGACCGGCTCGAAGCCCTGCAGGTTGATGCGGAGCGGGAACTGGAACGGGTGCTGCTGCATCCGGTGCGCCTCGGCCGTCTGGAGACGGTCACCCCCTGGATGCTGCGCCTCGGGCGCACCGAGGTGCTGCCGACGGCGAAGGATGGCGATCGCCTCAGCCTGTCAGCTCTGGAGATTCATCCCGACTGGGAGCAGCTATTGCGGGGGCGGGTCGCCGCCCGCCTGCGCCTGATTCGTCCGGACCTGACCCTGGTGCAGGAGCCGGATCGCCTCTGGCTGCGTCTGGGCCCCCTGCCGGAGGGGGATCTGCCGTCTCTGCAACTGGAGGTGGTCGAAGGCCGCGCGGCCTTCCGGCTCCGGGATGCCCAGCTGAAACTGCTGCCGCCGGTGGCGGTGCAGTCGGTGAACGCGAACGTGCAGCTGCAGCCCTCGGGGCAGGCCTGGTTTCGGGGCGGCCTCGATCTGCTCGGAAGTACGGTGCAGGCCAGTGGTCGCTTCCGGCCCCAGGCCCGGGATCTGGAGATCGCCGCCCGCGGCCAGCGCCTGAACCTGCCCGGGCTGCAGCCGCTGCTGACGGCGCTGATTCCCCTGCCGCTGCGGCTCACTCAGGGCCAGTCGGACTTCCATCTCAGCTCCCGCTGGCGAGTGGGTCCCGTCTTCGACCTCGACCGTCTGCAGGGGTCCGTGCGTCTGCGGCAGCTGACCCTGCGCAACCCCAGCCTGCCCCTGCCCCTGGAACTTCAGGGGGGGCTGCGGTTCCGGGGCGATCGCCTCGAGCCCCATCAGCTCACTGGTCGGTTCGGCTCAGCCACCCTGGCCGTGCGGGGTCAGCTGGGCCGCCACAGTGCCGAAACTCTGCAGCTGCAGGCTCAGAACCTGGCGCTGGGGGGCGATCGCCTGCGGCTCCAGGCGACGGTTCAGGGGCCGTGGCCCCGGGCCCGCTTCGGTCTCCAGGCCACGGGCGATTCCCTGCAGATGCTGCAGGCCCGGGCCCGCCTTGAGCCTCGCCAACTGGTGCTCGACCAGCTGCAGGGCCGCTGGCGTAACGGCCTGCAGGCCGTGGCCCGGGGCACTCTGGACTGGCGCGAGCCCCTGGATACCCGGCTGCGGTTGCAGGCACAGGCTCAGGCGCCACGACTGCCTCCCCTGATGCTGGGACTGCAGGGCAGCTGGCAGCAGGGCTGGCTGCGGGCCGAGGGTCAGGGTCGCTGGGGTGATCGCCGCCTGGATCTGGCCCTGCGTCAGCGCCCCGATGGCCTGGAACTGACCCGGCTGCGGCTGCAGGATGGCCAGGGCGGTGGGTTGCTGGCGACCGGGCAGCTGCAGGGTCAGCGTTGGCAGGGACAGGTCCGCCTCGATAATCTCGCTACCTCTCCCTGGGTCGCTGGTGTGGAGACCCGGCTGGGGGGGCGAATCGATCTGGCCGGACGGACGGATCAGTCTCTCGTTACCGGTCTTCAGGCTCGGGGCGAGGTGCAGACCCTGGGTCCGTTGGACTACCGGCGGCAGCGGCTCAGCCCGCAGCCGCTGCAGCTACGCTTCGGCTGGCAGGCGGGACAGCTGGACATTGCGGATCTGCGTGGCGACCGCCTGCGGCTGCAGGGCTCGGTAACTGTGACCCCTGACCTGCGGGTACGTGACTGGGATCTGCAGGCCCGACTGGATCGTCTGCCGCTGCAGCAGTTGCCGTTGCCGCTGCCCACCGGCGATCGCCGGGGCTGGGTCAGTTTTGCCGGGCGGCTGCGGGGCACCCCGGCCCAGCCCCGGATCGCCGGCGATCTGCGCCTGCAGGAGCTGCAGTTGGGTGGTGTCCGCCTGGGCGATCTGGCGGGTCAGCTGAACAATCGGGGCCAAACTCTGGCGGTCTCCCTGGGGGGGCGGATCGGACGCCTGGCACTGCAGGCCAATCCTAGCCAGGGTCTGACGGACCTGGTCTGGCGCCGGGGTGACGGCGAACTGCAGGTGCAGCGCCAGGGTCCCGACTTCCGCTGGCGGGTGCGGGATCTGCCCCTGGCCGGCCTCGCCCTGCCGCTGGTGGCCCAGCGCCTGCCCCTGGATGGTCGACTTGGCGGCGAGGGCTGGTTCCGCTCGGACCTGAGTCGGGGCCTCGGCCGTCTCGCGGTAGAGGAGCCGGGTCTGGGCTACTACCGGGCCCGGCGTCTGGTGGGCAGTCTGGCCCTTAGTCCCGGCCAGATCACCCTCTCGGACCTGCAGCTGTTCACCCGGCAGGGGCGGGCGGATCTGGGCCTCACCTACCGATTCCAGGGCACACCCAGTCTCGGGCTGACGGCCCAGCTGCAGGACTTCGCCCTGGCGGATCTGGCCCTGATCGGTCTCAGCGGCCAGCGGGCTGGTCTGCTAGGCCCGCAACCCGACTTCGCCCGGGCCACCACGGTGGTTCTGCCGCCGCTAGATGTGACCCGGGATTCGGTCTGGCGTCAGCTGCAGCGCCTGGCCCAGGTGGATGCTCTGGAGCAGGAGCGGCGTCAGCAGCAGTCGCTGCTCGAACAGTTGCCGCCGGTGCAGGATATTCAGGGCCGACTGACCGCCTCCCTGACTCTGGAGGCTTCCCCCCGGCAGGTGCGTGGGGCTTTCAACCTCCAGGGCGATCGCTGGGCCTGGGGGCCTCTCCAGGCAGAGCAGGTGCGGATCACCGGCACCCTCGACCCCCGGGGGGCGCTGTTCGAGCAGCTGAGCCTGCGCAGTGGACCGGCACAGTTCAGCTTCACCGGCCGGATCGGTCCCGAAGCCCAGAACGGCCAGCTGCAGCTGGCGGATATTCCCCTGGCCGGAATCAAGGACTGGTTGCCGCAGCTGCCCTACGATCTGGCCGGCACCATCGATCTGACAGCCTCCCTGGCGGGAACCCGCCGCGACCCCCAACTAGTGGGGGCGGTGGACTTCTCCGACACGACCGTGGATGGTACGCCCCTGCGCTCCCAGGCATCCGGTTTCAACTACCGCGCGGGTCGGCTCAGTTTCGGCCTGGATCTGACCACCGACAAGCCGGGGGTGCTGCGCATCACCGGCGGTCTGCCGCTGCAGCCGCCGGATCCGACCGGCGCATCCCAGGAACTGGCCCTGAACATTACCGCCCGGGATGATGGCCTCAGCTTTCTCAACCTCTTCAGCCAGGGCCAGGTGGACTGGGACGGCGGCCAGGGTGACGTGCAACTGCGGGTGCGCGGCAGCCTGGACAAACCCCTGGCCAGCGGCATTGCCCAGTTCAAGGGTGGTCAGCTGACCAGCCCACTGCTGCCGGAGCCGGTGAAGGACCTGACGGGGACCGTGCACTTCGAGCAGCGACGGCTGCGGGTGGAGGAGCTGACGGCTGGTTTCAGCGGTGGGCGGATGCTGGCCAATGGCATCCTGCCGATTCAGCGGGGCCTGGGGGCGGAACTGACGCCGGAGGAACGGCCACTGACCCTGCAGCTGCAGGACCTGGATCTGCAGCTGCCCAAGCTGCTGCAGGGTCGCACCAACGGCACGATCCAGGTGGGCGGAGCCCTGTTCTCCCCCAGCCTGAGCGGGGATGTGGCCCTGCGCCAGGCCCAGATCCAACTGCCGGATACGCCCTCGGTCGGGGTGGGCCTGGGGGAACTGACCAACCCCGATCAGCTGCCGGTGCAGTTTGACGGGCTGGCTTTGCGCCTGGGCGAGAACGTTCAGGTGGAGCGATCGCCTGTCTTCCGGGCCGCCGTCAGCGGGGATGTGAAGCTCTATGGCCTGCTGGGGCCGAATCTGCAGCCGGTTGGCGAGGTGGTGGTCGATCGGGGGCAGGTGAACCTGTTCACCGCCACCTTTATCTTCGACCCCAACCACCGCAACGTCGTCCGGTTCAAGGCCCCCCAGGGTCTGGACCCGACCCTGGATGTGCAGCTGCAGACCTCCGTGCCGGAGGGCAGCCCGGCCCTGTTCACCAGCAACCGTCTGACAGGGGAACTACCCAACTCCCTGGTTCTCAGCGACATCGGCAGCTACGGCAGCTTCCAGCTGGTGCGGGTGACGGCCAGCGTGGATGCCCTGGCCAGCAACCTGATGCAGAGCATTCAGCTTTCGAGCAGTCCGCCCCGCAGCCAGGACCAGCTGCTCAGTCTGCTGGGCACCGGTCAGGCGAACACGCTGATCAATACCGGTCAGAGCGGGGCGGCGATCGCCACGGTGCTGGGGTCGGCGCTGCTCAACTCCATCCAGGAGCAGCGCAACAGCAACCTCGGCGAACGCATCGACGTACAGCTGTTCCCCTACGTGCTGGAAGCAGCGGAACAGCGGACCCAGTTCTCCCAGGGCGCCCTGAGCACCACCGTCGGCCTGGGTGGGCAGCTGGGCTTCAACATCACCGATCAGCTGCAGGTGTCGGTGCTGCAGGTGCTGACCCTGAGTGTGCCGACCCAGTACAACCTGCGCTACCAGCTGAATGGGTTCCTGGGGGTACGGGCGACCACGGACAACGCGGGCAACAGCCGGGGCGTGCTGGAATTGAATACGCGCTTCTGACGGACAGATTTCGAATGGTGCTGGAACGGGTGATCGGAGTTGATCTGGGGGGCACCGGCATCAAGCTGGGACTCTACGATCGCGACGGCCAATGCCACAGCGAGCGGGCGATCGCCACGCCCCAGCCCAGCACGCCCGAGGCGGTGATCGCGGCGATCGCGGCAGCAGTGGCGGACCTCGACCCGAGCGGGGCTGCCCGGGCGATCGGTGTGGGTATGCCCGGCCCGGCGGATGCGGCCGGTCGCGTGGCCCGGATTGCGATCAACCTCGCGGGTTGGGTGGATGTGCCCTTGGCGGAGCGGCTGGAATCCCTGACCGGGCGGGCGGTGGCGATCGCCAACGACGCTAACTGCGCGGGGCTGGGAGAACTCTGGCTGGGGGCTGGGCGTGGTTGCCGGGATGCAATTCTGCTCACCCTCGGCACCGGTGTGGGCGGGGCGATCATTCTCGATGGGCGGTTGTTCACCGGTCGCAGCGGTGCTGCCGGAGAACTGGGCCTGATCAGCCTCGACCCGGATGGCCCCCCCTGTAACAGCGGCAATGCCGGTTCCCTGGAGCAATTCTGCTCGATCGGCGCGGTGCAGCGACGCTTCGGCTGCGAGCCCCTGGAACTGTCCCAGCGGGCGGCGGCGGGTGATCCGAGCGCCCTAGCGGCCTGGGCCGACTACGGTCGCACTCTGGCGGTGGGCATCACCAGTCTGGTCTACGTCCTGACACCGGAGGTGGTGATCCTCGGCGGCGGGCTGAGTGCCGCGGCCCCCTGGTTCCTGTCGGCCCTGCAGGCGGAACTGGAGCAGCGGGTGTTACCGATCAGCCGCGAGGGCATGCGGGTGGTTGTGGCGGAACTGGGGAACGACGCCGGGCGGGTGGGAGCAGCCCGGCTGGCCTGGGATCGTCTGTTGGCCTGACGTCTAAGCTTTCCAGCCGCGATCGGCCTGCTCACGCACGTAGACCGCCAGGGTGTC
>CAYZUY010000115.1:0-7525 GCA_964481495.1 uncultured bacterium
TTTGGCCCCAAGTTCGGTGTATTTTTTAGGGTTCTTGAGGAACTCGACAATTTCCTCGAGTTCCACCTTCGCTTCCTGAACCCCGGCCACGTCCTTGAAGGTGGTCTTGGTGTCATCCCCTTCGACGTAGACCTTGGCCCGGCTCTTGGTGAAGGAAAGGGCACCCTGGGTGCCCCCCATCTGTCGCTGGGCAAAGAACTGCAGCACCGCCACGAAGATCAATGGCGGGGCCACCCAGCCCAGCAGGGTGGTGAACCAGTTGCCCTTGCTCGGCGGGGCAGCCGCGAACTCAACCCCCTTGATCTCCAATCGCTGGGGCAGTTCCAGATCGAAGATCGGGGTCGTGGTCAGGATGTCACCGGCCTTGCCGTCGACATCCTTGAGTTCGTAGCGGATCTGCTCCTGGGTGATGTAGGCCCGGGAGACCTGACCATCATCCACCTGCTTGATGAACAGGCTGTAGGGAACCTGGGCAATCGGCGGTGTCCCGAAGCCGGGGATGAAGCCGCTGATCAGGAAGAAGATCCCCACCAGAAACAGCACCAGACTGACGATGCGGTTACGGCGGGGTGGAGTAGGTTTTTCGGTGATCGCCATGGGATCTCCTGGGCGGTATCCCCAAACTGTAGATCAGCCCTCTGCCTGCTCCCGAGGCCCCCTTGGGGGGAAATCCGAACCCTACTCCGCCGCCAGCGTGCCTCGAGTGATGCCGATCTGGCTCTGCAGCTTCAGCTCCTTCCAGAGGCGATCGCCCCGCAGATCTCCAGCCAGCAGTTGCCGGTAGCGGGCCACCGTCCGCTCCACCACATCCGGGGTTTCATCGAGGAACTCCACCCGGAAGCGGCGCAGACCCAGGCTGATCAGCCGCTCGGCATACTCGGCACCGGTCTGGGCTGTGCCGTTATAGAGGGTGTTGCGGCAGCCCGCATCCGCCATCAGCACGTGCTCGGTGCCGACGCGATCGCGCAGTTTCACGGCATGACTCTCGCAGGGCCGGCCGCAGTCGCGGAAGTCATGGCCCTCAGAGAGGAAGGTGCAGAAGACGCAGTGCTCCATGTGGAACATCGGCATGTGCTGGTGCAGGGTCAGCTCCAGCCAGTCCGGCGGGGTCTGGGCCAGCAGGGCCTCAACCTGACGGACATCGAGGTCGTAGGAAATCGTCAGGCCCTCCAGACCGAAGCGATCCATCCAGTAGGCTGCCGTCAGGGGATTGGCGACATTAAGGGCGAAGTCGCCGCGGCGGCGATCGCCCCGGAAGTAGTCCAGGTGGTCGTAGTTGCGCACCAGATAGCCGTCGGCCTGACTACGTCGCACCTGATCGAGAATCCAGGTCTCGCCGGGCTTATGGACCCGCGGTGGCGCCACCCAGATCTCCGCCCCCGTTGCCGCCTCAGCCCGGAACCGCTCCACCGCCGTCCGGTACTGCCGCGGGTCTTCGAACTCGCAGTAGACCTGTTCGCAACCCAGACGAGCCAGGGTCAGCAGCTGATCGAGGCTGTGGGCCAGCACCACCAGCTCCGGTGCCGCTTGAGCACTCGGGCGGGGGCTCGGCAGCAGGGAGGCCAGCACCGGCTGGGGCTGCAGCTGCCAGCGCTGGCCCGCCTGCCGCTGCTGCTCCAGCTGGTCCACTAGCGATCGCCGCAGCCGGTTCAGTTCACTCACCGGCAGGATCAGCTCACCCTCAAGCTGGTTGACCAGGGCCCCCAGCCGGAAGGGGGTCCCCCCCAGGCGCCCGAACTGCTCCCGCAGACGATCCTCGGTCAGGGGACGGTTGCGGGCAGTCTCCAGGGGCACGTCCGAGTCAACCCGGGCGATGTGACCGGCCTCATCCCGGGCGATCGCCGTCAGCGGCAGTCCCGCGGCACCATACAGTTCGAGGTCGACCGGCCGCTGGTAGCGGATCTGATCGCCGCTGTAGGTCTGACGAACCCGTTTCTCCCAGTCCGGGTCACTGGTTTTCCAGCAGGGGTCGCCGGGCCTCAGAGCCCGCAGCGGCAGTTCCGGCCCGAAACCGATGCGCAGGGAGCCATCCGGCTGGGGTTCCACCTGATAGACCCGGCCCCCCAGTTCGCGATCGCCCGCCTGGAACAGCAGACCATCTCCTGGGCGGATGGCCGTATCGGATCGCAGACGTACCCGATCGCGATCCACCCCCAGAACTTCCCCCAGCCAGACCCCCCGCTTCTTGCCGTAGCGGGCATGCACCAGCACCTGATTGTCGATGCCCCGGAACCAGCCGCTGTGCAGACCCCGGCTGAAGGCCATTTCCAGGTCGTAGTGGTCCTCAACGATGTTGGCAGGAGTTCCCAGAGCCTCGTCACGGCAGCGATCGAGAGCCTGACGGTAGACCCGGGTGACGGCAGCCACGTACTCCGGGGCCTTCAGGCGACCCTCGATCTTCAGACAGCTGACCCCGGCGGCAATCAGCTCCGGCAGCACCTCCAGACCTGCCAGATCCTGGGGACTGAGCAGGTAGCGGCGATCGCCCAGGTCGAGGGTCTCACCATCCACCACCAGGTCGTAGGTCATGCGGCAGGCCTGGGCACATTCACCCCGGTTGGCCGAGCGCCCTCCCAACGAGGAACTGGTCAGGCAGGCACCGCTGTAGGCCACACAGAGAGCCCCATGCACGAACACCTCCAGGGGCAGGCTGATGCCCTGCTCCCGGGTCTGGTGCTGGATCTTGCCGATCTCAGCGATTGAGTTCTCCCGGGCCAGCACCGCCAGTTCACAACCCAGCTCGCGCGCGAAAGCCACCCCCGCCGCACTGCTGATCGTCATCTGGGTCGAGGCATGGATGGGGAAATCCGGGGACAGGGCCCGAATCAGACGGCAGAGGCCGACATCCTGGACGATGGCCGCATCCACCCCAGCCGCGATGATGCTACGCAGGTACTGTTCCGCCTCCGGCAGTTCCGTGGGAAAGACCAGCGTGTTGAAGGTGACGTAGCCCCGCACGCCGCGTCGGTGCAGCCAGGCCATCAGGTCCGGCAGGTCCGCCTCGGTGAAGTTCTCAGCCCGCATACGGGCATTGAAGCGATCGAGCCCGAAGTAGATGGCGTCTGCACCATTCTCCACCGCTGCCCGGGCGCACTCCCAGTTGCCGGCCGGGGCCAGCAGGTCCGGCAGCCGCAGGTCCGCAGCGGACTGGGCATCGTGGGGAAGAGTCAGAGTCATCGGCGGTCGGCAGCGCAGACCCCGATCATAGAAAACGCAGGGGGAGCCGCGTCGGCGACTCCCCCCACATCTGTCAGGTTGTGAACCGGATTAGCCGACGGCGGCGAAGTAGTCCTTGGACTTGACCGGGTCGGGGTTCATGGTCTTCTCGCCGGGCTGCCAGTTGGCGGGGCAGACTTCGTCGGGGTTGGCCTGAACGTACTGGATGGCCTGCAGCACCCGCAGGGTTTCATCGACGCTGCGGCCGAAGGCAAGGTTGTTGATGGTGGCGTGCTGGATCACACCATCCTTGTCGATGATGAACAGGCCGCGCAGGGCGACACCGGCATCGGGGTCGAGGACGTTGTAGTCGCTGCTGATGGTCTTCTTCAGGTCAGCGACCAGGGGGTAGGCGAGGTCACCCAGACCACCGTCCTTACGCTCGGTCTGGATCCAGGCCAGGTGGGAGAACTGGCTGTCGACGGAAACGCCCAGGACTTCGGTGTTCAGGCCCTTGAATTCCGCGTAGCGGTCGCTGAAGGCGGTGATTTCGGTGGGGCAGACGAAGGTGAAGTCCAGGGGGTAGAAGAAGAGGACAACATACTTGCCGCGGTAGTCGGAGAGCTTGATCTCCTTGAATTCCTGGTCGACAACGGCGGTTGCGGCGAAGTCGGGGGCAACCTGGCCGACGCGCAGAGCACCTGCAGTCATGGGTCGAAGCTCCTGAAAAGTTCTCGAACCGCCGGACGGCGTTCGGCAACGGATTTGTTACAGGGATGTTTATAGCATACTCATAACGGTTCCGTCTTAGCGGAAAACCGAACCTCGACCCGAGCCTGCCCGGGGCTCAAGGCGTGGAGGTATCCCGGGGCGATCGCCGCACTGCCGCCCGGGTTGGCTCCAGAAAATGGTCGATGGCGGCAAACAGCGCCTCCAGGGTGGCCTCGGTGGTGTGGGGATTGACCAGCACGGCCTTGAGCCAGCGCTGCCCCCGGAACAGGGGCAGGGAAAGGAAGAATCCCTGGCGCTGCAGGGCCCGCTGCAGATCGAGCATCGTCTGGCTATCCGCCTGACGGGGGCGGAAGCAGAAAATGTTCAGCATCGGCTCTACAACCAGCTCCAGTTCCCGGCGCCGGGAGAGGTGAGCCCGGAACTGCTCCGCCAGCTGCAGACTGCGGTCCACCAGTTCGCCGCAGCCCTGGCGACCGAAATGGTTCAGTGTCAGCCAGAGCTTGAGGATGTCAGCGTGGCGCGTCCCCTGCACCGACACCTCGCCGAGGTTGATCAGGTCGTCATCTTCCGTCATGTAGGGTGCTGCCGTGCGGAAGCAATCCGCCATCGCCGCCCAATCACGCACCATCAGGGCCGCGCAGGTCTTGGTGACGCAGAGCCACTTCTGGGGATTGAAGGTGACCGAGTCCGCCTGCTCGATGCCCCGCAGCTGTTGGCGGTGCCGATCCGAGAAGGCCAGGGCTCCTCCGAAGCTGGCATCGACGTGGAACCAGAGCTGTTCCGCCCGGGCCAATTCTGCCAGTTCCGGCAGCGGGTCCAGACTGCCGGTGACCGTGGTGCCGGCAGTCGCCACCAGACAATAGGGCTGCTGGCCCAGGGCGCGGGCATCCGCCAGAACTCGCCGGGCAGCTGCGACCCGCATGCGGCCCTGCTCGTCCGTGGCCACCGGTAGCACGGCTTCCGTCCCCAGCCCCAACAGCATCGCCGCCTTCTGCAGCGAGGTGTGGGCAGCTTCGGAGGCAAGAATCACCGGCCGCAGCCCCAGGCTGCCCAGGCCGTGGGCCTGGACCGGAAAGTGCCGATTGCGGGCAACGGCCAATGCCTGCAGATTCGCCAGACTGCCGCCGCTGAGCAGCAGGCCTCCGGCAGCATCCCCCAGACCGAACTGCTGCCGGGCCAGCTGCCGCAGTACTGCCTGCTCGAGGCGGCTCAGGGTCGGCGACATCTCGACGCTGAGCAGGTTGTTGTTCATCTGGGCGGCGATTGCATCCCCGAGAATCGAGGCAGTGCTGGCGATCGGGTCCATGTGGCCCAGGTAGCCGGGGTGGGCCGGGTTCATACCCGCAGCGATCAGCGGCGTCAGTTTCTCCAGCAGATCGGCCCAGGGCAGGCCCCACTCGGGGATAGTCCCCTCGATCAGGGGGACCTGCAGCGGCAGGGGAGGACGCTCGGCAGCGCGCAGCCCCTGGTCGAGCAACAGGTTCAGCGCCTGCCGGGCCAGCCGCTCAATCTCAGGGCGGTTGCGGCCCTCGGGATCGAGAAATGCAGCGGTAGGCAGGGCAAATCGTTCCAAGTCGCGTCAGTCCTTGCGGTTGGCACCGGCGCATCCCGGTGCAGGCACTGGGGACCATTTTCGCCGATTGTCCGCCAACGGCGGTGGCAGCGCCGACAATCGGAACATGGATGGTATTTCCTTCGAGACCCATCGTCATTGGATGGAGCGGGCCTGGCGTGAGGCTGAAGCTGCTGCCGTCGCGGGGGAGATTCCCGTCGGAGCGGTGATTGTCGATGCCCGGGGTGAGGCGATCGCTACCGGCCAGAACCGGCGCGAACGTGATTGTGACCCCAGCGGTCACGCGGAGATTGTCGCTCTGCGGGAGGCGGCCCGGGCGCTGCGGCAGTGGCGCCTGAGCAACTGCACCCTCTATGTCACCCTTGAGCCCTGCCCGATGTGTGCGGCAGCCATTCTCCAGGCCCGCGTCGGACAACTGGTCTATGGTGCCGATGACCCGAAAGCAGGAGCGGTGCGGACGATGCTCAACCTGCCCGATTCGCCGGTGTCCTTCCATCGTCTACCGGTCCTGGGCGGTGTGCTGGGCGATCGCTGCCGCCAGCAACTGCAGGACTGGTTTGCCCAGCGACGGACCGGCGATCACCCCACAGGGTGATCACCGGGACCTTGATCGTCTAGCGGTTGAGGACGCGCTTCATCGACGCCAGCAGGCGATCGACATTCTCGCGACGGCTGTTGTAGCCCATCAGGCCAATCCGCCAGACCTTACCGGCCAGCTCACCCAGACCGTTGCCCAGTTCGATGCTGTCCTCAGCCATGATCTGCGCCGAAACGGCCTTGCCATCCACACCATCGGGAATCCGCACGGTGGTCAGGGTGGGCAGACGGTACTCCTTCGGCACATGGCATTCGAGGCCCATCGCCGCCAGCCCTTCCCAGAGATACTCGGCGGTGTCGGCGTGGCGCTTCCAGACGTTGGTCAGGCCCTCATCCGCAATCAGGCGCAGGGCTTCCCGGATGCCGAAGTTCATGTTCACCGGCGCCGTGTGGTGGTAGACGCGATCGCTGCCCCAGTACTGGTTGAGCAGGCTCACATCGAGGTACCAGTTGGCCACCTTCGACTGGCGGTTCATCATCTTCGACTCGGCCCGGGCGCTCATCGTGAAGGGAGACACCCCGGGCGGGCAGCTCAGTCCCTTCTGGGCACAGCTGTAGGCCAGGTCGATACCCCAGTCATCGAGGAAGATCGGCACGGCCCCGAGGCTGGTGACCGTATCGGCCAGCAGCAACGTGCCGTACTGGGCACAGAGTTCGGCGACCCCTTCGAAGGGCTGGCGGGCCCCGGTGGAGGTCTCCGCATGCACCAGACAGAGGATGGACGGACGATGCTCATCCAGTGCTGCCTTCAGCTCATCCAGGCTGAACACCTCACCCCAGGGCTTGCTGAGGGTGCGCACATCCGCCCCGTAACGGCCAGCCATATCCACCAACCGGTGGCCAAAGTAGCCCTTGACCCCAACCAGCACCACATCACCACGCTCGATCGTGTTGGCCAGCGTGGCTTCCATCGCCGCACTCCCGGTGCCACTCACCGGAATCGTCAGCTTGTTGTCGGTCTGCCAGGCGTAACGCAGCAGTTCCTGCACCTCGTTCATCAGCTCCAGGAACTTCGGATCCAGGTGACCGATGGGAGGCGTACTCAGGGCTTTAAGAACGGCGGGGTGGGCATTGGAGGGACCCGGGCCCAGCAGCAGCCGCTCCGGCAGGTCCAGAGGTTGCAGCGCCAGACGGTGTTTTTCGCTGACGGAAGGAAGAGTAACAGTCATCGGTCCTGACCTGGGCGGAGGAATGTGACCTGAGAAGGTCTTACGTAATTTAAACGTTCCGCCCGACCCGCTGCCCTAAGTTTTGTGACTAGGGCTTTTCCCGCATCGAGAAATAGAAGACTGCAGCAGCGATCGCCACCGTGCTGGTCACTGAGGTGATGACGTAGGACCAGTCCGCCCAGGGAAAGTCAGTCATGGATATATTGACGTATCGCTGAAACGCAGAGAGCACACCTTCAAAAAGAGGTGTGCTCTCTGTGTTTATAGGGGCCCTGGCGTCGAGCGATTTTAGCGGGAG
>CAYZUY010000116.1:0-2187 GCA_964481495.1 uncultured bacterium
CCGCCGCCGGTACCACCCGCCCCGGCACCGGTGAGGAGCCGGGGAACTGGGTGCATCTGGAGGACATCGTCGGGGCGATCGCCTTTGCGCGCGAGCGGTGTCTGGATGGCATCTTCAACCTGGTCAGCGAGCCGATCGCCACCGGGGAGCTGCTGGCCCGGGTCTGTGCCGAGGCCGGTCTGGCGCCGATCCGCTTTGACCCCTCCCTACCCAGCCAGCGTCCCTACCACGCCCGGGTCAGCAACCGGAAGCTGACCGAGGCCGGGTACCACTTCCGCCACCCGCGGGTGTTCGGGTGAGCGGCCGCCCGACGGCACCTTGATCCGGCTGGGGATCTCCCGTGGCTACAATCCCGAGAAGCACTGGGACTGGGAATGCTCTATCGCCGCTTCGGCCGCACCGAACTGCAGATGCCCGTGTTCTCCTGCGGGGGGATGCGCTACCAGCACGCCTGGCAGGATAAGCCCCTGGCGGAGGTGCCGGATGAGAACCAGCGCAACCTGGAAGCCACAGTCGAGCGGGCGATCGCCCTGGGCATCAACCACATCGAGACCGCCCGCTTCTACGGCAGTTCCGAGCGGCAACTGGGTCCGGTGCTGCAGCGGTTCGACCGGGACCGGCTGATCATCCAGACCAAGATCGCCCCCACCGCCGACCCGGCGGAGTTCCGGGCCAACGTCGAGGATAGCCTCAAGCGACTTCGCCTGGACTACGTCGATCTGCTGGGGCTGCATGGTCTCAACGACGCTGAGACCCTCGACTGGGCCCTGCGCCCCGGCGGCTGTCTGGAGGCCGCTGAGGAGCTGCGCCGCCAGGGCCGGGTGCGCCACATCGGCTTCTCTACCCATGCCCCCCGGGAGCAGATCGAGGCGGCGATCGCCACGGGCCGCTTCGACTACGTCAACCTGCACTGGTACTGGATCTTCCAGGACAACTGGCCCGCTATCGAAGCGGCCACCCGCCAGGACATGGGGGTGTTCATCATCAGTCCCTCGGATAAAGGTGGTCATCTCTACAACCCCTCCCAGCGGCTCAGTGATCTCTGTGCGCCGCTGCATCCAATGGTGTTCAACGACCTCTTCTGCCTCAGCCATCCCCAGGTGCACACCCTCAGTATCGGGGCGGCCCGGCCCACGGATTTCGACCGCCACCTCGAGACGCTGCCGCTGCTGGCCCAGGCCGACGACCTGCTGCCCCCGATTCAGCAACGGCTGCGGCAGGCCGCCGTCGAGGTTCTGGGCGAGGACTGGTTGCGGCGCTGGTCTGTGGGGCTGCCCCGCTGGGATCAGACCCCCGGCGAGGTCAACATCCCGGTCATGGTCTGGCTCTGGAACCTGCTGCAGGCCTACGACCTGCAGTCCTTCGCCCAGGCCCGCTACAACCTGCTGGGCAACGGTGGCCACTGGTTTCCCGGCCAGCGGCTGGGCGATCGCGACCCGGCGGACTTCCGTGACTGCCTGCAGCGCAGTCCCTTCGCCGAGCGCATCCCCGCCATCCTGACGGACCTGGAGGCGCGCATCGGCGGTGAGGCCGTGCAGCGGCTGTCCCAGAGCAGCTGAACCTCAATGGGATCGATAGGATGGGTCAATGCCTTTCCATCTCCAGCGCCATGCCCGTGTCCGCTGATCGTCCGCCTGTGATTCTTGCCCCGGCCCAGGTGCTGCGAGGCTGGGATCTGTTGCCGGAGGTGGCTCCGGCGATCGCCCGCCTCGGTCGTCGCCCGCTGGTGCTGGGGGGTGATCAGGCCCTGGCCCTGGTGCGGCCGCAGCTGGAGCCGGCCCTGGCGGCTACGGGACTGGAGAGCCTCTGGGTCAGCAGTCACCCCGACTGCAGCGAGACTGTGCGCGATCGCCTGATGGATGCCGCTGCGACGCATCAGGCCGACTGCATCATCGGGATCGGCGGTGGCAAGGCGCTGGACATGGCCAAGCTGATCGGCTACCTGCACGACAGCCCTGTTGTCACCATTCCCACCTCGGCCGCCACCTGTGCTGCCTGGACTCCCCTGTCGAATCTCTACACCGCTACCGGGGCCTTCCGCTACGACGTGGCCCTGGCCCGTCTGGCCAAGAGCGTGTGCCCCGGCTGCGAGCGACCGGTGGACCTGAAAAACGAAAAAATCGATTTTTGCCCGCACTGCGGCATCGGCCTGTTTGACCACTGCGGCGCATGCTCCACCCGTAAAAG
>CAYZUY010000116.1:2197-7444 GCA_964481495.1 uncultured bacterium
CGGACCTGCTGGTGCTTGACTACGGGCTGGTGGCTCAGGCCCCGAGCCGCACCCTGGTGGCGGGCATCGGTGACGCCCTGGCCAAGTGGTATGAAGCCTCGGTCAGCAGCGGTCACTCCAGCCGCACCCTGATTGTTGCGGCGGTGCAGCAGGCCCGGGTGCTGCGGGATCTGCTGTTCCAGAAGTCAGCGGCGGCGATCGCCCAGGTCGGCGGCGAGGACTGGTGCGAGGTGGTGGATGCCTCGGTGCTGCTGGCGGGCGTGATCGGCGGGCTGGGCGGTGCCCAGTGCCGGACCGTGGCCGCTCACGCTGTCCATAATGGCCTCACCCAGTTGCCCGCCTGTCATGGCTATCTGCACGGCGAAAAGGTCGCCTACGGCATCCTCGTGCAGCTGCGCCTGGAGGAACTGCACCAGGGCAGTCAGCTGGCGGCCCAGGCGCGGCAGCAGTTGCTGCGCTTCTATCGGGAGCTTGGGTTACCCTGCGAACTGGCGGATCTGGGACTGGCCCAGGCCAGCCTGGCGGACCTGACCGAGGCTGCCGAGTGGGCCTGCCGTCCCGGCTCCGACCTGCACCATCTGCCCTTCCCGGTCACGCCCCAGGATCTGCTGGCGGCGATGGTGTCGACCACCGTTCCCGCCGAGGCGATCGCCCGCACCCCATGACCGCTGCCACCTTCGCCCCCTGCCTGCCCGCCGCTGTCAGCGGTCTCACCGAAGCCACCTCCCTGGGGTTGGCCGCCAGCATCCGTCATGAAACGCTGCCCTACGCCGGGGGCCTGAACACCAGCTTTGCGCTCCAGGGTCGGGGCGAACCGCTGCTCTGCCTGCACGGGTTCGACAGTTCCTGCTTCGAGTTCCGTCGGCTGCTGCCCCAACTGGCGGACCACGCCGAGGCCCGGGCCCTCGACTTCCTCGGCTTCGGCTTCACCGAGCGTCGCCCGGATCTGACCTACTCTCCCGAAACCATCCGGGAGCACCTCCACGCCTGCTGGCAGCAGTGGTATGGCCAGCCGATCGTGCTGGTGGGTGCTTCCATGGGGGGCGCGGTTGCCATCGATTTCGCTCTCCATCATCCCGAGGCGGTGAAGGGGCTGATTCTGCTCGACGGCGCTGGGGTGGCCAACGGGCCGGTTCTGGGCCGCTACCTGTTCTCGCCCCTGGATCGCTGGGCGGTGGAATTCCTGCGGCGGGCGGATGTGCGCCGCAACATCAGCATCCGTGCCTACCACCGGCCTGAGGTGTTCGTCACCCCGGATGCCGAGCTCTGCGCGGCGCTGCACCTGCAGTGCCCCGACTGGGATGAGGCCTTGCGTCGCTTCACCCGCAGCGGCGGGTACGGCTCCTACCGCACCCGCCTCGGAGAACTGCGCGCGCCCTCCCTGGTGCTCTGGGGACGTCAGGACCGGATTCTCGGTACGAAGGATGCGGCGGTGTTCGAGCGGGAACTGCCCGATGCCCGTCTGGTCTGGATCGAGGAGGCCGGTCACGTGCCCCATCTCGAGCAGCCGGAAGCCACGGCGATCGCCATCCGGGAGTGGCTGCAGACGCTGTGACCGCGTTGATTCGGGATGCCCGAGATAGCGATCTCCCGGCTATCGTCGCCATCTACAACGCGGCGATTCCGGGACGACTGGCGACGGCGGACACCGAGCCAGTGACGGTGGAGTCGCGCCAGTCCTGGTTCGCCGCCCGGGACCCGCAACGGCGCCCGATCCGGGTGCTGGAGCTGGCGGGTGACGTCCAGGGCTGGATCAGCCTCAAGTCGTTCTACGAAGGGCGGCCCGCCTACGACGCCACCGCCGAGGTCAGTCTGTATCTGGCACCAGCGGTGCAGGGCCAGGGCTGGGGCGGGCGGCTGCTGGATGGTCTGATCGCTGACGGCCCGCGCCTGGGTGTGGCGGTGCTGCTGGGGTTCCTGTTCGCCCACAACGGGCCCAGCCAGCGTCTGTTCCGTAGTCGGGGCTTCGGCGAGGTCGGTCTGCTGCCGGCGATCGCCCGCCTCGACGGCATCCCCCGGGATTTGGTGATTCTGCAGCGGACCCTGGTTGATCCTCAGCCCACCTGATCCAGCAGTTCCTGGTAGGCCGTCTGGATGCGGTGGAACTTCTCGGGATCGCCGCCGACATCCGGATGATTCTGCTTGGCCAGACGCCGGTAGGCCAGCTTCAGCTCCTCCAGGGTGGTGGGCCAGTCGAGGTTGAGTACGATTGCGGCCGGAGGGCGGGATTCCCGGGTGCGGTTGAAGCGGCTTTCCCCCTGGCCTGGCTTGCGGCTGCTGCGCTGCTGGCTGGTACCCGCGGTCTGACGCCGTTGCTGTCCGTGGGCCTGGGCGTTGGTCTGTGATGCCTCCTGGGCCGCAGGCTCCTGGGGCGGGGAGTCTTTCGGAGGCTCCTGGCGGGCCGGCTCGGGTCGGCGGCGGCTGCCCGCGCCGTAGCGCATCGCCTGCTCCACGAACTGGTGAATGCTGTGGGGCGGATTCTCCAGCACCATGGCGGCATTCAGGCCGTGCTGAAGAATAGCCCAGGCCCGGAACCAGTCGGTCTTGCGGCTGAGGTCGAGGGCAACGCAGTAGTCGTCCTGAATCACCTGGGCCAGCTCGGCGGGCTGATGCACCTGGGGATAACGCCGCTGGGCCAGCCCGATCACGAAATTCTGGATGATGAAGGAGGGCAGGGGCACCAGCTTCTGGATGTCGGTCTCGATGCCACGCCAGCCCTGATCCTGCTGTCGGTAGCTGTTGAGGAAGCGCTGGCAGCGATCCAGCTTGTGACTGTCGAGGGAGCGGTAGAGGGCTTCAGCGATCGCCTCGGCGGGCATCGTCTGCAGCACGGCCCGCAGGTCGATGGGCGCCGCTTCCGCCTTGGCCTGCAGCTGATCGATCTCCTGCTGCAGTTCGGCCAGCAACTGGCGGATGCGGGTTTCCGAGTTCAAAGGCGCTCTCCCGTGGCGGGCCGGAACGCCGCTCCAGGGAAGGGAGGGCTTTCCCCATTGTGCCGGGTCGGGGTCCGCCTGCGGTTTTCCGGGAACCGTTGTACCGGACGGGGCGTCTTGGGCATGCATAGGGAGGCCGCCCTCAACCCCTTTCGAGGAAGACATCCGATGACTCGACCCAGTCTGTTCACCGGTCTCCTGCTGTCTGCGCTGGCGCTCGCCCCCCTGCCGCTGCAGGCCCAGCCGACACCGGCTCCTAATCCGGCGTCCCCGTCCCAGGCGCAACCGGCCCGGCGGGCCCGCCTGATGGATCAGCTGAACCTCACGCCTGAGCAGAAGCAGCGGATCGTGGCTATCCGCGATCGCTACCGGCCCCAACTGCAGCCGCTCCAACTGCAGATGAAGCAGGAACGACAGCAGCTCAAGGTCCTCCAGACCGAGAAGGCCGACCCTGCCCGTACGGCGGAGGTGCAGACCCGCCTCAGTCAGCTGCGTCAGCAGGCCCGCACGATCAAGCAGCAGATGCAGGCCGAAATTCAGGCCGTGCTCACCCCGGCCCAGCGCCAGCAGATGGCCCAGCTGCGCCAGGAGCGCCGGTCCCAGCGCGAGAAGCCCGGCACCTAGAGCCTGGGAGAATGGAGGCCGGTTCTGCGTTCTCCGGCACCCGTGACTTCTTCCTCCGATGCGCGCTGGCAGTTCTGGATTGACCGGGGCGGTACCTTCACCGATATCGTCGCCCGCACGCCCGACGGCCAGCTGCGCCTGCACAAGCTGCTCTCGGAGAACCCGGAACGCTACGCCGACGCCCCGATCCAGGGCATCTGCGACCTGATGGGTCTGAAGCCCGAAGCCCCGATTCCGGCGGCAGCGATCGCGGGCATCCGCATGGGCACCACCGTCGCCACCAACGCCCTGCTGGAGCGCCGGGGCGATCGCACCCTGCTGCTGATCACCCGCGGCTTCCGGGATCTGCTGCGCATCGGCTACCAGAACCGCCCCGACATCTTCGCCCTCGACATCCGTCGTCCCGAACCGCTCTACGAACGTGTGCTGGAGGTGACCGAACGGCTGGATGCCCAGGGCCGGGTGCTGCAGGCCCTGACGGATCGCGAACCCCTGGAAGCGGAGTTGCGCCAGGCCCGGGAGGACGGGATCACGGCGGTGGCGATCGCGCTGCTCCACGGCGATCGCCATCCCCGCCACGAGCAGGGACTGGCGCGCTGGGTGCGGGCTCTGGGCTGCGAACAGGTGTCGGTGTCCCATGAGGTCAGTCCGCTGCTGCGGCTGGTCAGCCGCGGTGAGACCACGGTGGTGGATGCCTACCTGACGCCGGTGCTGCGCCGCTACGTCGACCGGATTGCCTCGGCCCTGGCAGTGGACGGAGCGATGCCGCCGCTGCTGTTCATGCAGTCCAACGGCGGTCTGGCCGAGGCCCGGTGTTTCCAGGGCAAGGACAGCATCCTCTCCGGTCCGGCCGGGGGCATTGTCGGGGCGGTGAGTGTCTGTCGGCAGGCGGGCTTCGAACGACTGATCGGCTTCGACATGGGCGGCACCTCCACGGACGTGGCTCACTACGACGGCGAGTACGAACGCAGTTTCGAGACCGAGGTGGCGGGGGTACGGCTGCGCACCCCGATGATGGCCATCCACACCGTCGCGGCGGGCGGTGGCTCGATCCTCAGCTTCGAGGGTCAGCGTTGCCGGGTCGGCCCAGAATCGGCGGGGGCCAACCCCGGTCCGGCCTGCTACCGCCGGGGCGGGCCGCTGACGGTCACCGATGCCAACGTGATGGTGGGTAAGCTGCAGCCCCGTTTCTTCCCGGCGGTGTTCGGCCCCGGCGGTGATCAGCCCCTGGACCCCGAGCCGGTGCGGGCCGGGTTCGCGGCTCTGGCGGCCCGGATGGCGGAGGCCACCGGCGTGATGCGTAGCCCGGAGCAGGTGGCCGAGGGCTTCCTGGCGATCGCCGTCGACAACATGGCCCAGGCGATCAAGCGCATCTCCCTGCAGCGGGGCTACGACCTGAGCGACTACGTGCTTTGCTGCTTCGGTGGGGCCGGGGGCCAGCACGTCTGCCGTCTGGCGGAGGCCCTGGGCATGGCGCAGGTGCTGATTCACCCCTACGCCGGAGTGCTCTCTGCCTTTGGCATCGGGCTGGCGGATCGCCGCAGTCTGCGCCAGCAGAGTGTGGAGCAGCCCCTAGCGGAGACAGCCCTGGCCCACCTGGAGAGTCTTTCCCGGGAGCTGGAGCAGGACGCCGCCGCCGAACTGGAGCGGGTCGACCGGGTGGAGCGGCGGCTGCAGATCCGCTACCAGG
>CAYZUY010000117.1:0-7420 GCA_964481495.1 uncultured bacterium
GGCCAGAGTCGGCAGATTGTGGCGCCAGTGTTCCTTACAGGCCCCGAAGCCGTGAATCAGAACCACTGCCGGTGCGGTCTCCGGTCCGGCAACCGCGTAGCTGATCTCCCGGTTCTGCCAGGTCCAGCTGTGCAGGCTATCCGGGGGATAGATGGCAGGGGGCATCAGTGAACTCCTCCGGCATTGCCGTCCCAGGGATAGACCAGACCGTCCTCGATCCGCCAGATGCGATCCGCGTCATCGAGCAGGCGCAGGTCGTGGGTGACCAGCAGCACGGCACTGCCCTGCTCCCGGCAGAGCTGGCCGAGCAGACTGACCACTTCCCGTCCCGACTGGCTGTCGAGGGAGGCGGTCGGTTCATCCGCCAGGATCAGTTCCGGTGCCGGGGCCAGAGCCCGGGCAACGGCAACCCGCTGCCGTTGCCCACCGGAGAGCTGCTCGGGATAGGAGTGCAGGCGATGGCCCAGACCGACGGTTTCGAGCAGTTCCCGGGCGCGCTGCATGCGCCGATGCGGATTGGGCTCGCACAACTGCAGCACCAGGGCGACGTTCTGCAGGGCCGTCAGTGACGAGACCAGATTATGGGTCTGGAAAATGAAGCCGATTCGGCGCCGCAGGAGAATCCGGTCCGTTTCGCCGGCCCGGGTCAGATCGGTATCGAGCACCCGCAGGGCGCCGCTCTGCACGGATCGGAGGGCGCCGATCAGGGTCAGCAGGGTGCTTTTGCCACTACCGGACGGGCCCACCAGCAGGGTGATCTCGGCGGGCCGGACCGTGAAGCTCAGCCCGTGCAGGATTTCGGACCGCAGCGGACCGGAACCGTAGGCATGGCGCAGATCCTCGGCTGCAATCACAGCCTGGGAGGCACCGGTGGTTGCTGAGGTCATGGCTAGAACACCGAAGCCGGGTCGGCATCGCGGAGCTTGCCGACGGCGATCGCCGCCGAGGCGGCACAGAGTCCGATGGTGAGGGAGCCTACCAGAGTTACCTTGTCGCTGGTCATCAGGATGCGGATGCCCGACGCCTGGGTCAGGAACGAATACATCAGGTTGCTGACTATGGTGGCCGGGATGAAGGAGGAAATCGCCAGAATCACCGCCTCCTGGATGACGATGAACAATACGAAGGTATTGCTGAAGCCCAGGGCCTTGAGGGTGGCGTACTCCTTCAGGTGATCGCTGACGTCGGTGTAGAGCACTTGGTAGACGATCACCCCGCCGACCAGCAGACCCATAATCGTGCCGAAGCCGAAAATCACCCCGAAGGAGGAGGTGGTGTTCCAGTAGTCCTTCTCCTGGGCAATCAGTTCTGCCTTGGTCAGCACCTGGAGCTGGTCACCGTACAGGGCCCGCAGGTGACGCTGGACCTGGGTTTCAGACTCCCCCGGTTTAAGGTGAATCAGACCCAGGGAGATTTCACCGGGGTTGATCTGGCGGTAGGCCAGACTAAGAGCGGTACTGCTGCTGCTGATCAGGTTGCTGTCGGCGGCGAAGGTAGAGCCCAGCCGGAAGAGCCCGACCACCCGGAAGGTGCGGGAGAAGTCCGCCAGAATCATCGTCTGGGCACCCTGGGCCTTCACCGCCTCGGAAATCGGACCGGTGTTGCGGTTGCCCAGGGTATCGAAGAGAACGTAGCCCGGGACCTTCAGCTTGTCCTGCTGATCCAGCACGGCCGGGAGGCTGAAGACCTCCGTGTCCGGATCGAAGCCGATCACCCGCAGGCTGGTGGGCTTCACCCCATCCAGGCGTTGCACGACCACATTGGCCACGTAGAGCGGCACCACGCGCTGCACACCGGGCACGCCCAACCCTTGGTAGAGCAGCGACTGGGGAAACTGCAGGAAGTTACCGCTGTTGAGGGTGCCGGGACTGACCAGCACCAGGTCCGCATCCAGGGCCTCGTAGAAGGTGGTGGCACTGTCGAGCAGACCGGACTGGAAGCCCAGCTGCATGTACATCAGCAGAGCAGCGAAACCGATGCCAAGCACGGCGACCAGATAGCGGATCGGCTGTCGCTTCAGCTGCAGCCAGGCTACCGGCATGTCCGAGAGAGCCTGCCGCATCTGTCTGAGCGAGGACAGCATCAGCGGTTATCCTTCCCGAAACGGACCGTCACGTTCAGACCGCTGAGTCGACTCAGTTCCTCGGATCGTTCCCGGGGCAGGTCCAGCTTCACCAGCACCACCCGGGCATTGACATTGTTGTTGGCGTTGATCGCGAACAGGTCGCGGGAGGAGACTTCCCCGACGACGGTAGCCAGCACAGCCGGGATGGATCCGTTGAAGCCACCGCTTTCGGCAGTAACCGTGGCGGCCTGACCGATGCGTAGACGTCCGACGTCACTCTGGTAGACCTGGGCCCAGACCTGCATGCGGCCGGTGCGGGCGACCACGGCCAGTCCCTGGTCGGTTTCCTTCATGCCGGGCCAGCTGTAGATACGCAGCAGCTTGCCGGTCAGGGGGGAGCGAATCTCGGCATTGCGCCGCTGCAGATCCGCCAGTCGGGATGACAGATCGGCATTGCGGACTTCGCTGGCGGCGACTTCGAGATCCACTGGTCGGACGGTGGTGGTGTCGATCACACTGCCCTGCAGGGCACGAATCTTCTGCCGGGCCTGGGACAACTGGGCCTCAGCCTTGCCCAGTTCCTCTTCGGAGATGGCGCCGAGGTTGAACAGGGATCGGGCCTTCTGGGCACTGATCTCCAGGTATGGCAGCAGAGCCTCTTCAGCCTGGAGATTCGACTTGGCCTGAATGCGTTCACCCTTGCGGGAACCGGCGGCAATCTGCTGGAACTTCTGTTCGGACAGCTTGAGTTGAGCCTGGGTAAGGGCTGCGGAGGCCTGCAGTTGGGGCCAGCTGCTCAGGGTCCCCAGCAGCTGGCCCTGGCGAATGGAATCTCCTTCCCTGACCAGCCATTCGCGCACCACCTCGGTGCCGCCACTGGTCCCGGCCGGGGTCGCGAGGGTGACCAGTCCCCCTTCGGGAGTAAGGCGACCTAGAGCGGTGACCGGGCGGGGCCCCAGCACCGGAGGTATGACTTTGGGCTGAGGGCGGGTCACCCAGGGAAGAGCGATCGCACCACCGACCACCAGCAGGGTTACGGCCCGTCGTTTGCCGCTGCCCCAGCACCAGTTGATGACGTTATTAAACTTCGACGACAGGCTAGAAGGGAGTTCCATGGCAGTCCATCAACCCTAATATCTTAGGTACCTTCGCTAGAATTCAGGAAACTGGCTGCAGACATGGAGAAGTTACAGCTGAGTGCCGGCGATTATCTTTACAGATCCGGCGATTCCAGCAGTTCGGTTTACCTGGTGCGGCGGGGGCTGGTGGAACTGACCACCGATTATCCTGAGACCGGTGAAGGCGTCGATTCCAGTCTGGGGGTCGGTCATGTTTTCGGGGAGGCGGAACTCGTCGACGGCAGCCTCCGCAACTGCAATGCCCGAGCGGCCCGGGAGACCGAACTGCTCGTCTTCAGTCGGGATGAGATGCTGGATATTCTCTTCGAGCACCCTGAGCGTAGTCTCATCCTTGGACGCAGCGTCTTTGAACGTCTGCGGGAACTGTACAGCAATGATTCCCTGGAGTCGGATCTGGAACGCCTGCGTCAGGAGATGCAGGCGAATATCCGCCAGGCGATTGTTGCCCACGAATCCCGCGTCGTCCGCAGCCACAACGGCATGGCTGCCATCCTGGTGCCGATTCTGCTGCTGATTCCCCTGGCGGTCGGTTCCTACTGGTGGTTCCACCGCGGTTGATGTCAATTCAGTTCTTTCTCAGGTGTAACCAGCCATGAGCCGACAGCCCCACGACCCCGAACAGGTTCAGGATGCCTTCGATGCCTTCCGCAGGGAGATGGATGGGGAGTTCGAGAAGCGGATCGATGGCCATGAAACCAAGATGAGCATCATGGGTGTCTTCTTCCTGGCTGTTTTTGTGGCGGTGATTGGCATTGCCGCTGTTCTGCCCTGACGGCTCCGGGGCCGATACTCAGTCGGCTGCGGGTCTTTCTCCCCCGGTCTGAGCCCGGCTGCGTCTGAGGCGCATCTCCCGAGCCCGGGCACTGAGGCTGCTGAAACTCTCGTCCTGGGTGATTTCACTGACCTGGCAGCTGAGTTCATTCGGGTTGATGTTGATCACCAGTTCATCGATCTGCCGCTGTAGCGATGCCTCCCGGGCTGCCACCGCACCGGACATCCGATTGAAGGCATTCACCAGTCGGCCCAGGGAATCCTTGCCCTGATAGGGAAGTTCCTGGAGGGTCTGACCGGCGGCGATCGCATCGGCGGCGATCGCCAGCTGTTTCAGCTCCCGGGTGATGCTCCGCCCGAACAGGTAGGCGCCGGTCCCCACCAGCGCCATAATCCCCAGGGTCGCCAGGGAGAGGTTCTTGAGAATCTCGCGATTGAGACTTTCCAGCCCCCGCATGGCGTCCTCGAAATAGGCGTCTTCTACTGCCACAGCAAAGATCAGATGCCATTCCGGGAAGCTGGCCAGAAACAGACTGTCGTGTCTGAGCTGGTGGTACGGCCGATCGAAGAAGTGAGTGTCAGTGTTGTTGGCCTCCTCAAGTCGGCGGATCTGGATCAGGGACTGCTGCCTGGCCTGATTCGGAAACCCCCCGGACTTTTGAATTAGCCTCTGAATCTTGTCGCAACCATCCCTGTTGGGTGAGGCATAGGTACAGACCAGTTCCCTGGTAGCGGTTTCCTGGAACAGCGCGATCCGGTAGTCTCGGGCAGGAAACAGGTCTGCGGTATCCTGCAGGAGATGGGCATTGAGATTGGTGCTGAGGTTGACATCCAGAACCAGAGTATTGCTCGGGTCCGTCAGGTTCAGAACACTGAATTTGGAGATCCGCCACTGATTCTGAAAGCGGGTCAGGGTGGTCTGGTTGGAGATTGAGCCATCCGATCGCATGACCTGTCGCTGTAGCTCGCGCACCACCTGGGGGTTAACGAGGGTGTGCTGATCGATGATGTTGCCCTGGGCGTCGATGGTACCGACCCGTTCCCACTGGCCCGGACGGAGTTCCCGGAAGAGGCCCGCCCGCTGGGTCGGCTGATCCTCGATGAAAGGCAGAAAATACTGACGCAGATAATCGTTGAACTGTTGACGGGAAATCTGCTGCTCATTCAGGTAGATATCGCCATTGGGGGCGACCTTCAGTCTCCGCGCGGCGGGGAGAATGGCATTGGTATCGTGGGCCAAAATGGCGGAAACATGACGTGCTTCCTGCTGCAGCAGCTTGGTGGCAACTCTCAGCGCCCGTTCATTCTGAGCATTCAGTAGTGCGTTGATCTGAGTGCCGGCTTTGAGTCCCAGGCGCAATGATGTGCCAGAGGCGATCACCCAGAATGTCAGCAGTCCGATCAGAGGTCCACTGACACCCAGTAGAACGATACGCGTGGACAGTCGCATCGGTATTCCGCTCAGAGTCTTCTCATTCTGCCCGGGATTGTCGACACAATTCCGGCCTCTGTCAGGCCACCGGATGGAAGTAAGCGTGAATCTGTTGAGCCAGGGCCGGGCCGATTCCCGGCACCTCGGCGATCTGCTCGGGGCTGGCCAGGCGCAGGTAGTCGATGGAGCGGAAGTGGGCCAACAGTTCCTTCTGCCGTTTGGGCCCCAGACCGGGGATCTCCTCCAGACGCGATCGCCGCATCCGTTCACTGCGCTGCTGACGGTGGAAGCTGACGGCAAAGCGGTGGGCCTCGTCCCGCAGGCGCCGCAGCAGCTGCACCCCGGGCTGTTCGGCGTCGGTCACCAGCGGTAGTGACTCGCCCGGCAGGAAAATCTCCTCCCGCTGTTTGGCCAGACTGCAGACGTTGACCTCCTCAAGCAGGTTCAGCTCCTTCAGAACCGCCACCACAGCTGACAGTTGCCCCTTACCGCCGTCGATCATCACCAGATCGGGAAAGTCCTCCAGGGCCTGGGGGCGCAGCGGACTGCCCTGGCGGCTGTCACTGGGGCCGAGGTCCAGCCCCGTGGCCTTGGCTTCGGCAAACTTGCGGAAACGACGGCGGATCACCTCGGCCATGCTGGCAAAGTCGTCGGAGTGGCCCGGGCGCACCTCGGCGCTGCGGATCTTGTAGCGGCGGTAGTGCTGTTTGGCGGGTAGCCCGTCGATGAACACCACCTGGGAGGCCACCGCATCCGAGCCCTGGATGTGGGAGATGTCGTAGCCTTCGATACGACGGGGCAGGTCCGGTAGGTCGAGGATGGCCGCCAGGTCGAGAACGGCAGCGGAGTGGCGCTCGGCACTGCGCTGGGTGCGGGCCAGCTCGTATTCGGCGTTGCGCTCGACCATGGCGATCAGTTCGGCCTTGAGCTGACGCTGGGGGGAGAGGACCTCGACCCGACGACCGCGGCGATCGCCCAGCCACTCCTCGACGGTGGTCTGGTCCGGCAGGTCGTGCTGCACCAGCACCTCCTGGGGAATCTCGACTGCTTCGACGCTGGCGTAGTGTTCCTCAAGGACGCGCTGGAGAATGCGGGCGGCATCACCGCTGCTGCCATCCGCCAGGTAGCCGAGGCGGCCCACCAGCTTGCCCGCCCGGATCTGGAACAGCTGCACACAGGCATGCTGCTCGTCCATGGCCAGGGCGATCGCATCCCGCGACACCCGGTCATCGGGCAGCTGCACCTTCTGTTCGGCCCCCAGCCCCTCCAGGCCCCGGATCTGATCCCGCAGCAGGGCGGCTCGCTCGAAATCCAGACGCTCGGCCGCCGCCTCCATCTGGCCCGTGAGCAGGTCCACCAGTTCGCTACTGCGGCCCTGGAAGATCATTGCCACCTTCTGGACTGTACGCCGGTAGTCTTCGGGACTGATGACGCGCTGACAGACCCCCGGGCAGCGACCGATGTCGTAGTTGAGGCAGGTGCGATCGCGGAACAGGGGTTGAGGCCGCTGGCGCAGCGGAAACAGGCGTTTGACCAGAAACAGCGTGTGGCGCAGCAGGCGAGTATCGACGTAGGGACCGTAGTAGCGATCGCGGCCGTTGCCCAACCGCCGCTTACGGGTGATGAACAGACGCGGGTACTCCTCACTCCAGGTGATGCAGAGGTAGGGGTACTTCTTGTCGTCCTTGAGCAGGACGTTGAAGTGGGGCTGGTGCTGCCGGATCAGATTGGCTTCGAGGGCCAGGGCCTCCGCCTCACTGTCGGTGACGATGAACTCGATTTCGCAGACCTGACGCACCATCAGGTCGATACGCGGCTCATGGTTGGCCGAAGCCCGGAAGTAGGAGCGTACCCGGCTGCGCAGCTTCTTCGACTTGCCGATATAGAGGATGCGATCGGCACTGTCGCGCATGAAGTAGACGCCCGGGTCGGGCGGGATTTCCTTCAGACGGGCTTCCAGTCGATCGGGGGTCCTGAGCAGGGGAACCGGAGCCGGGGCCATCACGGAGGGGA
>CAYZUY010000118.1:0-7310 GCA_964481495.1 uncultured bacterium
CCGGCATCCATCAGCGCCAGGGTGGAACCACAGACCGAGCCCATGGAGGTGGAGCCGTTGGAGGAGAGCACCTCGGACACGACCCGCAGCACGTAGGGGAATTCCTGCTGGCTGGGCAGCACCGGCAGCAGGGCCCGTTCCGCCAGGGCACCGTGGCCGATTTCGCGGCGACCGGGGCTGCGCATCGGGCGGGTTTCGCCGACCGAGTAGGGAGGCATGTTGTAGTGGTGCAGGTAACGCTTCTCGCTGTCGGGATGCAGATCATCCAGCTCCTGGGCATCCCCGGGGGTACCGAGGGTGGCGATGGAGAGCACCTGGGTGAGACCGCGCTGGAACAGGCCGCAGCCGTGAACCCGCTTGGGCAACACACCGACGCGGGCGGAGATCGGACGCACCTGATCGAGGGCCCGACCATCGACGCGCACCCCCTCTTCGAGGATCTGCTGGCGCATCAGCTTCTTGGTCAGGGACTTGAAGGTGTTGCCCAGGGCCTTGGGTTCGGCGGCGATCGCCTGCTTGACCGCATCCTCATCACCCAGGGTGTCGACCTTGGCGACCAGTTCGGCCTTGACCGCATCCAGGGCGGCGTCACGCTCGAACTTGGTGAAGCTGTGCTGCTTGAGCACCTGCTGTACCCCAGCGCTGGCCTCGGCCCGGATGAAGTCCTCGATGGTGGTGTCGACCACGGGAGGCTCAGGAATCACCTGCTCGATTCCGAGCTCGGCGATCAGCTCGCGCTGGGCCTTGATCAGTTCCTGCACGGCTTCGTAACCGAAGTCGATCGCTTCGATCACGTCCTGTTCCGGCAGCTGGTTGGCCCCGGCCTCGACCATGATCACGCCTTCGGGGGACCCGGCCACAACCAGATCGAGGTCGCTGGCGGCGATTTCCTTGTAGGTGGGGTTGATGATGAAGTCATCGCCCACGAGGCTGACGCGCACCGCCGCCATCGGCCCGTAGAAGGGGATCTTCGCCAATAGGGTGGCAATGGAAGCGCCCGTCACCGCCAGCACATCCGGCGGCACGTTCTCGTCCATGGACATGGTGGTGGCGACGATCTGCAGGTCGTCACGCAGCCAGTTGGGGAACAGAGGGCGGATCGGGCGGTCGATCAGACGACCGGTGAGGATGGCCCGCTCGGGGGGACGACCCTCCCGACGCAGGAAGCCGCCCGGCACGCGACCGGCGGCGTAGAGGCGCTCTTCGTAATCAACCGTCAGGGGCAGGAAATCGATGCCCTCACGCCCGGAGGAACGGGTGGCGGTCACCAGAACCGAGGTCTCACCCGACCGAATCATCACGGAGCCGCCGGCCTGGGGCGCAAACAGGCCGACATCGAGCTGGATATCCCGTCCGTCGAAGGATATCACCTTGCTCAATTCCTGCATGGATCGCTATTTCCTTTCTTTTCACTCAAGAGATCCTGACACCGTCCGGTTCAGGACTGCAAGCGACCTCTGGGGTTGCTTTCTTCGTCTTGCTTCACGCCGCCATTGTAACGACCGCTACCCGCCGGTCGGTGCAGTGTTCCGTTTTGCGTAAGGTCCCCAAACGCGGAAGCGGCGCCGGTTTTGCCGACGCCGCTTCCAGGGGATTGAGGGCTGCGATCGCCTAGATCAGCTTGACTGCGCGCAGGCCGAGGTAGAGACCCACCGCCGCGGTGAAACCAGCGCCGAGGACGATGCCGTAGAAGACGACTCCCATTTCCGATTCCTTCGCAGAAGAATTGCCGTAAGCCCTATTCAATCACCGATGCCGTCAGTCCTGCACGTAGTCCGTGCCGTCGAGCAGACAGATCTCGGCCCGCACGAACTCCCGCCCCAGGTAGAGGGCGTGGTCGAAGCGGCTGAGGGGGCAGGGGTCGGCATCCTCGGTCATTGCCTTGCCGATCTCCGTGGCGGTGCGGCCCCGGTCGGTGCGGGTGGCAGTGCGGGCCAGGCTGCCCTTGCAGGCCAGCACTTCGCCGGTCTCGGGGTCACAGGCCAGACCCTGGTCGTTGATTGTGTTGCCGTAGTGGTCGGCGCAGATCAGCCCGGCCTCCCGGTCGAGGTAAATGATGAAGTAGCCATCCGGGTCGAGCTCAATCTCGCGGCGGGACAGTTGATCATCAATGGCCCGCAGGTCGGCGGCGCTGGGTGAGGTGGTGGTCTGGGTCATGGATCCATTCTAGAGAACCGTTTCAGCCCTCAGCCCAGGGGCACCTCCGGGCGCCGGAAGGGCAGTTCGCCGTTGATCGCCTCGATTTCCTCGGCTTCGAGCTCGTTCACCTGGGCCAGCCAGGGCCGCAGTATGGCGCCGAAGCGGGGCTCGTACCAGCGGTGCAGACTCCAGTGGGCTGTGGCCGGGAAGCCGCGCCGTTTCTTGTGGCTGCCCCCGGCCCCCGGGTCGAAGGTGCGGATGCCGTGGGCGATCGCCCACTCGATCGGCCGGTAGTAGCAGCAGTTGAAGTGGAGGTTGTCGACCTCCTGGTCGGCACCCCAGTAGCGACCGTAAAGGCGATCGCCCTTATGGATGCAGAAGGACATCGCCTGGGGATGTTGACCATCGGCGCCGAAGGCGGCCACCAGCAGTACCCGATGCCGGTAGTCGTGGGCCAGGCGTTCGAAGAAGTCCCGGGTCAGGTACTTGCTGCCCCACCAGCCGAAGCGATCGCAGTGGTCGCTGTAGAAGCGGTACATGCGCCCGAACCAGTCGTGGGGGATGTCGTCACCGGTGCGGGCCTCCAACCGCAGTTCGGCGGTTTCCATCGACTTCACCTCCCGGCGGATGTTGCGCCGCTGGTTGGCGTTGAACATCCCCAGGTAGTCGTCGAAGCTGGCGAACCCCTCGTTGCTCCAGACCGAGTTGTGGTGCATCCAGGCCGAGTAGCCCGCCGCTTCGGCCAGGGGTTTCCAGGCGGGGTCAACGTAGAGGAAGTTGCAGCTGAGGATGTCGTTGCGGCCGCAGAAGCGATCGATCTCCACCAGCAGTGTCGCCGTCATGTCGGCCTCATCCTCGGAGGGCGCGACCAGAAAGCGGTAACCCACCGCCGGGGTCATCGGCGCCATCCCCAGCAGCTTCGGGTAGTAGTTGAGGCCGAGGCGCTGGGCCAGTTCGGCCCACTGCTGATCGAACACGAACTCGCCGTAGCTGTGGCCCTTGAGGTAGAGGGGGGCCACCGCCACCAGTTCCGGGCCGCGCCAGGCAAGCAGGTGACAGGCCTGCCATCCGGCCCGGGCCACGGCACTGCCAGAGGCTTCCAGGTGGTGCAGCCAGGTCCACTCGAAGAAGGGGGTCGCCAGGGGCTGGGCCAGGGCGTCCCAGGCGGCCTGGGGCACTTCGGCCACGGACTGGACCCACTGGAGCCGGAGGGTGTCGGACATGCTCAGCGCTGACGGCGGTAGGTGAGGAAGACTTCGTCTCCCATCGGTTCTACCGCAACCAGTCGCAGAGACAGGGGTCGGGGCAGCCCGGAACCACCGACGGGGGTGGGGGCGCCCACGCCCCCCAGCAGCCAGGGACAGAGGGTCAGTTGCAGCTCATCAATCCGATCCTCCGCCAGCAGGGACGCCGCCAGTTCACCACCCCCCAGCACCGCCAGCCGCTCGAATCCCTGGGCCCGCAGCTCCGCCAGCACCGGTCCCCAGGCAATCGCCACGCCGCCAGTCCAGATTCGCTCGAACAGCGGCGAACCCTGCCAGCGTTCTGCTCCTGCCGGGGTGGTCAGCAGCCCCCGGGGCACTAGCTGTTCGAAGTAGCGCCAGCCCGGGTCGAGGTCACCACTGGCGCTGACACAGATCTGCCAGGGTTGGGGCGATCGCCCCTCCGCCTGGCGTTGGGCCCGCAGCTCCGGGTCCCGCACCGACAGGGTCGTACCATAGGCGCGCAGCGTTCCGGCCCCGAACAGCACCGCATCGGCCCAGGCCACGCCCTGCTCCAGACGCCGCAGATCCGCATCACTACTGAAGCGGGCGGCGCTGCCATCCGCCGCCGCGATCTTGCCGTCGGCGGTCATCGCCAGAATCAGCCGGGTCCAGGGTCCTCTCGCTGCCGGGTCTGTCACCACGACCACCTCACCGCCACCGCCCACCAGTCTGCGCGGACGCCACCGCAAAAAAAAGACCCCTGGAAACCAGAGGTCGGGTCCGAAATACAAGTGGAGTGCGGCGACGGGGCGTCACCTGCGAACATCGTCCAACTTTGACGTTGGCCTTAGCGTTTGTGTTGCCTGAGCTTAAGATTCTCTTTTGGGAACCAACTCAGACAGTGGCCGCTTCCCGATCCGCCACGGCGATCGCCGGGTAGGCCAGGGGCGCACAGTAGACCTCCGCCGAGTTGTTGGGGCTTTCCACCAGCTTGATTCGGTAGAGTTCGGCCCCGAGGTCGCGCACGGGTCCCGCCAGCAGATCGCGGATGTGGACAGCGATGTTCTCGGCGGTGGGCACCACCTCGGCGAAGTAGGCGACGTCCTTGTTCAGGAACGTGTGATCGAACGGCTCGACCACGAGGTCATCGATCAGCTGCTGCAGGGCACCGAGGTCAGCAATCATGCCGGTACGCTCGTCGATCTGGCCGCGGATCGTCACCTCCAGGTGGTAGTTGTGGCCATGGCCATGGGGGCGGGCGCACTTGCCGTAGATCTCGCAGTTCTCCTCGAAGCTGAGACTCTCCTTGGCGAGGCGGTGGGCGGCGCTGAAGTGGGTGCTGGTGGTCAGATAGGCTTCCATGTCGTTCCCCAGATATTCGGCCCAGAGTTCAGGGTGTTCGTAGAGGGTGATGCGGGCCAGGGGCAGGTGCGGCGCCAGCCGCTGCCAGATCACCCGGGCCATGTTCTCGGTCGTCGGCAGGGTTGCGGCGAACTCCGGCCAGACGTCGTTCAGGTAGGAGAAATCGAGCTGGCCGGTAACTTCCTGACGGATCACATGCTTGACGTCCGACAGGTTGAGAACCATTCCGTACTCGTCCAGCTGGCCCGGCATGGAGACATAGAGGACGTAATTATGGCCATGGCCGGGGGCACGGCTGCAGGCACCGAAGCGCTGCTGGTTCTCCGCCTCGGACAGTTCCGGCAGCCAGTAGCGGTGACTGGCCGAGAACTGGGCCCGACGGTTGATGATGCAGGGAATTCCCGGACTCATAGACAGCGGATGTGAAGATCCGTGAACACGCTCTTCTAGGATAGGGACCCGCGATCCCCGACGGCTGTCGCGGCAGCCAAAGTTCTATGCTGGATCCCCGGAGTCAGGGACGAAACAGCGTGTCGCAGGCGGTACAGGAACAGCTTCAGGGCCTCTCGATTTTTCTGATCGGCATGATGGGCGCCGGTAAGAGCAGCGTTGGTCAGCTGCTGGCCCAGGTGCTCGGTTATCAGTTCTTCGACACGGACCGGGTGATTGAGCAGGCAGCGGGCTGCAGCATCGCCGAAATTTTCGAGCGCGACGGGGAAGCAGGCTTCCGGGCCCTGGAGACCCAGGTGCTGGCGGAGCTGGCGGGCTACCGCCGACTGGTGATCGCCACCGGTGGCGGCATCGTCACCCGGCCGATGAACTGGAGCCACCTGCGCCACGGCATGGTGGTCTGGCTGGACGTGCCTGCCGCGGCACTGGTGGAACGGCTGCAGCGGGACCCGCTGACCGCCTCTCGGCCGCTGCTGCAGACCGACGATCCGACCGCCACCCTGGAGCAGTTGCTCGGCGATCGCCGGGAGCTCTACGCCCAGGCGGACATCCAGGTCACCCCCGAACCCGGCGAGACCGCCGGTCGCACTGCCGAGCGGGTGCTGGGGCTGCTGCCGACGATGATCAAGGAGCCGACCGGGCCGGTTTCTCCAGCCTGACGGCGAACCACTGCACGCTCAGACCCGGCTCCAGTTCCAGTTCGCAGACGGTGTCGCGCAGGTAGCGGGCCTGGGCGGCGCGATCGCCCCGGGCCAGGACATCGGGGGTGACTCCCTCGGGCTCTCGCTCCAGCAGCGCCTCCAGCTTCACCAGCAGCTCCTCCGGCGTCAGGAAGGTCTCGGATTCTCCCGGCTCCAGCCAGACGTAGTGGTCTTCGTAATGGATCAGGGCGTCGGCCATGGTGGGCAGCACAGACGGGAACAGTCCCCAGTATCGCCAGCCCGGCCAGACCCGGCCCCCTTGGTACGATGAAGGTTCTGCGGTCAACCTGAACTCATTACACCTATGGGTATCTGCAACGGTTTCGTCGGCGCGGTCGGCAACACGCCCCTGATTCGCCTCAACAGTCTCAGCGACGAGACCGGCTGCGAGATTCTCGGCAAGGCGGAATTCATGAATCCCGGCGGCTCGGTCAAGGACCGGGCGGCCCTGTTCATCGTCGAGGACGCGGAGCGGCGGGGCCTGCTCAAGCCCGGCGGCACCGTCGTGGAGGGCACCGCGGGTAATACCGGCATCGGGCTGGCCCATATCTGCAATGCCAAGGGCTACCGCTGCCTGATCGTCATTCCCGAGACCCAGTCCCAGGAGAAGATCGACCTGCTGCGCACCCTCGGGGCCGAGGTGCGGACCGTTCCGGCGGTGCCCTACCGGGACCCGAACAACTACGTCAAGCTCTCCGGGCGTCTGGCGGCGGAGATGGACAACGCCATCTGGGCCAACCAGTTCGACAACCTGGCCAACCGTGAGGCCCACTACGCCACCACCGGCCGCGAAATCTGGGAGCAGACCAACGGCACGGTCAATGGCTGGGTGGCCGCCACCGGCACCGGCGGCACCTACGCCGGGGTGGCGCTCTACCTGAAGGAGCAGAACCCCGAGGTCCGCTGCGTGGTCGCCGACCCGATGGGCAGCGCCCTCTACAGCTGGGTGAAGCAGGGCGAACTGACGATGGAGGGCAGCTCAGTCACCGAGGGCATCGGCAACAGCCGCGTCACCGCCAACATGGAGGGCGCACCCGCCGATGACGCCATCCGCGTCACCGACCCGGAAGCACTGGCGATCCTCTACCGGCTGCTGCGGGAGGACGGTCTGTTCCTGGGTGGCTCCGTCGGCATCAATGTTGCAGCGGCCTACAAGCTGGCCCGGCAGATGGGGCCCGGCCACACCATCGTCACGGTGCTCTGCGACGGCGGGGCCCGCTACCAGTCACGCCTGTTCAACCGCGAGTGGCTGGCCTCCAAGGGCCTGGAGATGCCCGCGTGACCCCGGAACGGCTCGCCCCGCTGCTGGCCTGGGTGGCCAGCAAATACGCCGAGGAACTGGATGCTCGCTTCCTGGACACCCCCCTGGATGAGCTCTGGGGCCGCCATGTGATCTGGCTGTTTCTGCTCACCAACCCCGGCGACGTGGACCCCCGCGACGGAGCAGCAGTGG
>CAYZUY010000119.1:0-2707 GCA_964481495.1 uncultured bacterium
GTGACGGCCTCGACCCTCACCGACCCCTACGCGGTGGTCGCGTCGGCGGTGGGCACCCTGGCGGGGCCGCTGCACGGCGGGGCTAACGAGGAAGTGATCGAGATGCTCGAGGCGATCGGCTCGGTGGAGAACGTCGTGCCCTGGCTGGAGGACGCGATCGCCCACAAGAAGCGGATCATGGGCTTCGGCCACCGCGTCTATAAGGTGAAAGACCCCCGCGCCGTCATCCTCCAGAATCTGGCGGAGCAGCTGTTCGAGGTGTTCGGCACCGATCCCTACTATGAGATCGCCGTCGCCCTGGAGCATGCTGCCACCGAGCGGCTGTCCCACAAGGGGATTTACCCTAACGTCGACTTCTACTCCGGACTGGTCTACCGCAAGCTGGGGATTCCCACGGACCTGTTCACGCCGGTGTTTGCGATCGCCCGGGTGGCCGGCTGGCTGGCCCACTGGAAGGAGCAACTGGCGGCCAACCGTATCTTCCGGCCCACCCAGATCTATACCGGTGATCACGGCAACGACTACGTGGCCATGGGCGATCGCTTCGACTGACAAGGTATTGATCGGTGCCGGGAGCTGGCATTGCCAGTAGATATACTCAGCCGCCCGGCTCGCCCAGGGGCATAACGATATACTGACCTTCAGGCTCAGGCCCGGCTGCGACAGCGGTCCGCCCGGCCTGACGGTTCAGTTCCCCAGGATCGCAACGCATGACGACCGGGATCGATCTTCAGAAGACGTTTATTGACACGCTCATGGACCTGGGCCTGACGCCCGGTCTGTCGAAGCTGCTGTGGATGCCCCTGCCGATGCTGGTGATGATCATCATCGCCACCGTCGGGGTTCTGGTCGTGGTCTGGCTGGAACGGAAGATTTCCGCTGCTGCCCAGCAGCGGGTGGGCCCTGAATTCGCCGGTCCGGAAGGGTCGCTGCAGGCGATCGCCGACGGTCTGAAACTGGTCTTCAAGGAAGACACCATCCCCGCCAAGGCGGACCCCTGGCTGTTCACCCTTGGACCGATCCTCGTGATCGTGCCGGTGTTCGTCTCCTATCTGATCGTCCCCTTCGGTCAGAACTTGGTGATCACCAACGTCGGGGCCGGGGTATTCCTCTGGATTGCCCTGTCGAGCGTTCAGCCCATCGGTCTGCTGATGTCGGGCTACGCCTCGAACAACAAATATTCGCTGCTCGGTGGGCTGCGGGCTGCTGCCCAGTCGATTAGCTACGAAATTCCGCTGGCGCTGGCGGTGCTGGCCATCGTGATGATGTCCAACTCCCTGAGCACCATCGACATCGTCAATCAGCAGTCTGGCTACGGCATCCTCGGCTGGAACATCTGGCGTCAGCCCGTCGGCTTCCTGATCTTCTGGATCTCCGCCCTGGCGGAGTGCGAGCGCCTGCCTTTCGACCTTCCGGAAGCGGAAGAGGAACTGGTCGCCGGTTATCAGACTGAGTACGGCGGCATGAAGTTCGCCCTCTTCTACCTCAGCTCCTACGTCAACCTGATCCTCTCTGCCCTGCTGGTAGCGATCCTCTACCTCGGTGGCTGGGAATTCCCGGTGCCCCTGGATCGGGTTGCGGACTGGGTGGGCGTTCCGGCCGACAATCCGGTGCTGCAGGTTGTGACCGCCACCCTGGGCATCTCGATGACCGTGCTCAAGGCCTACGTGCTGGTGTTCATCGCCATCCTGCTGCGCTGGACCCTGCCCCGGGTGCGGATTGACCAGCTGCTCAACCTGGGCTGGAAGTTCCTGCTGCCCATCGCCCTGGTCAACCTGCTGGCCACTGCGGCTCTGAAACTGGCTTTCCCCGTCGCCTTCGGCGGCTAACCGAGAGACTCGACCCATGCTGAAGTTCCTCAAGCAAGTTGGCGACTACGCCAAGGAAACGGTCCAGGCGGCCAAGTACATCGGCCAGGGCCTGTCGGTCACCTTCGACCACATGAGCCGTCGCCCTGTGACGGTGCAGTACCCCTACGAGAAGCTGATTCCCTCGGAGCGCTACCGCGGCCGGATTCACTACGAATTCGACAAGTGCATTGCCTGCGAGGTCTGCGTGCGGGTCTGCCCGATCCACCTGCCGGTGGTCGACTGGACCTTTAACAAGGAGACCAAGAAGAAGGAACTGAAGCACTACAGCATCGACTTCGGGGTCTGCATCTTCTGCGGCAACTGTGTCGAGTACTGCCCGACTAACTGCCTGTCGATGACCGAGGAGTATGAGCTGGCGACCTTCGATCGTCACGAACTCAACTACGACAACGTTGCCCTCGGTCGTCTGCCCTACAAGGTGACCAATGACCCGATGGTGACGCCGCTGCGGGAACTGGCCTACCTGCCCCAGGGTGAGATGGATCCCCACGGGGTTCCCGATGAGCGTCCCCGGGCCGGCAGCCGACCGGACCAACTGGTGGACCAGTACCGTCCCGCCGCTGCCAAGGAGGAGTAACCCGTGAATCTTGCCCAGGGCGTCCAGTTCGTCTCCTTTGCCATCCTTGCGGCCACCATGCTGATTGCGGCCCTCGGTGTGGTCCTGGTCAGCAACATCGTCTACTCCGCCTTCCTGCTGGGGGGGGTGTTTGTGAGCATGGCGGGCATCTACCTGCTGCTCAATGCCAGCTTCGTCGCCTTCGCCCAGATCCTGATCTATGTCGGCGCCATCAACGTCCTGATCCGGCCCGAGCTGGACGGCGAACCGTGGGGCGTGC
>CAYZUY010000119.1:2717-7304 GCA_964481495.1 uncultured bacterium
GTCCTGATCCTGTTCGCCATCATGCTGGTGAACAAGCGTGAGGACTTCCAGCCTCTGCGCTACGGCTGGCTCCGTAAGGGCCTGACTGCTCTGGTCTGCCTCGGGCTGTTCGCCCTGCTGGGGACCACCGTGGTCGGTACTCCCTGGGCGCTTTCGCCCGCCCAGCCCGATGGCGACACCGCCATCTATCTGATCGGGGAGCACTTCTTCACTGACTTCCTGCTGCCCTTCGAACTGGCCTCGGTGCTGCTGCTGATGGCGATGATCGGGGCGATCGTTCTGGCCCGCCGCGAGTACGAGCCGGAGGATCCCCTCACCCATGCCGCTGCTGACCTGCGTCTGCCGGAGAAGGCCCGCGAAACCGTGCTGACTGCTGCTGAGGACTAGGAACTGACATGGAACTGCAATATTTCCTGCTGGTGGCGGCTGCCCTGTTCTGCATCGGGGTCTATGGTCTCGTGACCAGCCGCAATGCGGTGCGGGTGCTGATGTCGATCGAACTGATGCTCAACGCGGTCAATCTCAACCTGATGGCCTTCTCCAGCTATCTGGACGGTGCCGTGATCAAGGGCCAGGTGTTCACGGTCTTCGTGATCACCGTGGCGGCGGCGGAGGCGGCGGTCGGTCTGGCGATTCTGCTGGCCATCTACCGCAATCGCAACACCATCGATATGGAGCAGTTCAATCTGCTCAAGTGGTAGGCCCCTGATTGCTGCTCCACCCTCCACCGCCGCCCGGCGTTCGACCGGGCGGCGGTGCTGTTTCGGGCGGATCTTCGGGCAGATCTTCAGATTCTCTTCAGGCGATCGCCCCATCTGGGGGCTTCCGGAGGCCCCGGGTAGAACTGTTAACATATGTAAAGAAACTGTTCTTCACACCCCTGCCTTCGGTTGATGATTCTGATTCTGCTGTTCGTTGTCGCCCTGGTGGTCTGGGCTCTGCAACTGATGAAGCAGGCCCTGGTCCGGCAGGAGTTCTCGCTCATGCTGGCAGGGGTGCTGGTCAGTTCTGCCGCAGCCGCTCTGGTGGGCGTCTACCTGCTGATGAACAGCAGCCTCGGTTATCTGGTGGGTGGATTGGCCTATCCTTCGGTGGAATCACTGGGGGCGGAGCAGTCCCTGGCCTGGATCGGGGAGCTGGACAACGCCCACGCGGCCCTGCCGTAACCCTATGACTGCGACTGCACCCGAGCAGGTGCGTGACCTGTTCGATCGGATTGCCCCGGTCTACGACCGATTCAACGACCGTCTTAGCTTCGGCCTGCATCGGGTCTGGAAGCAGATGACGGTGAACTGGTCCGGAGCCCGTCCCGGCGATCGCGTCCTCGACCTCTGCTGCGGCAGCGGCGACTTGGCAGTACTGCTGGCCCGGCGGGTGGGTCGCGATGGCGCGGTCACCGGCCTGGACTTCTCCCAGGAACTGCTCAATCAGGCGGCCCGTCGGCCGGATCTGGTGAGTCTGCCGCTGACCATCGACTGGAAGTTGGGCGATGCCCTGCGCCTGCCCCAGACCGACGCCAGCATCGACGCGATCACCATGGGCTACGGCCTGCGCAATGTCGGTGATATTCCCCGAGCGCTGGCGGAAATCCGGCGGGTGCTGAAGCCGGGACGGCGGGCAGCTCTGCTGGATATGCACCGGCCCGAGGAGACGATCCTGCGTGGGTTTCAGCAGTGGTACTTGGAGCACTGGGTGCAACCAGCGGCCAATGATTGTGGCCTCCACGATGAGTACGCCTACATCGGCCCCAGTCTGGATCGCTTTCCGACGGGGCCGGAGCAGGAAGCCCTGGCCCGGCAGGTCGGGTTCCGGCGGGTGCGGCACTACCCGATTGCAGCCGGGATGATGGGAGTGCTGGTCGTCGAAGCCTGACATGGTCGGATTCGGGGCACTCCTTCGGCAGTATGCCGACCTCGGCTTTCTGCTCCTGCCGCCACTGGCGGGCGGCGTGATCGGCTATTTCACCAACGATCTGGCGATCCGGATGCTGTTCCGGCCCTATCGGCCGCTGTATCTGGGGAACTGGCGTTTACCGTTCACCCCGGGCCTGATTCCGGCGAACCAGAGCCGTCTGGGTCGGCGGATTGCCGACCAGATCATGGCCTCGCTGCTAACTCCGGAGGAATTGCACCGTCTGGCTCAGCGGCTGTTGGCAGTGGAGCGGCTGCAGCAGGGCATTACCTGGCTGCTGGGCTTTGTGTTGGGGGAACTGCGGCGGGCCCGCAGCAGCGGTGATCTCGAGACTCTGGCCCGGCTGCTGGAGCAGTTGGCAGGGCGATCGCTGCAGCGGTTGCTGCGACTGGCCGCCCAGCGCCCGGATCTGCTGGCACCCCAACTCGACCGGATCTTCGATGCCGTGCTGCTGGAGCTGCGGGTGGAGGCGGAGCCGGCCCGGCAGCTGAGCGACTGGATTCTCGAGGGCCTGATTCCGCCGCCGGTGCTGCGGCAGGCCCTGGTGGATTTCCTGACGGACCGCAACATCGCGGTAATCGACCGGGCACTGCGGGAGAAGACCCAGGGTACCTACTGGATCGTCGCCAATCTGGTGGGGGCCCGCTCCACCCTGGAGCAGCTGCGCCAGTACAGTCTGCAGGCCCCGGCCCAGAGCGAGGCCCTGATCGCCGAGATGCTGCGCACCCTGGAGATCCGCGAGCGGCTGCAGCGCTGGCTGCGGGCCTTTCAGCTGGCCCAGCTGCCTGCCGCCACCCAGCGGGATCTGCGGCGGGCCTTCCGGGAGGCGGTGCTGAGCGGTGCGGGCCAGTACGGCCAGGATTGGCTGCAGCGGGCTGAGACGGCGCTGGACTGGCAGGCGATCGCCCGCTACCTGCTGGGCCGTCTCGATCGGGCGGCGCTGGCGGACCCGGGCTTCGCGGGGTTAAGCCGTTCCCTGGCAGAGTTGATTGACCGCTACCTGGAGGCGGAGCTGGAGACGATTGTGGCCGAGGCCATGCCGGTGTTGCGCATCGACGAGGTGATTGTCGCTCGGATCGAGGCGACCTCTCCGGCGGACCTGGAAGCCGCGATCCAGGGCATTGTCCGCCAGGAACTGCAGGCGATCGTCAATCTGGGTGGCCTGCTGGGGGTGGTGATCGGTGCCCTGCAGTCGCTGCTGCAGCTCTGGCGACCCTGAGCTCAGAGTTCGTCGCCATCCGGGTCGGCACTGCTCCAGTCCGAGGCCCGCAGCTCCTGACGACCGCTGCGCCGGGAATCCCGTCGGTAGCGCTGGCTGGCCAGCAGCGGTTCGTATTCCACCTGGCCACCGCTGCCGATCTTGCGCTTGAGGCCGCCGGGACGCAGGCGATCGCTGGGCCGCTGCCCTTTCTGGGCCTGCAGTTCCGTCAGCAGGTCGCAGTAGAGCGGGTAGCGTTCCCAGTCACCCCGAACCCCGCAGCCCGGTTCCTCGAGGTGCAGGCAATCGCTGAACTGGCAGCCCGGTTCCGCTAGTCGCTGCCGGGCCTCGGGGAATAGCAGGGCTAGATCCTGGACTTCGCCCTCGAGATCCGGCTGGTTGAAGCCCGGGCTGTCGGCCAGTAGCCCACCCCCCGGCAGCTCGAACAGCTCGACGTGGCGGGTAGTGTGCCGACCGCGGCCCAGCTTGCCGGAGACGGCACCGGTGCGCAGCTCCAGGGCGGGAATCAGCCGGTTGATCAGACTGCTCTTGCCGACACCGGAGGGGCCGCAGACGATGCTGGTGTGTCCCTGTAGATGGGGTAGCAGCGCCTCGACCCCCTCATTCCGGTAGAGGCTGAGGAACTGGGGACGGTAGCCCCAGTCTCCCAGGCGATCGCACCAGCCCTGGCGGGCGTCGGCATCGATCAGATCGGCCTTGTTCAGGGCCAGGACGATGTCGACGCCGGTGGCTTCCGCCTTGAGCAGGAAGCGGCTCAGCTGAGTGGGGTCGAGGGTCGGCTCCGCCAGGGCGAAGACCAGCAGAATCCGGTCGACATTGGCCACAGGCGGGCGATCCAGCTGGCTGTGGCGGGGTTCCACCCGATCGATGGCACCGCGGCAGCCCTGCCAGTCCGGCTCACTGATGCCGACGCGATCGCCCACCATCACCTGCTGGCCGATCTTCTTGAGACGGCTGCGGCGGGTGCAGAGCAGCTCCGGCAGGGGCCAGTCCCCGGCATCGAGCTGTACCCGATAGAAGTTGGCCTGCACCGCGAGGACCGTGCCCCGCAGATCGGCGCCGCTCATGCGGGCCGCAGAACCTGCAGGCGGAAACTGCCGTCCCGGCAGTCCTCCAGGGTTTCCACGCGGTAGCCTTCCATGCGCAGGCTGTCGGGCACCTGCTCCACGGGTTCGCCTGCATCCAGACGCACCTCCAGCAGGGTACCGACTGGTAGTTGTTCCAGCCGCAGCTTGGTGCGGATGAAGTTGATCGGGCAGGGGGTGCCCCGCAGGTCCAGCTGTTCTGTCACGCTCATCCGCCGAACAGGCCTCCCAGGAAGCCGCTGCCCTTGGCGACGCGATCGCCGCGCACATGGGCCAGCTTCTCGAGCAGCTCCCGCTCCTCGGCACTGACCTTGGTGGGAATCTCCACCCGGATGCTGATCTGGTGGTTGCCCCGGGCGACGGGGTTGCCCA
>CAYZUY010000120.1:0-2935 GCA_964481495.1 uncultured bacterium
CTGCTGGGGGTGTTCGAGGACGAGGCCCAGGACTCCTCACCCCTGCAGACCCGCCTGCTGGAGACCCTGGCCCGCGACCCGGACAGCGGCGAACTGCGGCTGGTGCGGGTGGGGGATGCCAACCAGGCAATCAACAGCAGCTTCACCCCCGCCGACCCGCGCTTCTTCCGGGAGTTCTGCCGCCGCTGGGCCCCCGAGCGCCTCGTGACCATGGACGAGGCAGGGCGCAGTGGCACGCCGATCCTCACCGCCGCCAACGCCCTGCAGGACTGGGTGAATGCCAGCCTGCCCCGGCTGGAGCCGCAGCCCTTCCGCCTGCAGCCGATCCGGCCCGTGGCCCAGCCCACAGCCACGGACAACCCCGCCCCCATCGGCCGGGGGGTGGAACTGCTGCTCAGCCCCGACATCGAAGTCTCGCGCCAGCGGCTGGTGGAGCGGCTGGCGCAGCTGTACCGGGCGGAGCCCGACGCCTCCCTGGCGGTGCTGGTGCGGGAGCACAATCAGGGCAGCTGGCTGGCGACGGCGCTGACCCCCCTGGCGGAGCAGGGGCTGATAATCCGCAACGACTGCGGTGAGGCCCGCCGCTCGGAACTGCCCCGGGAACTGCTGACGGTGCTCGGGTTTCTGGCGGCACCGGGAGAGGCGACCCGCCTCGGGGCCCTGCAGGCCCTGTTCGAGCGCCGGGGCCTGCTGCAGGGCACCCGTCGGGAGCGGCAGCGTCTGCTGCCCGAGGATCTGCTCTATCCCCATCCCCTCAGCCCGGCCCCCCCGGCGGAACTGCAGCCCCTGGTGCGGCTGGGGCGGGAACTGCTGGCGGCCCGGCAGGCCCTGCCGCCGCTGCAGCTGCTACCCTTCGCCGCCCTCGCCCTCGGCTACGGCAGCAGTGAACTGGCCAGCGCCGACAAGCTGGGCGATCGCCTCGCCCGCCAGACCAGCGGCGCGGCGGACCTCGACACCCTGGTGGCCCTGCTCCAGGAACTGGTCTGGGAGGAGAGCTTCGAGGCGGTGGAGGCCGAGGAGCCGGAAACCCGTCTCGTCCGCCCCGGCCAGCTGACGATCACCACCATGCACCGGGCCAAGGGGCTCGACTGGGACGCGGTGTTCCTGCCCTGTCTGGAGAGCAACCTGATTCCCGGACTGCCCCCCTTCGTCCCCCCGGAACAGGACTTTCTCGGGGGCTACCCGGTGGCGGCGATCGCCCGGCTGCAGCTGCGGGCCCTGCTCCACGATCCGGAGGCGACCACGGTCCCGGATCTGCCCGAGGCCCTGCAGCAGCTGCAGGAGCAGCGGCAGGCCGAAGAGTACCGGCTGCTCTACGTCGCCATGACCCGGCCGCGACGGCTGCTGTGGATGGCCGGAGCCCGCCGCAGTTTCTTCCGCTGGAACCGCCAGGAGCAGCTCAGTGAGGTCGGTCCCTGCCCGGCCCTGGTGGCTCTGGCGGAGCAGTTCCCCCAGTGGGTGGTCTAGGCGGCGCCGAGCACCAGGGCCAGCAGCGCCTGCTGGGCATGCAGGCGGTTCTCGGCCTGATCCCAGACCCGGGATTGGGAGCCTTCCAGCACCGCCTCGGTGATTTCCTCTTCCCGGTGGGCGGGCAGACAGTGGAGGACGATGGCGTCCGCCTCCGCTTCCTTCAGCAGGGTGTCGTTGATCTGGTAGGGCATGAACACGGGGATGCGGTCATCCGCCTCGGACTCCTGGCCCATGCTCGCCCAGACGTCGGTGTAGAGAACGTTGGCGCCGCGCACCGCCGCCACGGGGTCCCGCAGCACCTCGACGCTGGAACGCCCGGCTGCCAGTGCCGTCGCCCGGGCGACGATGTCCGTCCGCGGCTCGAAGTTGGCCGGGGTGGCAATGCGCACGTTCACCCCGGCGTGGGCACAGCCGAGCAGCAGCGAGTGGGCGACGTTGTTGCCATCCCCCAGGTAGGTGAGGGTCAGACCCTCGAGGCGGCCGAAGCACTCCTGCATCGTCTGCAGGTCCGCCAGGATCTGGCAGGGGTGGTAGTCATCGGTGAGCGCATTGATCACCGGAATGTCGGCGTAGCGGGCGTAGGTTTCGATCTCGCTCTGGGCGAAGGTGCGGATCGCCAGTGCGTCCAGGTAGCGGCTGAGCACCCGGGCGGTGTCCTGCACCGGCTCGCCACGGCCCACCTGGGTGACCGTGGGGTTGAGGTCGAGCACCTGACCACCGAGGCGGTACATCGCCTGGGAGAAGCTGATGCGGGTGCGGGTGGAGGACTTGGTGAAGATCAGGCCCAGGGTCTTCGGACAGTGAATCGTGCGGGCTCCGCTCTTCAGGTCGGCGGCCAGGGCCAGAACGGATGCGACCTCCTCACGGGTCAGGTCCGCCAGGGTGAGCACGTCACGACCGGTCAGGGAACTCATGCAGCTGTCCTCGGGCCAGGAGATGGAAGGACTCATTCTATCGCCGTGCTGCACCGCTGCCGGAGGGTCCTTCTCTGGGGCGGACTTAATTTCCGCGCCCGGGTTGCTTCAGGGCGTCCATCGTTTCCGGCCCGGTCGGGCTGGCAGCCATATCCATATCCAGTTCCGGCCCGCTGAGTACCCTCAGTTCTCCATCGATGCTGACGGCAATGCCCGTGCCGGTCATTCGGGCCAGTTCCCGCGCTCGCTGTCCGGCACGAAGGAGTGCTGCGGAGACCCGCTGCAGGTCCGGGTCCGGACGTTGGGTCTGGAATCCCGATGTCATCACCGACCTCCCTCGGCTAGCAGCTGCGGCATGGGACCGCCATTTTGGATCATCTGCCACTCATCTACCAACGGCTGGTAGAGATGTTCAAAATTCCTTAGACCACTGTGGAACCGACGGGCAATCACCTCCGGCGGTATGGCGTGACCACCCTGCCGAATCCGAAGCTGAACGCGAGCGATCGCCTGTTCCACGCTTGGAAGTCGCAGAAAAATCAATTTCACCC
>CAYZUY010000120.1:2945-7291 GCA_964481495.1 uncultured bacterium
GGCGGATGCGCTGAGCATAGCCTTTCCCGGACAGAGTGGTTTCGAAGGCAAAACTCTCGCCTGCCACAGCACAGCGATCAATTTCCTCCAGCATCAAGCGCCCGGCCCGTCGGGCCGCCAGTTCGGGTGCAAAGGGAGACAGACCGGCCGCAATCAGATCCGCATTGATGAAGGCCGTGATACCCACCTCCAGGGGAAGATACTCCCGGGCAAAGGTGGTTTTACCGGCTCCATTCGGCCCGGCGATGATGATGATTCGCATCCTGTTTTCCCCACTGACGCCGCAGCTCCACCCAGCATCGGTACATATTCCCCGGAACAGGCTTAATTTCCGCTCAACGGCTGTGTCAGGATCCCCTGACTAGGATCGGGGTACCCCCCAGGCCCCATCGGGCAGGACGGCAGCCATGTTCCTGAAAACCCGCGACACCGGCATCCTGATCGAAATCCGCGATCTGTTCGGGCTGATGAATCCGCTGCAGATGGAGATCGTCGGCATCCCCCACGCCGGGGAGGAGCTGCAGGAGCCCGAGGCCTTCGCCAAGCGGATGCTGCTCTTCCCCTCCGGTGAGGAGCTGCCGCTCTGCTGGCGGGATGTGGCCTACCGGCTGCACCCCCTCCATCCCCCGGCGGAATTCAGCGACAACCCCGGCATCCCGCCGCGGCAGCACCTGATCGCCCGCTGAAGCTCAGCGGGGATTACGGAAGGCCTCCAGGGCCCGGTCGAGGGCGTGAACACCGGCTTCGAGCTCATCGCGCAGATACTCGGGCAGGTGCTGGCGCCCGGACCAGCCCCGGTGCGCGCCGTAGATGGCACGACCGTCGCTGTCGGGGTTGAAGACGACGACGGTGGCCCAGGCCTGACCGCCGCCGGAGACCAGCAGGTCCCAGTGCACCCGGGCACCAGGCTGGTCTTCGGCAGGACTGGGGGCCCGCCAGCCACCGTCCTCGAACTGCACCCGGGTCGGGTCGACCCGCCAGGGCACAACCGGCTCCAGGCAGGTATTCAGGGCCGCAGCGATCGCCTCCGGTGTCATGACGCAACCTCCGCGAACAGCGGCCGCAGCTGATCCCCCAGGGCCGTCAGAGCGGTGGTCGCTCGGGCCGCCTGCTGCTCGATCGCCCGGCGCAGACCGGCAGGCAGGCGATCGCAGTCGAGCCCGCCCCAGTGACCATCCTCGTAGCAGGCGTCGAAGCGTTCGTCGCCGAAGCGGTAGGCCAGGTAGCAGTGGGGGTCGGCGGCGGGGCGATCGCCGCGGATCGCCGCCTCCACCGCCGCGGGCATGACGTAGATGCGCACGCTCAGGGGCAGCCCCGGGTTCGCCTCGCTCAGACGCACCTCGGCGAAGCAGTCGGGGCTGGGGGTCGGTACCGCCTCGAGACTGCCGAAGGGCCCGTCATTCGGGTGGTAGCGGTAGAAATGCACCGCCGCATCCGCCAGATCCAGGGGCAGATCGGCCTGGTGGAACTGCTGGCGGATACAGGCCGCCACCTGCTGCTGAGGAGTCGTCATGGGCCCGACTCTAGCAGGATTCACCCGCCCTCCGGGACCTCGCGCTCCACGCGGATGATGCTGTCGGTGAGGCTTTCGAAGGTGTCGTCGTGGCTGATCACGAACAGCTGCCGGAAGCTGTTCAGCCCTGCCAGGGCCTCCGCCAGCTGCCGCCGCCGGGGCACATCCATGTTGGTGGTCGGTTCGTCGAAGAAGGCGACATCGCCGTTGGCCAGAATCCGCAGCAGCGACAGGCGCACCGCCAGGGCCGCGCACATCTGCTCCCCGCCGGAGAGAGTGCGGAAACCGCGCCAGCGGCCCTCCTCCTGCACCCGGATCTCGTAGTCCTCGCTCCAGTCGAGGGCGACCCCGGGCCGATTCATCAGTTCCCGGAACAGCCGATCCGCCTCCCGGGTCACCTCACTCAGGTAGTAGCGGGTGATGCGGGGGCCGCTCTGGTTGTAGACCCGGCGGGCATCGACGATGAACTGCTGCAGGCGGCGGCGCTGCTCCAGGCGCTGGCGGTCCTGCTGCTGGCGATCGGCCAGTTGGGTCAGCTGCGCCAGTTCGGCCTCCAGACGGGTCGCCTCCTGATCCAGCAGGGGCAGACTGCCCGCCAGTTCCCCGAGGCGATGCTGTACCGCCTCGAGATCCCGCTGCTGCTGCTCCAGCCGGGCCGTATCCAGGCTCTCCAGCCGCTGGCGGGCCTCGGCCTCGGTCCGGGCCGCCCGCTCGCCCAGGGCCTCGAGCTCAGCGCTCAGGTTGCGCAGCTGCTGCTCCAGCTCCGGCTGCCGCCGGGCCAGGGGTTCCGCCTGCAGGTACTGCTGCTGCTCGGGCTCCAGCTGGCGGCGCTGGGCCTCAGCGGCATCCACCGCCTGATCCAGCTCGGCAAAGGCCGTCAGCGCCTCCTCCAGGGACTGCAGCTGGCGGGCCTGCCCGGACATCTGCGCCTGCAGCGTCTGCCAGCGCTGCTCCAGGGCAGGGGCCTGGGCGAGGTCCTGCTCCAGCAGGGTCAGCCGGGTGCGGGGATTGTCGAGGGCAGCCAGAGCCGTCTCGAGATCCTGCAGCCGCCGTTCGATCGGCTGCAGATCCCCCAGTTGGGGCTGCAGCTGGGCCAGTTCCTGCTGCACCTGGGCAAGCTGGGCGGCGCGATCGCGGCGCTGGCGCTCCAGCAGGGGCTGCTGGGCCAGGGTGCGCTGCTGCTGGCGCAGGCGGGCAAGGCGATCGCCGACTGTCGCCAGATCCCGGCGCAGCTGGGTGGCGTCATTGGCCCGCAGGCGCTCCAGCCACTGACGGCGACGCTCCTCGCTTTGCTGAAGCAGGGTGGTGGCTACCCCCAGTGCCGTTTCCAGGGGGGCGATCGCTGCCGTCGCAGCGCTGCGACGCAGCGGCTCCAGCGCCGCTTCCGCCGGAGGTAAGGCCCGGATCAGCGCCTCGGCCTGCTGCTGCTCCGACTGCAGATCCCGGCTCCAGCGCTGGGCCAGATCCCCGAGTACCTCGCTACGGGCCAGCTGCTGCTGCTGCCGCTGCTGTTCAGCCTCCAGCTGGGGCAGGGCTGCCTGTTCGGCCATCAGCGGGGCCAGTGCCTCCAGCTGGACGTCGAGGCTGGCCAGTTCCGTGCTCAGTTGCCCGGCCTGCTCCCGCAGCAGCCGCTCCCGTTCGTAGCAGTTGATCAGCCCGTCCCGCTGCTGGCGCAGTTTCTGCTGCTGGTCCTCCAGGCGGGTCTGGCGCTCGGCAGCGGGGCGCAGGGCCTCGGCCTCCTGGCGCTGCCGCTCCAGGGTCTGAAGCTGCTGCTCGAGCCGGGCCTGCTCCTGCTGCTCCTGCTGGCGGGCCTGCTCGCAGGTGCGCTGCTCCTGGCGCAGGCGATCGCGCTGGCGCTGCTGTTCGGCCAGGGCCTGCAGCTGCTCTCGCACCGCCTCATAGCGCTCGACCGCGGGTCGGGTGCGCTCCAGGGTCTCCCGGGCCTGCTGCGCCTGGATCAGCTGGGTCTCCAGGGCAGGCTGCTGCTGGGCCAGGGCCTCCTGGCGGGCCCGTAGCTGGCGGGCATCGGCCTGGAGATGACGAATCTGATCCTGCTGCTCCCGGTCGGCGGCGATCACCACCTCCAGCATCCGGCGCTGCTCACCCAGCCGGGTCTGCTCGTCGCGGTCCGCCTCCAGCCGCTGCTGCAGGTCCTGCCGCTGTCGGCGCAGCTCCGGAGCCCGCTGCAGCTGGGTATCGGCCCGATCGAGCTGCTGTTCAAGCTCCTGCACCTGGGCCTGGGCGTAGCGTTCCAGGTCCGCCGCCGCCTTGAAGGCCTCCCGGTAGGACTCGACGCTGAGCAGCGGATCGAAGACCCGGCGGCGCTCGGCGGCACTGCGGCTGAAGTCGACGGTGAAGGTGCCCTGGGGGATGCCGATCACATCGGAGAAGAGTTTGGGCAGATCCGCCCCGGCGGCGAAACCCAGGTGCTGGCGCAGCCACTGGCTGGCGTCCTGCACCTTGGCGACGTTCTCCAGCTTCAGGTTGAGCTGCGGGTCGTAGATGTCGTACTGATCGGCCCGGCTGCGGCCACTCTGGCGCTGCACCTGATAGACCCGACCATCCAGAGCCGAGACCAGTTCCACCATCACCCGGGTGGCGCTGGCCCCCTGGCGCCGCAGGTCCTCTTTGCGATAGCCGCTGTCGTAGTCGAACAGCACCCAGGCGATCGCCTCGAGGATACTCGTTTTCCCGGCCCCATTCTCACCGCAGATCGCATTCACCCCCGGCTGGAAGGTGACGTGGCGATCGCGGTGGATCTTGAAGTCGGTGAGACTGACGGCGCGGATTTGCATGGTCTAGAGCTCGATCCCCGCCTGGGCCCGCACCCCCT
>CAYZUY010000121.1:0-7133 GCA_964481495.1 uncultured bacterium
CAGGGACTCGTGAATCACCTTCACCACCGGCGCCAGGCAGTTAGTGGTGCAGGAGGCCGCTGTGATCAGGTGCTGGCAGGTGCCGTCGTAGAGATGGTCATTGACGCCGTAGACGAAGTTCTGAATGCCCTCGCCCTTGACCGGGGCGGAGACGACCACCTTGCGGGCCCCCTGCTCGAAGTGCGGCTGCAGGCTTTCGGGGCTGCGGAAGCGGCCGGTGCACTCGAGCACCAGATCCACCCCCAGTTCCCGCCAGGGAATCCCAGCCGGGTCCGGGATGCGGCTGCAGCTGACCGGTCGCCCCTCGACCCTGAACCGGCTACCATCCACCGGCTCCACGGTCGTCGGCCAGCGCCCGAACACCGAGTCGAAGCTGAGCAGGTGGGCACAGGCGTCGGCATCCCCGGCGATTTCGTTGATGTGGACGATTTCCAGCTCCGGACTGCCCCAGGCGGCTCGGAAGGCCAGACGCCCGATCCGCCCGAAGCCGTTGATGCCGACACGAATGGCCATGGTTGTCCTCAGATCGAGAAGTCCTGATATCAGAAAAGTTCAATCTGAACTTCCTGGCAAGGGTGGTGTATCCCGGGCGACGGGGTGGCAGTGATTGGTCCTGCTGAAGGCTGGCATCAGTTTCCCTGACCGGTGCGGATCCCGAAATCTGAGAGAATGCCTCCAGACCTTTGCCATCCGCCGAGTCGAGCATGCGCGAACTGATCCAGGGGCTGCGGAAGTTCCGCACCAGCTACTACCCCTCCCACAAGCAGCTGTTCGAGCAGTTTGCCCATGGTCAGAGCCCGCGGGTCCTCTTCATCACCTGCTCCGACTCGCGCATCGACCCCAACCTGATGACCCAGACCGGTCTGGGCGAACTATTCGTGATCCGCAACGCGGGCAACATCGTGCCCCCCTACGGTGCGGCCAACGGGGGGGAGGGGGCCTCGATCGAGTACGCGATCGCCGCCCTCAACATCGAGCAGGTGGTGGTCTGCGGCCACACCCACTGCGGCGCCATGAAGGGCCTGCTGAAGCTCAACAAGCTGCAGGAGGGGATGCCCCTGGTCTACGACTGGCTGAAGCACGCCGAAGCCACCCGGCGGCTGGTGATCGACAACTACGAAGGCTACGACCACGACGAGATGGTGGAGATTCTCGGGGCCGAGAACGTCCTCACCCAGATCGAGAACCTGCGCACCTACCCGATCGTCCGTTCCCGCCTCTTCCAGGGCAAGCTGAGCATCCACGGCTGGATCTACAACGTCGAGAACGGTGAGGTGCTGCAGATCAGCCGCACCGACGACGACAGCCAGGGGCTGAGCGAGTGCCCGGTGCGCCTGCCCGATGCCCAGGACCATCAGATTCCCGGCCGCTGTGTCACGCCCCTGAGTGAACCGGCCAACGGTCGGGTGGCTGCCGCTGTGACCGCAACCCCCGTTGTGGTGCCCGCCGCACCGGAGCCGGTGGCCCAGGGCTGGCTGCCCGCCGAGCAGCAGAGCCGCATCTACCGCGGCAGCCGCTGAGTCCGCACCGGGTCGGCCGGGTTCGCTATCCTGCGACCATGTCGACCCTCCTCTCTCCCCCCAGCTGCTACTGGACCTGGCGGGGCTATCGCATCCACTACGTCCGTGCCGGAGAGCCCCGGGGCGATCGCCCGGCGCTGCTGCTGGTGCACGGCTTCGGTGCCTCCACCGATCACTGGCGCAAGAACATCGACGAGCTGCAGCACGATTTCGAGGTCTTCGCCATCGATCTGCTCGGCTTCGGGCGATCGCAGAAGCCTCCGGAAACCTACAGTGGTGCTCTCTGGCAGGCCCAGCTGAGCGACTTCCTGACGGAGGTGGTCGGTCGACCCGCCGTGCTGGCCGGGAACTCCCTCGGCGGCTACGCCAGCCTGTGCGTGGCGGCCAACCACCCGGACCAGAGCGCCGGGCTGGTGCTGCTCAACAGTGCCGGTCCCTTCACCCCGGCCCAGCCCCAGCCGGAGCCCTCTCCGCTGGAGCAGGCCCGCCGTCGCCTGGTGAAGGCGCTGTTCGGTCAGCCCTGGGTGGCCTGGCTGATTTTCAAGAACATCCAGCGCCGTTCGGCGATCCGTAAGACTCTGCTCAAGGTCTACTGTGACCCGACGGCGGTCACCGACCAGCTGGTCGAGGACATCTACCGCCCCTCCACCGATGAGGGCGCCTTCCAGGTGTTCGCCTCGGTCTTCAAAACCCCCCAGGGGGAAACCGTCGATGCCCTGCTGGCCAAGCTGCAGGCACCGCTGCTGCTGCTCTGGGGCGAGGGCGACCCCTGGATGAAGGCCCGAGCTCGCAGTGAACAGTTCCGCGCCCACTATCCGCAACTGCAGGAGGTGTTTCTGCAGGCGGGCCACTGCCCCCACGATGAAGTGCCCGAGCAGGTGAACGCCTGGATGCGAGACTGGGTGCTGCAGAACCTGGAGGTCGCCGTATGAACTGGACCGATGCTGCCGAGAATCGCCTGAAGGAGATTCCCTTCTTCGTCCGGCCCGCTGCCCGCAAGAAGATCGAGAAGTTCGCCCAGGATCAGGGCCTGAACGAGATCGACGAAGCGGTCTACGACGCGGCCAAGGCCCAGTTCGGCAGCAACTAACCTCGCTGGGGTCTGAGATAGACCGCTCCGGAGACCACCGTCAGTGCCACTGCCAGCCAGAACAGGCCCAGACCGGCGGCGGTGGTGGTCGGTGCCAGGGGCGGCAGCAGCAGGATGACGGCACCGATCTGGGTGACGGTCTTGAGCTTGCCGAGGCTGTTGGCACCGCTGATCGTCGTCTGGTTCACCCGCCAACCGGCGATCGCCAGCTCCCGGGCCAGGATTACGAACACCGCCCAGGCCGGCACTATCTGCTGCTGCACCAGCATCAGCAGCGGGGCCAGCACCAGCAGCTTGTCCACCAGCGGGTCGAGGAACTTGCCCAGGTCCGTCACCTGATTGAGGCGACGGGCCAGCCAGCCGTCCAACCAGTCGGTACCGGCCGCCAGCACAAAGATCGCCAGGGTGACCCAGTCCGGCCAGAGAGGGGCGCCCATCCCCGCCAGAATCAGCGGCACCGCCGCCAGACGGACCAGGGTGATACGGGTGGGAAGGTTGAGAGCCATGAATTTATCTGTTCTGGCGATTAAATCCGCTGCGGACGGCGCAAGCTGGGAACAGGCACCCTTAGCATTAAACCTTGTCCCCGCAGGGTTCCTGCCCTGGACTGTATTCCCTGGTATCTGGCCATGACCCGCACTGTTGCCGAATCCATGACCCGCGACCCGATCGCGGTGGCCCCCGAGACGCCGCTCAAGGACGCCATCCGACTGATGGCCGAGCGCCACGTCAGTGGCCTGCCGGTACTCAAGGACGGCAAGCTGGTGGGTGAACTGAGCGAGGACGATCTGATGTGGCGCGAAAGCGGGGTGACGCCGCCGCCCTTCATCCAGGTCCTCGACAGCTTCATCTACCTGCAGAACCCCGGCGAGTATGAGCATGAACTGCACAAGGCCCTGGGGGAAACCGTCGGTGAGGTGATGGGCGAGCATCCCCACACGATCCGGGCGGCTCAGCCACTGCCGGAAGCGGCCCGTCAGCTCCATGACCGCAAGGTGCAGCGCCTGTTCGTACTCGACGAGAGCGGCGCCCTGGTGGGGGTGCTCACCCGTGGCGATGTCGTGCGCTCCCTGGCGACGGAGGCCTAGGCCATGAGCGTGGAAGCGATTCAGGCCCTGCTGGCCTCCGAGGATTTCGGCGATCGCCTGCGGGCCCTCAACGAGGTGCGGCCGCTCCCTGCCGCCGAGGCTCTGCCCCTGGTGCTTCAGGCCTGCGGTGACGAGAACACCCGTGTGCGCTACGCCGCCGTCAGTCAGGTCGCCAGTCTGGGCACCGCAGACCTGCCCCGGGCGGCGGCACTGCTGCGCGACCGGCTGCAGAACGACCCGGAACCGGACGTGCAGGCGGCTGCTGCTGATGCCATCGGGGCACTGAAGCTGACCGAGGCCTACCCGGAGCTGGAACAGCTATACCGCAGCACCACGGAGTGGCTGGTGCAGTTCAGTATCATCGCGGCCCTGGGCGAACTGGGGGATGTGCGGGCCTTCGAACTGCTGCGGGAAGCCCTCGATTCCGACACCGGTCTGGTGCAGACGGCGGCGCTGACAGCCCTCGGTGAACTGCGGGATTCGCGGGCGGTGGAGCTGCTGGTGGCCCGGGCCGGGTCCGAGGACTGGCAGGTGCGCCATCGGGTGGCCCAGGCGCTGAACCACTTCCGGGATGAAGCCGAGGTGATCGCGGCCCTCACGCAGCTACAGCAGGACAGCAACGATCTGGTGGCAGCGGCCGCCCGCGGCGAAGCCTGAGCACCTGACCCCGGCTCCTGAACGACGAGAGGCCACCCCAGGGTGGCCTCTCGTCGTTGTTACTGATCCTGTGATCCTGCGGGACGCTCTAGGCGGGGGTAACCCGCCGGATATCAGCTCCCAGACCGCGCAGTTTGGCTTCGATATTTTCGTAGCCACGGTCGAGGTGATGCAGGCCCCGTACCTGGGTGACCCCATCCGCCGCCAGACCGGCAATGATCAGGGCCGCAGAAGCCCGCAGATCGGTGGAGAGCACCGGCGCGCCCGAGAGCCGGGGCACGCCCCGGATGATTGCGGTGTTGCCTTGCAGGCGGATATCAGCGCCCATGCGCTGCAGTTCGGCCACGTGCTGCATCCGGTTCTCGAACACGGTTTCAGTGAGCACGCTGTCGCCCTCGGCCACGGTCATCAGGGCCATGAACTGGGCCTGCATATCCGTGGGGAAGCCGGGGTAGGGCAGGGTGCGGATGTCGCTGCCCCGCAGCGGACCGCGGGGCTTGGTCACCAGTTGGTTGGCCCCTTCCTGTACCACGCTGCAGCCCATCTCCTCGAGCTTGGCAATCACTGCCGAGAGGTGGTCGGTGATCCCGGGAACGACACAGATTTCCGAGCCGGTGATCGCCCCGGCCAGCAGGAATGTGCCGGCCTCAATCCGGTCGGGGACGATGGCATAGTCCGCCGGGTGCAGCCGGTCCACCCCGTTGATCACGATGGTGTTGGTGCCCGCGCCGCGGATCTTGGCGCCCATGGCCCGCAGGAAGTTGGCCAGATCGACCACCTCCGGCTCCTGGGCCGCATTTTCGAGAATGGTTTCGCCCTCGGCCAGGGTGGCGGCCATCATCAGCGTTTCGGTGGCACCGACGCTGGGACAGTCCATGTAGAAGCGCGCACCCTTCAGGCGCTTGCGGGAGCCGGGCACAGTGGCATGAACCACGCCGTGCTCAATCAGGACGTGGGCCCCCAGAGCCCGTAGCCCGCGCACGTGCAGATCCACCGGGCGGGCACCGATGTTGCAGCCGCCGGGCAGAGGCATCTGGACGACGCCCAGGCGAGCCAGAAGAGGCCCGATAGCGAAAAAGCTGGCCCGCAGGCGGTTCACCAGTTCGTAGGGGGGGGCGGTGCTGCTGAGGGCACTGGCATCGACGATCACCGCATCGGCTTCCCGCTTCACCTTCACGCCGATGCAGCCGAGAATCTCGCCCAGACCGTCCACGTCTGCCAGCAGCGGCACATTACGCAGGCGACTGGTGCCATTGCACAGCAGTGCCCCGGCCAGGACCACGAGGGCGGAGTTCTTGGCCCCGCTCACCTGGACGGTGCCGGACAGCTTCCGCCCACCGGTGACTTCCAGGTAGGGGCTGGTTTCTGCGAGGACAGGGCTCGACGGGGAGAGGGTGGTCGTAGAAATGGCTCTGTCCTCCACAGGTGGGCGCGCACCCGTCAGATCCGGGCCGAGCTCAAAAAAGTGCCCAAATAATACCGGATAAGGTGTCGTTGTCCAGAATGCGCCCAACACTGGCCAGATTTTCATCTGGCGGCGGAGTTTTCGGGAATTTTGCTCCCGAGGGGTTGACTCAAGCCAACACCTGCGTAATAGTAGAACTTGTGCGCAACACGGAACGCCATCCAGCGCACATAACCGAATATGCGGAACTGGCGGAATCGGTAGACGCGCTAGTTTCAGGTACTAGTGGGGCAACCTGTCCGGGTTCAAGTCCCGGGTTCCGCATGCTTCAAAAGGTCAGCTTCGGCTGGCCTTTTGTCGTTTCAGGGGAGTTGAGAGCTGGCCATGGCTGGACAGAGTGGCTTCGGGGCACTGGGTTGTGGCTGGCGTGAGCGGCCCTGGGTGGGGCTGCTGCTGATTCTCCTGCCGTTGCTGCTCCTGGGCTGGGGTCAGGCCAGTCCGATGGCCCACGATGAGGGCTACTACGCTCTTCAGGCCCGCTGGATGCTCGCTAGCGGGGACTGGCTCACACCCTACTGGTGGGATCAGCCGGTGTTTGACCGCGCCATTGGCGCACAGTGGCTGATGGCCTTCAGCTACCGGCTGTTCGGCTACGGTAATCTGCAGGCGCATCTGCCCAGCCTGGGGGCAGCGATCGCCACGGTGCTGCTCACCTTCGCTATCGGGCGTCGACTGCTGTCGCAGCGGCTGGCCTGGCTGGGAGCACTGATCCTGGCGCTGACGCCGTTGTGGGTGAGTTACGCCCATCTGGCCACCCAGGACATGCTGCTGCTGGCCACCGAGCTGGCAGGGCTCTACGGTCTGATCCGCAGCGGGGAGCGATCGCCCTTCTGGGCCGGTCTGGCCGGGGCGAGCATCGGTCTGGCCTTCTGGATCAAGGGCTTCATGGTGGTGGTGCCGCTGCTGGCGGTGCTGCCCTACGTTTGGGTGGCACGGCGATCGCTGCTGCTCCGACCGGCCTTCTGGTGCGGGTTGGGACTGGGCTGGCTGCCGGTGCTGCTCTGGCTGCAGGTCAGCCTGCAGCGTTGGGGACTGCCGGTGGTGGCCGGCCTCTGGGAGAAGCTGTCATTGCTGTCCCGGGTCCAGCAGGATGCTCCGCTGCATGCCCTGCCCTGGTACTACTACCTCTGGAATGTCCCGGCTAACGCGGCACCCTGGTCTTTGCTGATGCCTCTGGGATGCTGGCATCTCATGCGCTCTGAACCAGCCGAGAACGCCACCGGTGAGGCGAATCTCAACCGCTGTCTGCTCCTGGTCTATCCCCTGGTACTGCTGGTGCTGCTGAGCCTGTTCCACACCAAGACCCTCGACTA
>CAYZUY010000122.1:0-7067 GCA_964481495.1 uncultured bacterium
TGGAGCTGCTGGCGACCTCGCCCCTGGCCAACAGTGCGGTAGCCGTGGGCAAGTGGGCGGCGGCCCTGGCGGTCACCCTGGGGCTGATTCTGCCCATGGGGCTGGTGGAGGCGATCGCCCTGGCCGCTTCCGACCCGCCGATTACGGCGCCGGGGCCGTTCCTGCTGGGCTACGTCGGCCTGCTGCTGCTCTGCGGGGCCGTGCTGGCCCTGGGCATGTTCGTCTCCTCCCTGACCCGCAGCACCCTGGTGGCGGCGCTGCTGACGCTGGTGCTGCTGCTGGGGCTCTGGGGCGTCGAGGGCCTGCTGGGCAGTGCCGGGGGGCCGCTGGCCGATGCCCTGGTGCAGCTGTCGCTGCTGCGCCAGTACAACCGCTGGGTGCTGGGGGTGTTCGACAGCAGCAGTCTGGTGATTCTGCTCAGCTGGACCCTGCTGGGGCTGGTGCTCACCGCCCAGTCCATCCGGGCCCTGCGCTACCGCCGACCCTAGGAGACCCGATGCGCCTGCCTGCTCCCCTGGCCCGCTGGGGCCGTCGCCATCCCCGCAGTGCGATCGCCGCCACGGTGCTGGCCACCCTGACGGCGCTGCTGCTGATCAACGCCGCGGCCCTGCGCTGGCCCCTGGTGGTCGACCTGAGCGAGACCGGGGTGAACAGCCTCGCACCCCGGACTGTGGAACTGCTGCGGACCCTGCCCGCCCCGCTGCGCCTCTCGGTGGTGGCCACCCGGCCCGAGGGCGAGACCCGCGAACTGCTCGATCGGGTGCGGCAGCAGGGCGATCGCCTGCGGATTGCGGACCTCTCTCTGGCGGAGGGGGCGACCCTGGGCCTGAAGGTCCCCGGGGATGCGCTGCTGCAGCTGGGCGATCGCCGCGAACCCCTGCCGAATCTGCGCCAGCAACCCCTCACCGAAGCGCGGTTGGCGGAGGCGATCCAGCGGTTGCGCCAGCCGGTGCGGACCGTCTACCTGCTCGATGCTGCCCTGGCGGACAGCCCCGCTGCCCGTCAGACTCTGGAGCAGGCCGGACTGCGGCTGCAGCCGCTGGCAGCGGGGGCGGCGGTGCCGGGCGATGCGGCGGCGCTGGTGGCGGTGGGTGTGCCCACGGATCGCCGCCCCCTGGAGGGCTATCTGCAGCGGGGCGGTTCGCTGCTGCTGCTGGCGGCCCCGGAGGATGGCCCTGCGCTGGAGCCGCTGCTGGTGCCCTACGGACTGCGGCTGCTCCCCACGCCGGTACTCGGTCGGCCCTCGCCGGGACTGCCGCCGGAGACGGTGGTGGTCGGGCAGTTGGGACCGGCGCCTTTCCTCAAGGGGCTGGATGGCGGCGAGGTGGTGCTTTCGCGCCCGGGGGCTCTGCAGCTGGGCCGCCAGCCGGACCAGCAGACCTGGCCGCTGCTGCTCTATGCGGCGGACCGGGGCGAGGTCCAGCCTCTGGGGGCCGCCGTCGAACGCACCCTGGACTCCGGTTCGACCCGGCTGGTGGTGATCGCCACGCCGCAGCTGGTCAGTGACCCCAGCCTGAACCGGGGGCTGAACGCCGATCTCTGGCAACGCAGTTTCGACTGGCTGACCCGGACGGATCGACCGCTGATCAGCCTGCGGACCCGGCAGCCGGAGGACCGGCGTCTGCTGCTGCAGGAGTGGCACTGGAACAGCGTTTTCCTGCTGGCGGTGGTGCTGCTGCCCCTGGGCGCCTTCGCCACGGCGGCGACCCTGGCCTGGCGTCAGCGCTGACCGGCGCAGTCCGGGATTCCTGCAAAGATTCTTGCAGGGAAGGGTGGAACCCCTGGTGTTTGGGATGCTGCTCAGTAGAATGAAGAGACCGAAATGCAGGGCGATCCGTCTCTGGAATCACCTCTGCCTCTGTCGAATTCAATTCTTAACTGGAACTCTACAGCACGCTGAATGGCCCTTCCTCCCAATCTCGCGAACAAGCGCCCGACCCGCAACCTGCCGATGATCAACGAACGGATCCGCTTCCCGCAGATCCGGGTGGTCGGCCCCGACGGAGCCCAGCTGGGTATCCTCACCCCCGCCGAGGCAATGCGTATCGCTGAGGAGCAGGAAGTCGACCTGGTGCTGGTCAGTGACAAGGCCGATCCGCCGGTCTGCCGGATCATGGATTACGGCAAGTACAAGTTTGAGCAGGAGAAACGGGCCCGCGAAGCGCGCAAGAAGCAGCACAACGTCGAGGTCAAGGAAGTCAAGATGCGCTACAAGATTGACGAGCACGACTACCAGGTGCGCGTCAGTCAGGCCACCCGCTTCCTCAAGGCCGGTGACAAGGTGAAGGCGACGATCACCTTCCGGGGCCGGGAAATCCAGCACACCGATCTGGCCCACACCCTGCTCAAGCGGCTGGCGGACGACCTCAAGGAACTGGGCGAAGTGCAGCAGCCCCCCAAGAAGGAAGGCCGCAACATGATGATGCTGATGGCGCCTCGCAAGACCGGCGGCTGATTCCTGGCTTCAGAGCAATGACGGGGCAGTTCCTGCGGGGGCTGCCCCGTCTGCTTTTCGGGACTTAGCTGAGAGAGAGGAACCGCTCCAGATCCGCCGTGATCCGAGGCGGCCAGCGGCGGATGCTGCGCACCCAGTCGGGATTACGGTAGCGAGCATCGAGCCCGATGGCAGCGACCCAGTTGCTTTCGGCCTCGCCCTGCTGGCCGTCGGCCCAGAGCATGGCGGTCAGGGCGGCACGCATGTCGGCGAAGTCCGGGTATTTGCGCACCAGCCCCTTCACCCGCTGCAGTGCCAGGGCATCCTCCCCCAACTGGTAGCGGGCGAGGGCGGCGTTGGCCTGGGCGAAGGCGAAGCCCGGTGCCAGACGGGCGGCGGTCTCGAAGTCCTCCAGGCCGGTGCTGTAGTCGCCGAGGCTGACCGCCACGTTGCCGAGGTTGTTCCAGGCGGCGGCGTCCTCGGGATTGAGCTCAAGCACTGTCCGGTAGTCGGCGATCGCCCGGTCCCAGTCCTTCAGGCCTTCCCAGGCAGTGCCCCGGTTCAGGTAGGGGTCGGGGCTGTCGGGGGCAAGGCGGATCGACTCGGCGTAGTCGTCGAGGGCCTCCTGCAGGTGGTTCTGGCTGACCCGGGCGTTGCCGCGGTTGCTCCAGGCGGCGGCGTTGGTCGGGTTGAGGGCGATCGCCTCGCTCCAGTAGCGCTCTGCGCTGACGAAGTCACCCCGGTTGGTGGCCTCCAGGGCCTGACCGAAGACAGCCTGCACCTGCTCGGCCAGGGTCGGGGGCTTGCGGGCGGCCTCGGCGGGTGCTGCCAGCAGCAGCGTCAGCGCGAGCAGCAGGGCTCCGGCCCAGCGTCCCAGTCGGTTCGATCGCATCGTTCAGCTCTCCAGCAGGGACATCTGGCCCGTCGGTCGGGGTGGTTCGTAGCCCAGGTGCCGCCAAGCGGCGGGGGTGGCGACCCGGCCTCGGGGGGTGCGCTGCAGATAGCCGATCTGCAGCAGGTAGGGCTCGTAGACCTCCTCGATCGTCTGGGAGTCCTCGCCCGTGGCGGCGGCCAGGGTTTCGAGCCCGGCGGGGCCGCCGTTGAAGTTCTCGATCAGCAGCGACAGCAGGCGCCGGTCGGTCCAGTCCAGGCCACAGGGGTCGACGTTGTAGAGCTCCAGGGCCTCGGCGGCGGCCTCCCGGGTGATCGTGGCGATCGCCTTGACGCTGGCGTAGTCACGCACCCGCTTCAGCAGCCGGTTGGCGATCCGGGGAGTGCCGCGGGAGCGGCGGGCGATTTCCGTAGCTCCCTCCCGGTCGATGGCGGTGTCGAGCAGGCGGGCAGTGCGCTCGACGATGTCCGTCAGTTCGTCCACCTCGTAGAAGCGCAGCCGCTGCACCAGCCCGAAGCGATCGCGCAGCGGACTGGTGAGCGCCCCGATCTGGGTGGTGGCGCCTACCAGGGTGAAGCGCTGCAGCGGAATGCTGCGAGTGCGTGCACTCTGGCCCTTGCCAATCGTCACGTCGAGGCGGAAGTCCTCCATCGCCGGGTAGAGGATTTCCTCGGTTACCTTGGGCAGCCGGTGGATCTCATCGATGAACAGCACATCGCCGGGCTGCAGATTCACCAGCAGACCGACGATATCCCGGGGCCGCTCCAGGGCCGGGGCGGTGGTGATTTTGCACTGCACCCCCATCTCCTCGGCCAGCACTAGGGACATGGTGGTCTTGCCCAGCCCCGGCGGACCGTAGAGCAGCAGATGATCGAGGCACTCCTGCCGCTGCTTCGCCGCCTGGATGGCGATCGCCAGCACTTCCTTCAGGGCCTTCTGACCGATGTACTCCCCCAGCTTCTGGGGGCGCAGCCCTTCCTCGGCCCGGCCCTGTTCGCTGCCGCCTGCTTCCGGCTGCAGCAGGGCGTCATCGTGTTCCGGCTGCGGACTGCGGCTGCGCCGGGGGCGGGGTTCCGGGGTCCCGGCGGCGGAATGGGAGGAGATGATCGCCATGGCTCGGGGAGGGGCAGACCGTTCCCCAGAATAGCCCCTGGCTTCAGGGCTGCACCGGCCGGGGGCCGCTGCCGCCTGCGGAGCGCTGGGGCTTGGGCACGTAGCGCTGCAGCTTCTCAGCCTTGGCGATCGCCAGATTGCCGCGCTCGTCGATGTGGCAGTCAAACTGCCACCAGCCGAGGCTGATGCCCTCGGGCAGACCCTGCAGGTGCAGCTTCTTGATCTGCCAGGCGGGATGTTTGCGCTTCTCCTCCGGCGTGGGCTGGTTGCGGCCCACCCAGACCTGGAGCTGCCGCTGGCGGTCGTTCCAGCCTTTGACGAAGCCCGTCACCTGGATGAGATCGGTCTGGTCGGGGGCGATCGCCTCCCAGCCCAGCAGCCAGAGGTAGAGCTTCTTGCCCCGGAAGGCGGGCCAGAAGCGCCAAGCGTGATCCCCGCCGGTCAGAGCATCGCGCTGGGCCTCGTGGCGCTCGAGCACGGCCCGCACCGCACCGCTCAGGGCCACGGGAACCGTCGTGCTGCTTGTCAGCTGCAGTTCGGCGGTTTCCTGGCCCGGCTGCCAGATCAGCTGACCGCTGACGCAGCCCAGGGCGCGGTAGATCACTGCCTCAGGGCGATCGGGAAGGGTCTCATCCTCGGGTTTTGGGCGGCGGGGCCGGGCCTGCCGGGGTCCCCCAGCCCGGTTATCGCGGTGCCGGTTGTGCTGGGGAAGAATCCGCACGGGTTGAGGACGGGCGTCCGGTGACGGAGTTTCAGAGCGTGACAGGGAGAAGGACATTCTCAGACCTCGGGCAGAACCCACCTCGGACGGGGGTGGCTTGAGTATTCTGGAGGGCGCAAGTCGGCAGGGGCAACGACTTTTAGATTCATTTCAGTCCCCAGGCAAGGCGGTGTGATGCCCTGGTTCGTCAAATTGGAGCGGGGTCGGGTGGAGAAGGTGGAGTTCGATCGCCATGTTCCGGCCCATCTGGCCTACGTGCGGCAGCTGACCGAGCAGGGCCACCGGCCCAGCAGCGGTTACTGGGCGGAACGGGGCGGCGGCATGCTGCTGTTCCGGGCTGCGGACCGGCGGGAGGCAGAGGCCCTGGTGCAGGCCGATCCGCTGGTGGCCAACGGCTGCGTCGACTGGGAACTGCACGAATGGGTCGTGGTCGCCGGGGAGGGGACTGGCATGATGGGAGAGATCCCCCGGCAGTAGCTCCGTCCGCATGTCAGAAGGCCAGAAAATCGTTGCCGATAACCGTCAGGCCCGTTTCCAGTACGAGATTCTGGAAACCTACGAGACCGGCATCGTGCTGCTCGGGACCGAGGTCAAGTCCATCCGGGCCGGCAAAGTGAACCTACGGGACGGTTTCGCCCTGATCCGCGATGGCGAGGTCTGGCTGCACAATGTGCATATCTCGCCCCACCAGCAGGCCGGCACCTTCTTCAATCACGATCCACTGCGGGTGCGCAAACTGCTGATGCGACGCGACGAAATCCGCAAGCTGATCGGCAAGGTGGAGCAGAAGGGGCTGACCCTGGTGCCCCTGCGCATGTACCTGACCAAAGGGAAGGTGAAGCTCGCCCTGGGTCTGGGACGAGGCAAGAAGCTGCACGACAAGCGCGAAGACCTGAAGCGCAAGCAGGATAAACGGGAGATGGCCCGCCTGCTCAAGCAGCGGTAGGCGGGCGGGCCGCAGAGCCTTAACCGGGTACGGTCTGGGGCAGGTTAACGGCCTCCACGATCCGCCACAGACGCAGATCCGAGCCGCCGTGGGGCCGCTTCTCGGAGCCCAGGTAGATGGCGGCCTTGCCGTTGCGCCCCTGCTTCACCAGCCCCGGCGTGTAGCCGTAGCGCAGCCCGTACTGCAGCAGGGTGGCGTGGGAGTTGTACCCCAGGGCTTCCGCTGCCTGGATCGTCGGCAGGGTAGCGACGGCTTCGAGGCCTGCGAGGGTGGTTTCATCGAGCACCACCTGGCGCCGCCGTCGCCGGACGGAGGCACGTTCCTTGGTGCAGGCATCACCCCCGCGGGCTTCCTGGCGGGCCCGGCTCTCCAGACGGCTGAGTCGCAGCATCACCTGCTGCCACAGCGCCTCCTGCTCCGGCGAGAAGGTCAGTTCCGCACCGCCGGGGGTGTCATCCGAGGTGTTTGCCTGCAGTCGCTTCAGGCACAGCATCCACAGACCTCCCAGGGGTTGCAGTTCCTGGAGTTCCCAGCCGTCGCGGCTGTGCTCGTCCAGGAGCGTCTGCAGCCGCTCCAGCGGTGTCTGTTCGGTCGTGGCTGTCGTATCCGACGCATCGATCCGCAGGTGCAGGATGCGATATTCCCACTGGCGCATGACAGAACCTCGAAACATCGTGAAGGAGACGAGCGTGTACCGTACACGCTGCGACCACAGTGTCTCTTAGAGTTGCGAATTTGTCAGCGTCATCGGACGGGAAGTTTGTAGCCGGCCTGCAGGATGTTTGCAGCCGTGGCGGACTGCCCCTGCAGGCCGCGCATCAGCGGGGCGTTGGTGCACTGGGTTCCGGCGGTCGGGGCGCGGTCGGCTGCGGGGTGGGTGCCTGGGGGGTCGGCGCTACGGGTGCGGCGGGTCGGGGCGTGGGCGTGGTGGGTCGAGTCGGTACGGCCGGAGGTGTTTCGA
>CAYZUY010000123.1:0-7058 GCA_964481495.1 uncultured bacterium
GATCCCCAGTGGGCCTACATCTACTGGGATATCCCGAACGACCACAAGGAAGCCCTGCGGCGCCAGGGAGGCCAGTTCCTGGCCCTGCGCTGCTACGACGTCACCGACCTAGACCTGAACGCCCAGGCTCCCCACAGCGTCCAGGAGTATCCCTGCGACGAGATGGCCCGCGACTGGTACCTGCCGGTGCCGGTGAGCGATCGCGACTACCTGGCGGAAATCGGTTACCGCTGTGCCGACGGCCGTTGGCTGGTGCTGGCCCGCTCCACCAGCGTGCGAGTGCCGCCCGTCTACCCCTCCGACTGGATCGAGGACCACTTCATCACCGTCAACTGGGATGAGGACCTGCGCGGTCGCCAGATCTTCCAGCTGCGCACCCCGGCCCAGAAACTGGCGGTCGGAGCCGCAGGCGAAGGCATCGACAGCGACAACCCGATCTATGCCGCCATCTACGGCAAGGCCCAGAGTGCCGAGGCAATGCGCGTCGCCGGGTCTCTGTTCGGCTCCCAGCACATGCAGGCGCCCCACGAGCAGAGCGTCAGTTCCTACATCTTCCCCTCGGGCGTGGGCATGTGGGCCCTGCCGACCCTCTCGGGCATCAACATGTCCGGGGCCGGGATGATGTTCTCCGGCGCGATGCCCGAAGCCGAGCGCAAGCCCCGCCAGTTCTGGCTGGTGGCCGACGCCGAACTGATTGTCTACGGCGCCACGGAACCGGATGCCACCGTCACCATCGGCGGTCAGCCGGTGAAGCTGAATCCGGACGGCACCTTCCGCTTCCAGTTGGCCTTCCGGGATGGCCAGCTCGACTACCCGATTGTGGCCGTGGCCGCCGACGGTGAACAGACCCGCTCGATCACCATGGAGTTCGAGCGGCAGACCCCGAACCGCAACACCAACACCCGCGAGGAAGCGGTACCCGAGTGGTTCTAGGGCCTATCTGAGCCTGGGAGAGGCACTGCCGTCGTTGCCAGCCTGTGACCGACCGATGGGTCATGGGCGGTAACGGGGACGAACCGCCTCTCCCCCGCTATCCGACAGTCAGGACGCTCCAGTCCGGTGACCACAATTCAGCCAAAGAAAAAGCCCGGCGCTGCCGGGCTTTTTCTTTGTCAAACCTAGAAAACAAGGCATAAGGACTCGGGCGTCTGTCCTTGTTTCGACTCCGAAACCTTATGCCTTTCACTCCTCACCTGCCCAGTAATCTACCGAGGGAGAGTAACCCTGTCAACCCCGGGGTGACGGTTAGCGAACTGGCTCTAGCGTCCGAAGTAGACATCGGCCGCCGCCTGGCCGCGCTGGCGCAGGAACTCACGCCACTGCTCCGCCAGCTGGCGATCGCGGAACGGCCCCAGGGCCACCTGCACCCCCTGCACCCGTCGCTCGAACAGATTGGCAGCGGGCACACCCAGGCTCCGCAACTGCTGGGTGAGCTGGGCCGGGTCCCCCGACGCGGGCACCACCACCAGATAGGCATCGGCATTCAGGCGCCCCTGGGCGTCGAGGTCGAAGCGGGTGGGACGGGGGGCGATCGCCGTCGTCGTGGAGCTGCTGGAGGTCCGCAGCGGGGTCAGGGTTGGGGTCGACGGCGTGGGTAGTGGCTGGGTGGGCGTGAAGCTGGGCCGGGGTGGCAGGGGCAGCGCCGTCCCGGAGGAGGCCGGAACCACCGCCATCGACGGATTACTCTCGTAGAGCCGGACCACGGCAATCGGCACCGGGGCCGACGGGTTCTGGGGCTCCTCCCCAGTGCCGAACCGGGGCGAGGACGGCGTCAGGGACGCACTGCGGGGCTGAGGAGCGGCGGCGATGCCCAGCGAAGCGGGAGCCGTCACCGTCATGGCGGTGGCGTCCGCCGTGGAGAGGTAGAAATGGCCGAGGCGTTGCCCCTCGAAGGTGCGGCGGGTCAGCTGCCAGCCAGGATTGAGGTCGATCTGCAGGAAGTCGCTGGTGAAGCCGCGACTGCGGCCGATCACCACGGGGGCGCCACTGCCCCGGGCCGGAACCGCCTGCAGTTCCACGTACCCGCCCTGGGGGCGCACCTGCAGCCGGTACTCGAGGCCCAGGTCCCGGCCCGCCACCCGCAGGGAGTAGCCGTTGCTGTCGGTGCCCCGCTCGCAGATGCCGGTGAAGTCGAAGTTGATCAGCAGCGGATCGACGGTTCCGGCCGCATCCTCCCGGGTCTGCCAGCACTTCTGGCCACCGGGCAGCTGCTCGAGCACCAGTAGGTCGAAGGTGCCGTTGCGCAGCGGTCGGGCCAGGGCGATCGCCGCGCCCGGCTGAATCGGTATCTCCCCGAACAGGGACGCCGCGGCCGGGAGCGTGAAGCTTCCCAGACCGAGGAGGCTCAGGGCCGCCACAGCAGTGATTTGTCTGGGCATCTTGACCTCTGACCAGCTTGGGCAGTCAATTTCTATCAGATCCCGTCCACTCCCGGTATCCCACCCCATGGCAGAATTCCTGTCTCCATCCGGTTTTTTGCCGCTGCTGCTGCTGATGGGCCTGGGCCATGGTCTGATCGGTCTGGGGGGAACAGCCCTGGCGATCGCCAAGGGCTATGACCGCAATCGCTGGCTGTGGCTGGGCCCCCTGCTGGGCACCGCTGGACTGATCCGGGCCTGGCAGCTGCCCGATCGACGTCCCTGAGCCGCCGGAGTTCCCATTCCATGCCATCCCCCCGGATCACCGACATCTACACCGACGGCGCCTGCACCGGCAATCCCGGCCCCGGTGGCTGGGGGGTGCAGATTCACTTCGAGGACGGCCAGGTGGCCGAGCTGGGGGGTGCGGACCGGGCCACCACCAATAACCGTATGGAGCTGCAGGCGGCGATCGCTGCCCTGGAGTTTCTGCAGCAGCAGGGCCAGCGCGACCCAATCCGGCTGCACACCGACAGCAAGTACGTGATCGACGGCATCACCAAGTGGATCAGGGGATGGCAGCGCAAGGGCTGGAAGACCGCCAGCGGCTCGCCGGTGCTCAACCAGGACCTGTGGATGCACCTGGATGATCTCAACTCCGCCCAGGTGAGCTGGCAGTGGGTGCGTGGCCACAACGGCAATGACGGCAACGAACGCTGCGATGCGATCGCCCGCGGCTTTGCCAACGGTCGTCCGCCCCAACTGGCGATCCTGAAAGCCAGTGGGTCCCCGCGCCCGGCGGCAGCCAGTGCTGCACCGAGCGTCCGCGCCTCGGCTCCTGTCAGTTCCACCCAGATGGGTCTGCTGATGGAAGAGCCGACCCCGGCAGCGGAGAGCGCCCCCGAACCGCGTACCCGCCGCCGCACCCGCGAGGCCGAGCCGTCGACCCCCTACAGCCCGGAACCGTCCATCCGCCCCGACTGGCTGGCCACGCTGACGGCCGCCGAGCAGATTGCCACCCACGGCTGGTGGATCACCAGCGCGGAGCTGGCGGACCTGACGCAGATCCCGGTGCGGGAGCTGGAAACGCAGCAGCGGCCCCGGCGCTGGCGCAACTGGCAGGCTCTGCCGTTGCCCCAGGAGTCGGGACCGCTGCTCTGGAAACTGGAGCGGGTCTGAGTTACATCATCATGCCGTCGATATCCAGGGATTCCAGACCCTGGGTTTCGATCTGCAGCATCAGGTTGCTCAGCTGCCACCAGACCAGACCGGCGGTGAGCAGGGTCAGGGGCAGCGCCACGGCCCAGGCGAACCACTCGGGGAAGCCGAACACCTGCAGCCCGGAGCCCAGGAAGGCACCGATGCCGAAGATCATCGTCGTGTAGGGGAGCTTCAGGCCGACGGTGTTGAGGTTGGTCAGCTTCACACCTTCGCGATCGCGGCCCCAGGCCTGCACCAACTGCTTGAGCACCTCCCCGAAGGCCAGACCGGAGGTTACCCCGACGAACAGGCCGGCAATCATCAGGAAGTAGGGCGGGTTGACGGGAAAGTAGTACACGCGGGGCTCCTTCAGGCGCAGGGCAGGCGAAGCCGGGCTGGGCGATCGCCTTGCAAATCGTAAACGGTTTATCCGGGTCGGCGGGGGATCAGCGGCCCACCACCTCCGCCAGGGGCGGCCACCACTGGCGCACCCGGTCCAGGGAGAACTCCACCAGACTGCCGAGGGCGGCATCGACCACCCGGCGGGGCTCCAGTTCCGCCTGCACCAGCTGCCAGATCCGCTGCATGTCCTCGGTGCGCAGGCGATCATCCTCGATCAGGGCCAGCAGCAGCCGACGGCGCAGATCCGCCCCCTCCTCCGAGAACAGGTACTGTACCCCCAGGCTGGCGGTGGGCAGCAGGTCCAACTGACCATCGGTGCGGGCGATGCTGATCAGGTTCTCCAGCCGTCCCCAGCGGAACTGACCGTCCTTGAACAGCACATCCAGCAGGCGCTTGCGCAGCTGGGGCGACTCGCCGGTGAGCAGACGGCGGGCGATGTAGGGATAGGCCACCTCGACGATCCGGAAATCCGGGTCCACCGACAGGGCCAGCCCCTCCTGGGTGACCAGGGAGCGGATGATCAGGGCAAATTTGGCGGGCACCCGGAAGGGGTAGTCGAACATCAGCTCCGAGAAGCGATCGGTGATCGTCTTGAAGTTGAAGTCCCGCACCTTCTCGCCGATGATGTCGCCGAGCACCGACTCCAGGGCCGGGATGATCGGGCGGATATCCGTGCCCGGGGCCAGGAAGCCGAGGCTGACGAAGGCCTGGGCCAGATCCTCGTAGTCGCGGTTGATCAGGTGCACGACTGCATCCACCAGGGTCTCCTTGGTGGTCTGGTCGAGCTGGTCCATCATCCCGAAGTCGATGTAGGCCATGCGGCCCATGCTCGTCGGCAGCGGCAGGTCCGGGTCAGGCGCCACGGCGAACAGATTGCCGGGGTGGGGATCGGCATGGAAGAAGCCGAATTCCAGCAGCTGCTGCAGCCCGGAAATAACCCCGGTCTTGACCACCGCCTGGGCATCGAAGCCCGCGGCCTCCAGGTCAGCGGCATTGGTCAGCTTGAAGCCGTCAATCCACTCCAGGGTCAGCACCCGGCGGCTGGAGAAGCCGTGGTAGATCTTCGGCACCTTGACGTAGGAGCAGTCGCGGAAGTTCTCGGCGAAGCGCTCGGCGTTGCGGGCCTCGTTGCAGTAGTCGATTTCCTCGAACAGCTTCTGGCCGAACTCATCGACGATCGAGGTGAGGTCATGGCCGAGGTTGAGGGGCAGCAGGCCACCGAAGTTCTTCGCCGCCCAGCGGATTAGGCAGAGATCGAGGGTGATCACCGGCAGCAGGTTCGGCCGCTGCACCTTCACCGCCACCTCCTCGCCGCTGAACAGGCGAGCCCGGTAGACCTGGCCGAGGCTGGCAGCCGCCAGCGGTTCGGGGGAGATTTCCCGGTAGATCTGGGAGACGGGTCGTCCCAGTTCCGAGGCGATTTCGGCGAAGGCCTCGTCCGTGGGGAAGGGGGGCAGCTGGTCCTGGAGCTTCACCAGTTCATCCAGGAAGTCGACCCGCACCAGATCCGGGCGGGTGGAAAGCGCCTGACCCACCTTGATGAAGGTCGGTCCCAGACGGGTGAGCAGATGCCGCAGTTCCTCGGCCCGCGCCTGCAGGGCAGCCGCGTCGTCACGCCGCAGATCGCGCAGCAGGCGCCAGACGAAGCCCAGAAAGGACGTGAGGATGACGATGGCCCGGCCCAGGAGCTTCCAGGGCTGAAAGCGATAGAGGCGGGCGATCGCCTGGGGATCGTACTGCTCCAGCGGCGGCAACGCGGTCACAGGCTGTCGGGGAATGGAGGACGGGCGGCGGCGGATGGATCGGGCGTTCCGCAGGCCACAGTCCAGTATAGAAATGCGCTTCCGCCCCCTGCCGATGGACCTCGATGCCCCCCTGCTGCGCCAGCTGCTGCTGAGCGCGGATGCCCCGGTCGCTCCCTTCCACACCCCCGGCCACCGTCGCGGTCGCGGGGTCGCCCCGGAGCTGCATCGGGTCTGGGGTGAAGCGATGTTCCGGGCGGACCTGCCGGAACTACCGGAGCTGGACAACCTGTTCGCCGCCGAGGGCGTGATCGCCGAGGCCCAGGCCGCCGCCGCCGAGGCCTTCGGGGCCGAGGCCAGTCACTTTCTGATCAACGGCAGCAGCGGCGGTCTGATGGCAGCGGTGCTGGCCTGCTGCGGCCCGGGCGATCGCCTGCTGCTGCCACGCAACTGCCACCGTTCCCTGGTCAGTGCCTGCATCCTCAGCGGTGCCGTGCCGGTGTTCCTGACACCGCCCTACGACCCGGACCTGGGCGTGATCGGAGCCGTCACCGCCACCCAGGTGGCCGCAGCCCTAACTCGCCACCCCGACCTGACGGCGGTGCTGGTGGTCTCCCCCACCTACGAGGGACTCTGCGCCGATCTGACTGCAATCGCTGACCTCTGCCACCGCCACCACCTGCCGCTGATCGTCGATGCTGCCCACGGCGCCCACCACGGCTGGCATCCGCAGCTACCGCCCTCGGCGGTCCAGGCCGGGGCGGACCTGACGGTGCAGTCGACCCACAAGACCCTGGGAGCTCTCACCCAGGCGGCGATGCTACACCGTCGGGGCGATCGCGTCGATGCCGATCGGCTGGCACGGGCCCTGGCCCTGGTCCAGAGCAGCAGCCCCAGCTACCTGCTGCTGGCCTCCCTGGATGCCGCCCGGGCCGACCTGCAGCGACGGGGCCATGAGCAGCTGAACCAGACCCTGGCCCTGGCTGGGCAGGCCCGGATGGCCTTGGCCGACGTGCCCGGTCTGCGGCTGCTGGCGGCGGGCGATCGCCCCGGCTTCGAACGGCTCGATCCGACCCGTCTGCTGGTGAACGTCACCGCCGCTGGCTGGGACGGCTTCAGCGCCGACGAATGGCTGTGCGAACGGGGCGTGCTGGCGGAACTGCCCGCCCTGGGGAGCCTCACCTTCCTGTTCAGCCTCGGCACCCAGCCAGAGGACGTGACCCGACTGGTCGACACCCTGACGGAACTGGACCGCACCCCCGGCCCCGGTGCGCCGCCCCGGCTCGACCTGCCCCCCTGGCCCACCACCGCGACGGAGGGGCGATCGCCCCGGCAGGCCTTCTTCGCCCCCACTGTT
>CAYZUY010000124.1:0-6975 GCA_964481495.1 uncultured bacterium
CTGCTGGCCACGCCGCTGCACCAGGTGCCAGTCCCGAGTCTGAGACAGGCCCTGATCATCGGTGTACTGCACCCGCACCGTCCCCCGGAAGAACACCTGACTGAGCAACCCGGGCGGGTCCAGGAAACGCAAGCCGCCCTGGCTGAGCCGGTCCTCCTTGATCGGCGTCTCGAATCGGACCTGCACTGTCTGCGCCCAGGGCTTGAGGTTGGTCAGGGGCAGTTCCAGGTCGTACTCGACCCCATAGTTGCCGTTGGCTTCGTAGGCGGTGTCGGGGTAGCGGACCCGCATCGGGGCCGTCTGGTTCTGGCCAGTGCCCAGCCGCCCACCCCGCAGGGTACTGATCGGCCAGGAAACCGACTGCCCCGGCGGCGGCAGCCGCAGCGTCCGGTAGCCGGGATCCGCCAGCCGGGCCTGCCAGCGGTTGCCGATCGACACGCCCGCCACCCGGCCATAGATGATGCCGCCGGGTCTATCCAGTGGCGTCGGCGCTTTGTCTCGCGGACCAGCCAGGGTCCCGGTCTGGAGCAGCGCCAGCCAGTCCTCGGGCTTGGGAATATCGTTGGCAGCCACCACTCCGGCACTGTCCGCCGGGCGGTACAGCGCCAGGGTCGCCAGCTCCACCGGGGCATCACTGCGCAACTGCAGCAGGCCCGAGAGCCCGTTCAGGGCCGGGCGGACACCCCGCAGCGGCACGGTCCAGACCCAGAGCACCTGGGTGGTGCGCGGCGGAATCACCCACTCGCTCGGAAAGGGACTGGGCAGCTGCCGTACCAGATCCGTGGTCACCCGGCCGCCGGGGCCCGAGTAGATCAGGCCGGCGTCATTGGAGGTGATCGCCGGGAAGGGCAGAAAGGGGGCATCCGGCTGGGTCAGGTAGGCCTGACCACTCAGCCGGGTAAGGGTGAGGGGGCGATCGCCGGGGTTACCCGCCACCAGGGCCACGAACAGGCCCTTGTCCGGTTCGCCGATGTCCTCCTTGCCGATGTGGTGCAGGAAGATGTCGAAGCGCCCCTCCAGCGGGTAGTTGAGGTGGGCCGTCGGGTTGGCGCGCCCCTCCCCCGGGAAGGTAGAGAGCAGAACCCCGTCGGTCTGCACCAGTTCCGGGCTGTTGCTGTTGAACACCGGCACCGGGTCGAGGCGTCCCGGCAGAGGACGCACCTCCTGGGGACGCAGCACCGGCTGGCTGAGCACCGCTGGAGGCGGAGCCGGGGCAGCCGTGGCCGGAGCAGGAGCGATCGCTGGAGGGGCCGGAGCGACCAGCGGGGCGGGTACCGGACTGGGGGCCGGAGGGGTCTGGGCAAACAGCAGCGGCAGCATCAGGATTTCGCGGAGAGGGTGCGGAAGGCTGCACCGGAGAAGGCACGGATCAGATCGTTGGCTCGCCGGTCATTATCCGGACGTCCCACCAGCGAGGCGATGATGTAGCGCTTGCCGTCGACCATATCCACCAGACCGGCATCCCCCAGGGAGATGGCGATATCCCCGGTCTTGTGAGCCACCAGAGTGCCTTCGCCCACCCCACGGTTGATCAGGGTATTGGTCTCGGCGGTGCGCAGAATTGCCCAGAAGCGATCGCGGGCCTTGGTGGTGCCGCAGCGTTCACCCCGCTCCACCTGGGCCAGCACCGTGGCCAGGTCCCGGGCCGAGGTCTTGTTGGTTCCCTCCAGATCCGGCAGGAGATTGCCGATGCGGGTCTGGCCCAGCCCCCAGGCCTGGAAGCGCTGATTCAGCTTCGCCTTGCCCCCCAGCCGGTCGATCAGCAGATTGGTGGCGGTGTTGTCGGAGATGCGGATCATCTCGATCGCCGTCTCGAGCACCGTGAAGCGACTGTTCACCGGCAGGTATTGCATCGCTCCCGCCTCACCCCCGATCAGCGGCTTGCGCATCGTCAGCTTCTCGTCCAGACGGATGCGACCGGCGTTCACCTCTTCCATCAGCGCCGCCAGCACCGGAATCTTGATCGTGCTGGCAGCGGAGCGGGCCTGCTCGCCGTTGAAGTCGGCGTAGCGACCGGTATCGAGATCAATCAGAAACGCCGTCGCCTTGAGGTCCTTCTGGGCCGCCGCCAGGGCCGCGAAACGCTGCTCCAGAGTCGTGAGTTTCGAAGTCTGCCCGAGGTCGGCGCCCCGCAGCGCCGGTCGCGCCGGAGCAGCTGCAGTCAGGGTCGGCGCCGAGGCTGCATCACTGCGGCCGGGCGGGGTTGTCGTCGGCTTCCAGGCGGCGATCAGGCTCCCGGCCAGCACCGCCACCCCCACCCCGACAATTGTCAGCTTCAGGCCGGTGCGCAGTGGAGCCGCCAGGGCCAGGGGCCGCAGGGGCACTACCACGGGCTTACGCCGACGCAGGGGGGTAACGCTGCCCCCACCGTTGACCGGGGTCGGACGGCGACGCGGACTGCGGGTGGGTTCCCGGGGGGGCATGGGCAGGGCACTCCGGTGGGGCAGGCAAATGTGCGATATAGCCTAACAGTGCTCCGGCCTTAGCGCGGTGCCCCTACAGCGATTCCACCAGCAGCCAGTTCCCGGCCGGGTTGGTGCGCCCCTGCAGGCTCAGGGGCTGACCATCGGCGAGGGCCGCCAGACCGGCGTTCACCTCCGCCCGCAGGGTGACCAGTTGCCAAGTACCGGTCGGCGTTTCCAGGCGATAGTCCTGCTCCCCCAGGCGCCGGAACTGTCCCGATAGGGTCGGGAGATCCACGGCCGGAGCCGCGATCGCCCCACCGTGGCAGCCATCAGCCGGATAGGTGTCGGGGTGATCAAGGTACTGGCGCTGCAGGTCCGCCCAGTCCGGCCGTCGGGGGTCCGCGTCGAAGAGCGGAATCACCGCCGCCGGGGCCTGCGGGTCGGCGATCAGGGCCTCCTGCAGATCCCGCACCGGCAGGTCCCGGGGCTGGCAGCCCCGCTGCACACAGAGTGCCGCCGCCATGCCAGCCGCCTGCCCCAGACTCAGCACCACCGGCTGCAGCCGGGTCGCGCCGTTGGTCATGTGGGAGACGCCGATGTTCTTCTCGCAGACCAGCAGCCCCTCCACCGCCACGGGCACCAGGGCCTCGTAGGGGATCGTGAACGGCGTACCGGTCCAGCGGCCGCCCCAGCGCAGGGACTTGGGGGCAAGCCGGTAGTCGAAACCGGGGTAGTGATGATCATTGGGGTAGTTGCCCAGGGCGATCGCGCTCACCTCGCCCCGGCCGTTGGTCGGCAGCGCCGCCACCACCGCCCCCGGCCGGGGCAGGATGTCGGTTTCGGTCACCGTCCGCAGCGCCTCCAGGCGGCGGCTCTCGCGGAAGTAGGGGTGCAGGGCCAGGGCTCCTCCGCCCAGGCCGCTGCCCGTGGGGAAGACCCCCCGGGCCAGACCGTAGCGCCGCCCCAGCCGCTGCTGCACGTGGGCCGCGAAGGCCAGACTGTGGGCGATCGCCTCCTGGCCGTAGGCCTGACGGCTGGCGTCACTGCCCAGCAGCCGGTCGAGCCCCTCGCCGTAGTCGTTGCCGATGCCCGGCCAGTTGAGCATGAACCGTCCCCCGGGCAGGCGGCCGTAGTCGAGAAACTGGGCATCGCTCCAGCTCTCCCAGGCCCCCTCGAAGTTGGGGGGATGGGCCAGAGGGCTGACGATGACGGGGGCTTTCTCCTCACCGTAGTCCTCGAGATAGACCACCCAGGTGGGCGACTGTACCGGGTAGCGACGGCAGACCGGTTCACCATCCAGCTGCACCTGGGTAGGGGCGCTGGGTTCCTGCCACAGTTCCTGGGATTCCCAGCCCCAGCGGTAGCTGACATCCCCCAGGGCCAGCAGATCCCCCAGTTCCGTGGCATCGAGAGTCAGATCCGCTTCGACGGTGCAGTGGTCGAAGCGCACAGCACAGAGGCGATCGCCCTGGCAGCGCACCGCCCGCGGGCGCTGACCCTGAATCCAGCGCAGGTTGGGCAGCGCCGCCACCCAGTCGGCGAAGATCCGAGCCCCCAGCCGGGGATCGAAACTGAAGAAACTCACCCAGGCGTGGTCGAGCCCCTGCGGCTGACGCTGGCGCAGCTCCCGCAGGAAGGCACCCCAGAGGCCGGTCTGAAAGGCCACCAGTTCATTGCCGTCCGGCACCGAAACGCCGGCGCTGGTGAGCATACCGCCCAGCCAGGGAAATTCGCTCACCAGGGTCACCTGGGCACCCCGTCGGGCGGCCTGGATGGCGGCGGCCGTACCGCCGGTTCCCCCACCGACAACAAGGACCTGGGTCGTGAGCACATCGGACGACATCGGCAGACCGGCAGAGAGCGCCCCTATTCTCCACTGTTCCCTGTTCAGTGGGCGGTCTCCGCCGAGCAGAGGGCACTGACATCCTCACCGCACTCATCGGCCAGGTAGGAGAGGGCCCGAAAGCGCAGGCCCACCAGTTCGTCGTAGACCGGATTCAGCTTGCACATCGGCGGGATGTGCAGCAGCTTGCGGCCGAACAGCACCACATCCCGTTCGAAGGGGCACTGGGCCGGAATCAGCTGCACCAGCAGGTGAGCCAGACGCGGGTCATGGACCTGCAGGCCATCCAGCCAGTGACGCAGAGGCGTGAGCATCGAGGGATCCTCAGGGTGCGCTGCGGCGTCCGGGTCGCAGCGGGTGGTTTCCAGCAGATCGAGGGCCGGGGGCTGATGCCCCAGGGCCGCCGCGAAGGCCCGCAGCAGCTCGGCCTCGTCCCGGCTGAAGATGCCATCCGCCAGAGCCACAATCACCGCTGTGCGCAGAAAGTCATCGTGGAGTTCGGGGGCGGCCGCCAGGGCCCGGGCCAGGTCGGGGGGCTCCAGAGGCTCCAGACCGTCGAGATCGTCCTGGTCGAAGCGCTCGTGGCTCAGCTGGGTCAGGGCCTGCATCTCGGCAGCGTGGAGTTCGCCGCCCGCCCGGGCGATCGCCAGCAGACCACCCAGCCAGGCTCGGATCACCGCAGGGTCGGACAGTGAGGTTGCGGGCATCAGTTCATCTCCGCTCCAGCACCTCGGTGATACCGCTAACCCACCCCGGGGAACGCAGGCTTCCACAAGGTTTCAGGAACACCGCAACCCGCAGGAACCGATCCCGGCCGATCCCCCGGCAGCCAACCCCGGAAGGGTAGGATGACTTAGCGAATTGCAGTCAGTCTCTCTTCCCATGCAGGCACCGGCACGCCCGACCTTTGCGGTCACCACACCGCTGTACTACGTCAATGACGTGCCCCACATCGGCAGCGCCTACACCACCATGGCCGCCGATGCGATCGCCCGCTACCACCGCCTCCAGGGCGACGACGTGCTGCTGATCACCGGCACCGACGAGCACGGCCAGAAGATCCAGCGCACCGCCGAGCAGAAGGGCCTCCCGCCCCAGGCGCACTGCGACGGCATCGTTACCCGCTTCGAGGAATTGTGGCAGAAGCTGAACATCGACTGGGATCGTTTCAGCCGCACCACCGCCCCCAACCACCAGGCCATCGTCGAGCAGTTCTACGCTCGGGTCGCCGCCAAGGGAGACATCTACGTCGGCCGTCAGCAGGGCTGGTACTGCGTTGGCTGCGAGGAGTTCAAGGAGGAGCGCGACCTGCTCGAGGAGCAGCGCTGCCCGATCCACACCAACCAGAGCGTTGAGTGGCGCGACGAGGAGAACTACTTCTTCCGGCTCTCGGCCTACCAGGAGGCTCTGGAGGCTTTCTACGCCGCCCATCCCGACTTCATCCAGCCCGCCAGCCGCCGCAACGAGGTGCTCAACTTCGTCGCCCAGGGGCTGCAGGACTTCTCGATCTCGCGAGTGAACCTCGACTGGGGCTTCCCGGTACCCGGCGACAGCAAGCACACCCTCTACGTCTGGTTCGATGCCCTACTCGGCTACATCACCGCCCTGCTGGAGCCCGGAGCCGAGCCGACCCTGGAGAACGCCCTGGCCCGCTTCTGGCCGATCAATCTGCACCTGATCGGCAAGGATATCCTGCGCTTCCACGCCGTCTACTGGCCGGCCATGCTGATGTCGGCGGAGCTGCCCCTGCCGCCACGGGTATTCGGCCACGGCTTCCTGACCAAGGACGGTCTGAAGATGGGCAAGAGCCTGGGCAATACCCTCGATCCCTTCGAGCTGGTGGATCGCTTCGGGGCCGATGCGGTGCGCTACTACTTCCTCAAGGAAATCGAGTTCGGCCGCGATGGCGACTACCAGGAGGAGCGGTTCATAAACACCTGCAACGCCGACCTGGCCAACGACCTGGGCAACCTACTCAACCGCACCCTGAACATGGCCCGGCGCTACTGCGACCAGCGGCTCAGCCTGGCGGCAGCAGACCTTCCCGCCGACAATGCTCTGCAGCAAATCGGTGCGGAACTGGGCGATCGCGTCGGCGACGCCTACGACCGGCTGGCCTTCAGCGAGGCCTGCGGCGAGGTTCTGGCGCTGGTACAGCGCGGCAACAAGTACCTCGATGAACAGGCCCCCTGGACCCAGCACAAGCAGGGTAACCGCGCCGCCGTCGAGGAAATCCTCTGCGCCGTGCTCGAGTCCGTCCGGCAGGCCGCCTACCTGCTCTCGCCGGTGATCCCCGGTATCAGCACCGAGATCTACCGGCAGCTGGGCTACGACGCCGACTTCAACGATCCGGCCCGCTGTCCCGACTTCGCCAGCCACCGCCGCTGGGGCCTGATGGTGGCCGAGCAGCCCCTGGGCGATCCCTCGCCCGTGTTCCGCAGCCTCGAAGCCACTCCGGTGGAAGCCTAGGAGGCCCCATGCGCGCCGCCCCCCTGGCCCTGCTGCTGATCGGAGGTCTGGTACTGGGGGGCTGCCAGCCCGCCCCACCGCCGCCGAAGCCCAAGGACGGCCCGGATCTGGTGGTGCGCAACGCTGTGATCGGCCAGACCCAGCCGAAGCAGAAAACCGCCTGGAAGCTGACGGCCCCGGAAATCACCTACCGCAGCGATCGCCAGATCGGGCTGGTGCGCCAGCCGGTCGGCACGATCACCCGGGAGGGCCAGCTGA
>CAYZUY010000125.1:0-6965 GCA_964481495.1 uncultured bacterium
CCCAGCTGGACTGGCTGGGCCGTGCGACCTGCTGGGTGGGGTTCGCCTGCAGATAGCCCGCCAGGTGGGTCATCTCGAAGACATCCTGGTCGTACCAGGTCTTGCGGAACAGGAAGTCAAGGAACCAGGGGCCCTCATACCACCAGTGGCCGAACAGCTCTGCGTCGTAGGGAGAGAGCACAACCGGCGGGCGTCCCATCACGCCGTGAAGATGCTCAATCTGCTGCTGGCGGTTGAACATGAAGTTGCTGGCATGCTCAGCCGCCTTCTCGCGCGCCCAGTAGGGGTCGTAGAGACCCTTGTCCTGCAGGCCCAGACCCCGGCCGGTGATCTTGTGGTACTTAATGCCGGTGTTCTTGCGCTGCCCGTTGGGCATGATGTACGGCTTGATGTACTCGTACTCGGCTTCCCAGCCTAGGTCCTTATAGAACTCCCGGTACTCCGCCGCCCCGGGGTAGCCCACCTCGGAAGACCAGACCTGCTGGGAGCTTTCGTGGTCACGCCCGAAGGCCGCCACCCCGCTCTCGGTGAAGATCGGCGCGTAGGCCCCGAAGCGGGGGCGAGGGCGGGCGTAGAGCAGCCCGTGGCCATCCATGATGAAGTAGCGCAGCCCGGCATCGGCGACCATCCGCTCCAGGCCTTCGTAGTAGGCACACTCCGGCAGCCAGATGCCCTTGGGATCGCGGCCGAAGTTCTCGCGGTAGCTGTCGCAGGCCACCTGCAGCTGGGCCCAGACCGCTTCGGGATACTGGCGCATCAGGGGCAGATAGCCGTGGGTGGCCCCGCAGGTAATGATGTCGAGATTGCCACTGTCCTGGAAGCCCTTAAAGGCACCGACCAGATCCCGGCCGTAGCGCTCCCAGGTGGTACGGGTATTGAGGAATTCCTGGACGTAGTACTCCGCCAGGTAGCGCAGGTGACCCTCGTGACGGTTGCGGTCGATCTCCTTCTCGGAGAGCTCAATCAGCAGATTCAGGTGACTGAGGTAGCGCTCCTGCAGCAGCGGGTCCCGCAGCATCGACACCAGCGGCGGCGTCATGCTCATGGTCAGCTTGAAGTCGACCCCATCCCGCTTCAGACCTTCGAAGGCGTGCAGCAGGGGAATGTACGTCTCGGTGATGGCCTCGAACAGCCATTCCTCCTCCAGTACGTAGTCACTTTCCGGGTGACGCACGAAGGGGAGGTGAGCGTGGAGAACAAGCGCGAGGTAGCCGAGAGCCATGGGCACGAATTCCGTTGGGGCGCGTCGGGGATCACCGGGATCAGCCGGGGATCGCGACCGGTTGCAGCCAGTGTAGAGCAGCGATCCCGCCGGAACGGTGTCAGGGCCGACCATTTCCCGTTGCTTGACCGGCGGCTCGGGGCACGCTGTCAGCACAGAAGCCCCAAGGCCACCGCAATGTCATCCGCCGATTTCGACACCCGGGCCCGGTCGGGTGATCCGGGTGTGATCGCCGCCTACCTGAGCCGACTGCTGCAACCCCGGGGGATTCGGGTACGCGTCGGGCGGGCCCGGGGGGAACTGCATGTCGCCCTGAGCGCGGAACAGGACCTGGAACCGGACCGCTGGAGCGACCTGATTGCCGAGGCTCTGCAGCGCCTGCAAACGCCGCAGGGGCTGACCCACATTCACGGTTTCCAGGCCGAGGCCGCAGAGCCCTGCTGGAGTCGCCTGCGGGGCGAGGCCCCAGAGGTTGTTGAGACGAGCCCGCAGACGCCGAATCGCTTCCGGGGGCCCCTGCTGGTACTGCTGGTTCTGATGACTGCCCTGGGAGGAACCTACGCCCTCACCCGTGCCCTGCTTGGTCAGCCGTGGCTACCCGGCTCGGCGACCCCGAGTGCCAGTCGGGTCGTGCCTTCGCCCTCCGCCCAGGCCCATCTGGACACCGGTCTGAAACTTGGCTGGGACGCTGCAGTGGCTGCCCGGGACGTACGCCGTAGCCCCAGCGCCGAGGCCTGGACCGGGGTGGCACAACGGTGGGATGCGGCGATCGCCGCACTGGAGCAGGTCCCGGCGGGAGATCCGCTTTACGCCCAGGCTCAGCTCAAGCGCCAGGCCTATCTGGCCAATCGGGCGATCGCCCTGCAACACGTCCGCAGTCTTCCGTAATCCAGCTGATATTCGCTACAATGGATTTAATGAAGATATCTATCCTGCCACCTCAGTTTTTATCTATCCAACTCAGTGTCAGAGCTGAGTCTGTCCAGTTCTAAATCCGCAACCTAACCGTTTAACTTCTAGAGCCTTCACAGATGTTTCGTCAGACCCGCCTGTCGATCTTTATCGACGGCAACAATATGTTTTATGCCCAGCAGAAAAATGGCTGGTTCTTTGATCCGCGCCGGGTGCTGGCCTACTTCACCAACCGTCCGGACGTCAGTCTCACCAATGCTTTCTGGTACACCGGCATCAAGGATGCTCAGGACCAGCGCGGCTTCCGGGATGCTCTGATCAGTCTCGGCTATACGGTCCGGGCCAAGAATCTCAAGGAACTCAACGACGATAATTACGGCCGTTACTACCAGAAAGCGAACCTGGACGTTGAAATCGTGGTCGACATGTTCAACACCGTCGACCAGTACGACCAGGTGATTTTGTTCAGTGGCGATGGCGACTTTGAGCGGGCGGTGGAGCTGCTGCGGGCCCGCAATACCCACATCACCGTGGTCTCGACCGAGGGGATGATCGCCCGCGAACTGCGCAATGCCACCGATCGCTACATCGATCTGAACGACATCCGCAGTTTCATCGAAAAGGGTGAACGACCCGAAGTCGCCAGTCCTGCCCCGGTGCCTGTGAGCGCATGATCTGGTCGATCGCCGCGCTCTACTGCTTTGCCGACCTGCCCGACTTCGCAGACTGGCGCGAGCCCCTGCTGAACCGCTGCCGGGAGAGCGCCATCTTCGGCACACTGCTGCTGGCACCGGAAGGGATCAATGGCACGATCAGCGGTGATCGCCCTGCCCTCGAAGCGCTGCTGGACTGGCTGCGCCTCGACCCCCGCTTTGCCCGCCTCGGCGCCAAATGGTCCGAGGCGGAGGCAGCCCCGTTCCAGCGCCTGAAGGTGAAGCTCAAGCAGGAAATCGTCACCTTTGGGCAGCCCGAGGCCAATCCAGCGGTGCGGGTGGGCACCTACGTGCCGCCCCAGCAGTGGAATGCGCTGATTAGCGACCCGGACGTTGTGGTGGTCGATACCCGCAACGACTACGAGGTCCAGATCGGAACCTTCCAGGGTGCCCTGGACCCGCAGACCGAGCATTTCCGCCAGTTTCCGGACTACGTGGACCGGGAGCTGGACCCGCAGCAGCAGCGGCGGGTAGCAATGTTCTGCACCGGCGGTATCCGCTGCGAGAAGGCCTCGGCCTATCTGCTCAGCCAGGGGTTCGAACAGGTCTATCACCTTGAAGGCGGCATCCTCCGCTACCTCGAGGAAATCCCGCCCGAGCAGAGCCTCTGGCAGGGCGAATGCTTCGTCTTCGATGAACGGGTGGCGGTGGGTCACGGGCTCCAGCCCAGTCACACCCTGGACCGCTGCCGCGGCTGCGGTTGGGCACTCACTCCGGAAGACCGGCTTTCGCCCCACTACGAGCCGGGAATCTGCTGCCCCCACTGCCACGCTGATCTGACGCCGGAAAAACGCCAGCGGATGGAGCGGCGCAGCCGCGGCTAGCTCCCTAGAATTAAGATCTTCAGATTCTGCCTGAGGCCAGTCAGCATGACCTCCGATCGCATCATCATCTTCGACACCACCCTGCGGGACGGCGAGCAATCCCCCGGGGCCAGCCTGAACCTGGAGGAGAAGCTGACGATTGCCCGGCAGCTGGCCCGGCTGAACGTGGACGTGATCGAGGCGGGCTTCGCCTTTGCCAGCCCCGGGGACTTCGAGGCCGTGAACCGGATTGCGGCGGAAGTGGGCAGCCCCGACGGCCCACGCATCTGCAGTCTGGCCCGGGCCACCCGCAATGATATTGATGCCGCGGCCAAGGCCCTGGCTCCGGCGGCGAAGAAGCGGATTCACACCTTCCTCGCCACCAGCGACATCCACATGCAGTACAAGCTCAAGAAGACCCGATCGGAGGTGCTGGAAATTATCCCCGAGATGGTGGGCTACGCTGCCTCACTGGTGGATGACGTGGAATTCTCCCCCGAGGACGCGGGCCGCTCGGACCCTGAATTCCTCTACCAGTGCCTTGAGGCGGCGATCGCCGCCGGGGCAACCACCGTCAACATCCCCGACACCGTCGGCTACACCACCCCGGCCGAGTTCGGTGCCCTGATCAAGGGGATCAAGGAGAACGTCCCCAACATCGACCGGGCGATCATCTCCGTCCACGGCCACAACGACCTCGGTCTGGCGGTCGCCAACTTCCTGGAGGCGGTCAAGAATGGGGCCCGTCAGTTGGAGTGCACGATCAACGGCATCGGCGAACGGGCCGGCAACGCCGCCCTTGAGGAGCTGGTGATGGGGCTGCACGTGCGGCGCCAGTACTTCAACCCCTTCCTCGGTCGCCCGGCGGACTCGGAGGAGCCTCTGACCCAGATCCGTACCCAGGAGATCTACAAGACCTCGCGGCTGGTGTCCAACCTCACCGGCATGCTGGTGCAGCCTAACAAGGCGATCGTCGGTGCCAACGCCTTCTCCCACGAGAGCGGCATCCACCAGGACGGCGTGCTCAAGAACCGGCTCACCTACGAAATCATGGATGCCGAGACCAGCGGCCTCTCCACCAACCGGCTCACCCTGGGCAAGCTTTCCGGCCGCAGTGCCTTCCGCAGCCGTCTGCAGGAGCTGGGCTACGACCTCAGCGACAATGACCTGAACAAGGCCTTCGCCCGCTTCAAGGAGCTGGCGGACAAGAAGCGTGAGATCACCGACCGGGATCTGGAGGCGATCGTCAACGACGAGACCCAGCAGACCGAGGAGTTCTACCGCCTCGAACACGTGCAGGTGTCCTGCGGCGACCATGCCCGACCGACGGCCACCATCGCCCTCAGCACCCCCGACGGCACCCAGCTGACCGACGCCGCTATCGGCACCGGCCCTGTGGATGCAGTCTACCGGGCGATCAATCGGGTTACCGCCGTCCCGAATGAACTGATCGAGTTCTCGGTCAAGTCCGTGACGGCAGGCATCGATGCCATCGGGGAAGTGACCATCCGCCTGCGCCATGAGGATCGGATCTTCTCCGGCCACTCCGCCAACACCGACATCATCGTTGCCTCGGCTCAGGCCTATCTGCACGCCCTCAACCGGCTGCATCAGGCCCTGCAGAAGGAGGCTCCTCTGCATCCCCAGCGGGAAAGTGTCGAAAAGGTGGCGCTGTAACGAGCAGAGCACAACGGCATCATTTCGAGGGGCACCTCCGCTTGGGGGTGCCCCTCAGCTGTCCTCGGGACCGGGGAGGAAGCGGCAGGGCAGGGCGATCGCCTCGGCCAGCAGCTGACTGTAGTCCGCATCCTCGATCTGGTAGGCCCCGAAACGGGCCAGATGGGGATTCATCAGCTGGGCATCGAAGACGCAGTAGCCGCGCTGGCGCAGATGGGCGACCAGGGCCACCATTGCCGCCTTGGAGGCCTCGGGCTTGGCGTAGAACATCGACTCGCCGATGAACACCCCGCCCAGGGTGAGGCCGAGGATTCCCCCGGCCAGCTGGCCGTCGTGCCAGGCCTCGAAACTGTGGGCCCAGCCCGCCCGGTGCAGGGTCTGATACAGCTGCTTCAGCTGGGGTGAGATCCAGGTCTCGGGCCGGGTGGCACAACCATCGACTACACCCGGGAAATCGGCACTGATCCGCATCGTGAAGCGGCGCTGGTTGATCACCCGCCGCAGGGAGGTGGGATAGCGGAACCGGTCGTCGAGGGGAATCAGCGTGCGGACGCGGCTACGGTACCAGCCGAGGATGCCGTCCTCATCTGCCATCAGGAAATTACCCTGGGCGTAGCCATCAAGGATGGCGGCGATCGCAGCGTTGGAATCCATTCCTCCATCCTGCCGTGCCCGGGGCTCATAGCCCAAGGGGCTGTACAGGCCACCGGTCCGGTAGGCTGATCCTTGGCCTCCCACAGCAGACCCATGGCAGTTCTCGTCTCCGTTCCCGCCACCACCGCCAACCTCGGACCCGGGTTCGACTGCCTGGGCGCCGCCCTCAACCTCTACAACCGTTTCCGCTTCGAGGCGCTGCCTGCGGGCCAGCTGGCGATCGCCGCCGTCGGTCCGGAAGCCGAGAAGGTGAGCCGTGAGGCCGACAATCTGGTGGTGCAGTGCTTCGAGCGGGTCTACCGGGAACTGGGGCAACCGGCACCCGGGCTGAAGCTGGACGTGGAGCTGGCGGTGCCCCTGGCCCGGGGGCTGGGCAGTTCCGCCACGGCCATCGTCGCCGGGCTGGTGGGCGCCAATGCCCTGGCGGGTAACCCCCTCAGCCGGGAGCACATCCGCGATCTGGCGACGGAGATTGAAGGCCACCCCGACAACGTTGTGCCTGCCTACCTGGGCGGCGCCGTACTGGCGGCCACCGACCCCGAGGGGAGCTGGGTCACCGCCGACCTGAACTGGAACCCCGAGGTGGTGCCGGTGCTGGCGATTCCCGACTTCGAACTGAGCACCGAGGCGGCCCGCTCCGTCCTGCCCCAGGACTACAGCCGCGCCGATGCCATCTTCAACACCGCCCACTGCGCCCTGGTGATCCGGGCCCTGGAAACCGGCAACCCGAGCTGGCTGCGGGCGGCCCTGCAGGATCGCATCCACCAGCCCTACCGACAGTCCCTGATCAGCGGCTATGCCGAGGTGGAGGCCGCTGCCCTGGCCGCCGGCGCTCACGCGATGGTGATCAGCGGTGCGGGACCGACCCTGCTGGCTCTGGCCAGCCCGGAGACCGCCGCCGCCGTTGCCGCCGCCATGGATGAGACCTGGCGGGGGCTGGGGATCAATCCAATGGTCAAGGTGCTGGCGATCGCCGGGGGCACC
>CAYZUY010000126.1:0-578 GCA_964481495.1 uncultured bacterium
CATCGTCGGCTACCCCAACAAGACCTACCAGGGCAACAAGGCCCTGAGCCGCTACGAATTCGCGGCCGGTCTGAACGCCTGCATCGACAAGGTGACCGAGTACGCCGCTTCCAAGGAAGACCTCGACACCCTGAAGCGTCTGATGGAAGACTTCCAGGGTGAACTGGCGACCCTGCGCGGCCGCGTCGACGCCCTCGAAGCCAAGACCAAGGAACTGCAGGCCCGTCAGTTCAGCACCACCACCAAGCTGGCCGGTCGTGCTGAATTCGTGCTCAACACCGTCGCCAACGACGCTGGTGGTGTGAACAACGCTCAAGCCGGTGCGACCCAGTTCGCCTACCGCCTTGACCTGAACTTCAACACCTCCTTCACCGGCAAGGATCTGCTGAAGACCACCCTGCGGGCCCGTAACGGTGTCCAGACGAACGACTGGCTGAGCAGCGGCGATCGCAGCGCTAACATCGAGCAGTTCGGCAGTGGTGACATCGGCCAAGGCCAAAACAACGGTATTTACCTCGACAAGCTCTACTACCAGTTCCCGGTCAACAACGTCACCTTCACCGTCGGTGTCGCTGGCA
>CAYZUY010000126.1:588-6958 GCA_964481495.1 uncultured bacterium
CAACAGCTGGCTGAGCAGCGGCGATCGCAGCGCCAACATCGAGCAGTTCGGCGGTAGCTCTGCTGGTGTTAACAACACCAATAACGGTGTCTACCTCGACAAGCTCTACTACCAGTTCCCGGTCAACAACGTCACCTTCACCGTTGGTGTCAACGGCATGCAGCCCGCTGACTGGGGCATGACCAACGCCACCTTCTACACCGGCAACATCAGCCAATCCAAGGCCTTCAAGTATGCTGGCGCCAACGTTTACGCTGATACCCGGAACGGTGAAACGGCAGCCATTGCGCTGAACTGGGCCGTCAGCAAGAACTTCAGCTGGCAAGTTGGCTATATCAACCGTAACTCTGCTCCCAACGGTAGCGTCTTCACCGGCCAGACCAACAACGGCGGTTTCTTTGGCGTTGCCAACGCTGCTGCTGGTCAGCAGAACGGCTACGACTTCAACACCAACTTTGCGTTCAAGACCGACAGCGGCAACTTCCGCTTCAACATCGCCTACGCGCTGCGTAACGCCAACTACGCCAGCGACCTCGGCACCACCCGTGCTGCTTCTCCCTTCGGCGCCAGCACCGCACCGATTTCCACGAACAACCTGGCCTTCTCGGCTGGTTGGGCCTTTGACCCCGGCGCGACCTTCAACGCTGCCTACGGCGTTGGTTTCGCCAGCCAGTTCGGCAGCAGCAACACTGCTGGCATCCAGACCTGGAGCCTTGGCTTCACCTTCCCCAACCTGGGTGCCAAGGGCAACAGCGCGATGATTGCCATCGGTCAGCAGCCCTACGTCTCCGGCAGCAGTGTTGCCGGTCAGGCGGATGCCCCCGGTCTAACCTTCGAAACCAACTACAAGTTCCAGATCACCGACAGCATCGCCATCCAGCCCGGGATCATCATCGAGTCCGGCACAAACGGCCAACAGGCCACTGGCGTCAACCAAGTCGGTGGCACCACCTACGTCCCCTACGTCGTGACCACCTTCAGCTTCTAGGCTCTCCGGTCACCGACTCCTCACCAACTCCCTCCCCACAATCTGCGGCTCCGCTTCGGCGGGGCCGTTTTCTTTGCAGGGTCGCAATACACCCAATCTCCGGCAATTTACCGGGGTATAATAAGAGGGTTGCGTCCCGGCCGCCTGCGTGGAGCTCTCCGCCAAAAGTGAATACGCCCTGCGGGCCCTGATCGAGATGGCGGCGGCCCACGATCGCTCCGAGCCGATGCGGATTCGGGAAGTGGCTGATCGCCAGCAGATTCCGGACCGCTATCTGGAGCAGCTGCTGGCCGTGCTGCGCCGCAATGGACTGGTGCGCAGTCAGCGGGGGGCCAAGGGCGGCTACCTGCTGGCCCGGGAGCCCTGGCAGATTTCCGTGCTGGAGATCATCCGCTCCATCGAGGGATACGAACAGGCCCCGGTGGAATCCGCCGGTCCGAGCCTGGAGTCCCACCTGATCCAGGAACTGCGGCAGGAACTGACGGCGGCGGCAGAAACCGTGCTCGAGGGCTACAGCCTGCAGGCCCTGGTGGACCGGCGCAACGAGCGGCTCCAGGCCGACATCATGTACTACATCTGAGCTGAGGCGAACCTCCCATGCGTGTCGCGGGCAACATCACCGAACTGATCGGCGGCACACCGCTGGTGGCGCTCAACCGCATTCCCCAGGCGGAAGGCTGCCGGGCCCGGATTCTGGTCAAGCTGGAGAGCCTCAACCCGTCCTCATCCGTCAAGGATCGCATCGGCATCAGCATGATCCGCGAAGCCGAGCGGGCCGGGCAGATCACCCCCGGGAAGACCGTGCTGGTGGAGCCCACCTCCGGTAACACCGGTATTGCCCTGGCTATGGCCGCCGCGGCCCTGGGCTACCGGCTGATTCTGACCATGCCCGACACCATGAGCGCCGAGCGCCGGGCGATGCTGCGGGCCTACGGGGCCGAACTGGAACTGACCCCCGGAAACGAGGGGATGAGTGGCTGCATCCGCCGGGCCCAGGCGATCGCATCCGAACTGCCCAACGCCTACATGCTGCAGCAGTTCCGCAACCCTGCCAACCCGAAGATTCACCGCGAAACCACCGCCGAGGAGATCTGGGCCGACACCGACGGTCAAGTCGACTTCATCGTCGGCGGCGTCGGCACCGGTGGCACGATCACCGGGGTAGCGGAAGTGATCAAGCTGCGCAAGCCCGGCTTCCGGGTCGTGGCGGTGGAACCGAGCAACAGCCCGGTGCTGTCCGGCGGTCAGCCCGGTCCCCACAAGATTCAGGGCATCGGCGCCGGGTTCGTGCCTGAGGTACTGCGCCGGGACCTGATTGATGAGGTGATTGCCGTCAGCGATGACGAGGCGATCGCCTTCGCCCGCCGTCTGGCCCGGGAGGAAGGACTGCTGTCGGGGATCTCCTCGGGTGCCGCCCTCTGTGCCGCCATCCGTCTGGCCCAGCGCCCGGAGAACGACGGCAAGCTGATTGTGATGATCCAGCCCAGCTTCGGTGAGCGCTACCTGTCGACGCCCCTGTTCCAGGACGTCGCCCCTGTGCCGACGCTCTAGCTCATGACCCGGCTCCCGGACCACTACGGCACCCTGGGCCTGGGTCCGGATGCGACCGCTGCCCAGATCAAGCAGGCCTACCGCACCCTGGCCAAGCAGCTGCACCCCGACAGCGGCGAGGCCAGTGCCAGTCATGAGAAGTTCGTGCGGCTGAACGCCGCCTACGAAGTGCTGGGGGACGCCCACCGGCGCCAGCACTACGACCGGGAACGGGGCCACCGTCAGGGCGATCGCCAAGCGGCCGCCGCCACGGCCACCCAGGCCCACCGCGCCCAGACGGCCGCCAGCAATGGCGATGACCTCGACCTCTGGCTGGCCCAGATTTATCAGCCCGTGGACCGCTGCCTGAGCAAGGTGATCAGTCCCTTCAAGAAGCAGCTGAATGCCCTGGCGGCCGACCCCTACGACGACGAGCTGATGGCAGTCTTCTGCACGTACCTGGAGGACTCGCGCCAGCAGTTGACCAAGGCCGAGCGGCAGTTCCGCAGTGCCCGCAACCCCGGCAGCGCCGCCCGGATTGCCGCCAGTCTCTACTACTGCCTGAATCAGCTGGGGGATGCGCTCTCGGAACTGGAACGCTTCACCCAGTGCTACGACGATGAAGCACTCGGCGATGGCCGCGAAATGATGCGCATCGCCAGCCGCATGCGCCGGGAGGTGAAGGAACAGGTGGCGGCGATCGCCCGCTGAAGTCAGAGCAGGGCGATCGCCACCCGGGCGACTAGGCGGCGGCTTCGATCTGGTCCAGCTTCAGCCAGACGTTGGGCGTCGGCACCGGGAAGCGCACCAGGGCATAGTCGCCCTTGACGTCGAGAATCTCGCCGGTGGTTTCGAGCAGATAGCCGGGCAGACGGCTGTCGCTGGCCTGGGCTTCCAGGCTGCCCTGCAGCTTCTCGGCATTGACGCGAATCAGGGTTCCTTTCTTCATCGGGGCAGCCATGACGTCTCTTCGGGACTCTGAATGATTGTAGGAAGTTCGCTCAGCTGAGGCTGCGCTTGAGGGCCGGCTGAATCAGCAGCAGGGAGGCTGTGCCGAAGGCCAGCAGGATAGCCAGGGCCGCCGCGAAACTGACCTCGGCGAAGGGAGTGCTGAGAATCACGTCGCCCCAGTGCCAGTCGGGATGGAGGTAGATCCAGCGGATCGGCTCGATAGCATAGCTGAGCGGGTTGAGGCTGGCCACCCACTGCAGCCAGTTGGGCATGAACGACAGCGGCGCCAGGGCGGTGCTGGCGAACAGCAGCGGCAGGTTAGTGACGAAGATGGCGGCGATCAGTTCAATGTGGCCCGGCAGGCTGAAGGCCAGCCCCAGGCTCAGCCCCGTCACCCCCAGCACCAGCAGCAGCACGATGCCGGTGATCACCGCCAGACCCGCCAGGTCCGGCAGTCCGGCACCCAGCACAGCACTCACCAGCAGGATGGCCGCCGTCTGAACGAAGCTCAGGACCGTGATGTAGAGCGCCGAGGCCATGACGATCGAGAAGCGGGAGGCCAGGGGTGCCACCAGCAGCCGGTTGAGGAAGCCGAACTCCCGGTCGAACATCACCGGCAGACCGGCGTTGAGCGCACCCGAGAAGGCGGTGAAGACGATCACCCCCGCTCCCAGAAAGCGGCCGTAGCTGATTCCCTCGCCGAACAGCCCCTGGGGCGCGTTCTGGAACAGGGCTCCGAACAGAACCAGCCACATCAGTGGCTGGATCACCCCGGCCACCAGGGTGGTGGGGCGACGCTTGAGCTGGATGAACAGACGGCGCAGCAGCCCGAAGGTCTCCTGCCAGAAATCGGCCCAGACGGATTGGGTGGGGAAGTCTGCCGTGGTCATGGTTACTTCTTGCTCATCTCACGCTTGCGTTCAGCTTTGAGGTCGCGGCTGCCCGCCGCCGCCAGTTCCGCGTCCAGCAGGGTGCGCCCCGTAGCGGCCAGATAGACGTCATCGAGACTGGGCCGGGCCTGGGCAATCCCGAAGGTGGGCAGTCCGGCGCTTCCGAGGGTGCTGCGCACACGCTCAAGCACGTCGGACCCAGCGCTGACCACCAGATTGAGGGAGTTACCCTGGGCGCTGTTGATGATCACCTCCTGGACGCAGTCGAGCCCCAGCAGCAGATCCCGGGCCTGTTCCGCTTCAGTGCGGGGCGAGAACTCGCGCAGCCGCAGGGTGACGCGATCGCCCCCCAGTCGGTCCTTGAGCTGGTCGGGGGTACCGCAGGCGATCACCTGACCCTGGTCGATGATCGCCACCCGATCGGCGAGGGCATCGATTTCCTCCAGGTAGTGGCTGGTGATCAGTACCGTGATCCCCTGGGCCCGCAGGCGACGCAGGAAGTCCCAGACCACGACGCGGCTCTCGATATCGAGACCGACAGTGGGCTCGTCGAGCACCAGCAGCTTCGGCTGGTGCAGCAACCCGCTGGCCAGATCGAGGCGCTTGCGGATTCCACCGGAGTAGGTGCCGCACTTGCGGTCCGCCCACTCACCGATTTCCAGCAGGTCGATCACGCTCTGGACCCGCTCGGCGATGATCCCCCGGGGCAGGTGGTAGAGGGCGGCCTGCAGTTCCAGCAGTTCGCGGCCGGTGAGCACCTTGTCGATCGCCACCTCCTGGGCCACGTAGCCCAGTCGCTGGCGGGCCGCCCGGGGCTGATCGAGCACCGACACCCCGTCCACCTCCAGCAGACCGGCGTCGGGGCGGCTGAGGGTGCAGAGGCAGCGCAGAGTGGTCGTCTTGCCGGCCCCGTTGGGACCCAGCAGCCCGAAGATTTCGCCCGCCTCCACCTGGAAGCTGACATCCCGGACGGCCTCGACCGAGCCGTAGCGTTTGACGAGCCGTTCAATCCGGACAGCAGGCGCAGTCATGGAATTCCGAAGATAGGCAGAGCAGGCCTCAACCATTGTAAAGATATGGATACGATGCGCACTCTTCTGGTTCTGCTCCTGATCTGGTCCCTGGCCTGCCTGCCCGCGCAGGCAAGGCCGCTGTTCTGCCGCCACGAGGCGTTCCAGTCGATCTGCGTCGAGGACCTCAAGCGCAGCGCCAAGCAGTACTGGGAGTTCCGGGCGACGGTGCGCCGCGAGGCACTGCAGCCGGTGAAGGTGGTGGTGGACTGCCGGGGGCGGCGCATCTATCGGGAACAGCAATGGAGCAACTTCCAGCCCGGGGATGGCGGGGCCACGGTCTGCGGCGGGCCCTGGGCCCGAGCCAGCGTTTGAGCGGCCTGCCGCCGCTTGGTATGATGGAAAGCTGCATGCAAAACTGCTCCGGAGTAAATCCATGTCCCGCGTCTGCGAACTGACGGGCAAGAAGGCCAACAATGCAATGGCCATCTCCCACTCCCACCGCCGCACCAAGCGTCTGCAGCACGTCAACCTGCAGGAAAAGCGGATCTGGTGGCCGGAAGGTAAGCGCTTCGTGAAGCTGCGCCTCTCCACCAAAGCCCTCAAGACCATCGGCAAGAAGGGTCTGAGCGCTTTCGCCAAGGAACAGGGCGTCAACCTGAACCAGTTCTAGTCCGATTTCCGCTTGCAAGCTCAGCCGGGGCGGGACCGTTGATTCGGTCCCGCCCCGGCTGTTTTCTGCAGTTGTAGAAAAAAGTGGAAGTTCCCCGGAACAGTCGATGACGGCGTCCGATCCCGGTTCTAGGATCAGGGCGACGAACGGACACGGATGATGGAACTGGGACTGATTGGCCTCGGCCGCATGGGCGCCAACATGGCCACCCGTCTGATGCGGGCCGGACACCGCGTCGTCGGCTACAAGCGGCGCACCGAAGAACTGCAGAGTCTGATGGAAGCGGGGGCGATCGCCGCTGGGGCCAGTTCCCTGGCGGATCTGGTGG
>CAYZUY010000127.1:0-5817 GCA_964481495.1 uncultured bacterium
AAGATACGGGCCGCCACGGGGTCCGGTTCCCGCTCCGTGAGCATGTAGAGGAAGTTGGCGGCGTAGTCGAGGTCATCCCGGGGTTGAATCGGATCGTTCCCCTTGCGGATCAGCTGGAAGGCCGCCACCATCGTCGGGATCTTGGCCATCAGTCGTACCACTGCCGCCCGGATATAGGCGGGATCATCGAGGGCACGACGGCTGTAGAACAGGCCCAGGGCCGCCGCACTCGCCTGCAGGGCATCCATCGGGTGCCCGCTTTCCGGGAAGCACTTCATCATGTCCCGGATGCGGTACTTGACCCGCCGGTGATAGCGGATCTCATGCTCGAAGTCCTCGAGTTCCGCCTTGGTGGGCAGCTTGCCCCAGATCAGCAGATAGGTGGTCTCCAGAAAGGAGCTGCGTTGGGCCAGCTGTTCGATCGGGATGCCCCGGTATTCGAGCACCCCATTCTGTCCATCAACAAAACTGATGCTCGAAAGCGTGACCGGAACCCCTTCCAGGCCGGGCTTGTACTCGCTGACCGCAACCATTGACGTCGTCTCAGCACTGCAATGATCGCTAGCCTACCAGAGGGCCCTGACCGCTTTGTTCGCGGCAAACCTTACGGGGATCGCCGCTCAGATCAGCAGTCTGGGGGGCGCCAGCCAGAACAGTTGACACTGGCCGATCGGGTCGCCGGAGGGGGGGTAGAGCAGGCCGATTACCCCCGCTTTCTTGACGATCAGCTTCTCCTGGGTCGCTCCCCAGACCAGAGTTTCCGCCCACAGCCCCAGATCGGGCTCATGGCCGACCAGAACCAGCCGCGACCAGTCCTGCCGCTGGATCTGCTGCAGTCCCTGGCGCAGGTCGCCCCCCGGCTGCAGAGCCGGACAGATCTCCACCTCCGGCGCGACATGAGCCTCCACCAGCAGGGAGGCGGTCTGACGGGCCCGCACCAGGGGACTCGAGAGGAGGCGATCGCAGCGGATACCCAGTTCCACCAGCCGCTGGCCGACCCGCAGGGTCCGCCGCTGGCCGGTCGCGGTCAGGGGGCGCTCCCCATCGACCATGCCCAGACTACGGTCGACGGCAATGCCGTGGCGAACCAGGTAGAGCTCCCGCATCCGCCTCAGGCTCCCAGATCCAACTGCAGACTGGCACGCACCAGACCGTCCGCGGTCGTGCCCCCCGACAGTCCCAGGGCACTCAGATGGCGCAGCAGCGGCTCCAAGGGTGCCGTCAGCAGTTTCAGGCCCGGCAGTCGGCGGGTCAGCCCCTCCCGTTCCTGACGCCAGTCGACGAAGATCAGCCCCTGATCCCGGGTCGGCAGAGCCTCGCGTACCCGCCGGAAATCGGCACGATTGCCCAGCCCCCCCTCCAGGGCCCGGCCCAGGCTCTCCAGGGAGGTGGCGAACAGTTCGTAGTCGCCCTCCCGGGTGTGGGCACCCCGCAGGCTGGCCTGGAGCTGGTTGCGGCGACCTTCGGCCTTGAGCCGGGTCCAGGCCGTGACCGGATGGCGATTCTCCAGGGTCAGGTCGGTGGGCTGGTAGCCCCGCGCCACCGCCAGGGCATCGAGGGCCGCGATACCGGCGGCCGATTCGGGAGCAGTGCGGTTGACTGCGAACACCCAGTCATCACCATCCCGGATCAGCAACCAGTCATTGCGGCTCCAGGCGAAGACATCAGCGGGCAGATCAATGCCCCAGCGTTCCTGCAGGGAGGCGATCGCCTGCTGCAGCGAGTTCTGAATCAGGGGATAACCGGGCAGCAGACTTCCGGCCTCCTGCCAGAGGCCCGCCAGATCCTGCCCCGCCAGCACCAGACGGCTATCGGCGGGAGCAAAGCGCAGAGTATTGATGCGGGGGCTGGCGATCGCCCGCGGCAGCGTTGTCCCATCTGCGGGCAGCAGGGCCAGATCCGCCTGCAGCCCACCGGATTCCAGAGCCAGGGCGATCGCCGCCTGCCCGAAACCGACCGTCGGGTCCGCCGCCTGCGGCAGGGTCAGGATGCCCTGGCGGTTCAGCCAGCGGGCCGTCTGGGGCAGGTCCGCCCAGATCAGACCGATGTGGCCGGGCCGCAGACTGTCGAGTGCCCGTCGGTAGTCAGGGTCCTGTTCCAGATTCAGATCGGCCACCTGGGCGTTGGCGATCGCCTCACGCAGCACCCGGGGGTCGTTGGCAATCAGCAGCAGGCGATCGCCCACCACCGCTGTAGCCAGGGGCTGGCGGCGCCGCCCCGAGAGGCTGGGCTCGCCATGGATGAGGCTGACCCCTTTGTACTGTTCGAAGACCAGATCCGTCCCCCGGCTGGCCCGCTGCTGCCAGAAGCGCTGCAGGAACTCCCGGGCCGTCAGGCTGTCCCGGGTGGAGAGCGCCAGCAGATAGCCGGGCTGCTCACCATTCCCCGGGTCCCGATCCAGATCGGCCTCGGTGATCGCCACAGTCAGTTCCGAGCCCAGCCAGGGCTGGAAGTCCTGGGAATAGTCAAGGCCCAGGGGCGTCAGTAGCCCCGCCTGCAACTGCTCCCACTCCCGATCCACCTCGCGGCGGTTACGCCCCCGGGTCGCCGCCCGGGCGAAGTCGCGCAGTTCCCGGGGTGAGGCCAGCAGCGACAGGGTCAGCGGCGCCTGCCGGGAGATATAGCGGGCAGCTTCCGGTCGGGACAAGCGACTGCCCTGGGCCAGCTGCAGCGGATTGTTGGCCAGGACCCAGGCGAACAGCCCGCCCCCCGCCAGCAACAGCACCAGGGATACGGCAATCAGGGCGGAGAAGAACGTACGCGGCTTCATGGGCGGCGGATCCGCGGGTGACCGGACGCCCCCATTATTTCAGACCCGTTCCGGGCCACCGGACGGTACTGCGCGAGAATGACGGCCAGCCGACGTGTGAGGAGCCTCCATGCCCCAAGCCGACATTCCCCAGATCAGTCCCGCGGAAGCTGCCCGCCTGATCGCCGAGCGGGGGGCCGATACCCTGCAGCTGATCGATGTCCGGGAACCGCAGGAAGCCGAGGTGGCTGCGATCGCCGGGTTCCGGCTGGTGCCCCTGAGCGCCTACGCCGACTGGGCCGACAGCCTGACCGAGGAGCTCGATCCCCACGACACGACCCTCGTGCTCTGCCACCACGGCATGCGCTCCTACCGCATGTGCCAGTGGCTGCAGGCCCAGGGCTTCACGGATGTGCGCAATGTGGCGGGCGGCATCGATGAATGGTCGCTGACGGTCGATCCCCAGCTGCCACGCTACTGATAGATACGGACCCGGGGCTGTGCGTTCCCGCCCTCGGGACGGGCACCTTATCAGTACGGGACAGCAAAGAGGTCTCCGCTTAACAGGAGTCGGTTCGGACGCTGTCACCGGGAAACCCCGGGTCCTGTCTGGTCCGGGGTTTCCTGCTGCAACGGCAGTGCCCCGGCCGGAGGCACCGAGCTAGGATAGTGGTTTGGGATCCAGGGGAGTTGGACCGTGCAGGCGCCGGATGCTCCCGCTCGGGTTCGAAGCATTCGAGGGTCTTCTTCTGTGAGCCAGAGCAATTTCGACTTTCTGCGGCAAACCGATCCGGCGATCGCCGGCATCATCGACAAGGAACTGAAGCGGCAGCAGGGCCACCTGGAGCTGATCGCCAGCGAGAACTTCACCTCTCCGGCGGTGATGGCGGCCCAGGGCTCGGTGCTGACCAACAAGTACGCCGAAGGTCTGCCCAGCAAGCGTTACTACGGCGGCTGCGAGTTCGTCGATCAGGCTGAGGAACTGGCGATCGAGCGGGCCAAGCAGCTGTTCGGGGCCGCTGCCGCCAACGTCCAGCCCCACAGCGGTGCCCAGGCCAACTTCGCCGTCTTCCTGACGCTGCTGGAACCCGGCGACACCTTCATGGGCATGGATCTGTCCCACGGCGGACACCTGACCCACGGCTCCCCGGTGAATGTCTCCGGCAAGTGGTTCAAGGCTGTCCACTACGGCGTCGACCCCGAAACCGAAGAACTCAACTACGAAGCCATCCGCCAGCTGGCCCACGAGCACAAGCCCAAGCTGATCATCTGCGGCTACTCGGCCTACCCCCGCACCATCCACTTCGACAAGTTCCGGGCGATCGCCGATGAGGTCGGCGCCTACCTGATGGCTGACATCGCCCACATCGCCGGTCTGGTGGCCGCCGGTCTGCACCCCAGCCCGATCCCCTACTGCGATGTGGTCACCACCACCACCCACAAGACCCTGCGCGGTCCCCGGGGCGGCCTGATCCTGACCCGCGACGCGGAACTGGGCAAGAAGTTCGACAAGTCCGTCTTCCCCGGCACCCAGGGCGGCCCCCTGGAGCACGTGGTGGCGGCCAAGGCCGTGGCCTTCGGCGAAGCCCTCAAGCCCGAGTTCAAGACCTACATCGCCCAGGTGGTCGAGAATGCCCAGGCTCTGGCCAAGCGCCTGAGCGAGCGCGGTCTGAAGATCGTCTCCGGTGGCACCGATAACCACCTGCTGCTGGTCGACCTGCGCAGCATCGGCATGACCGGCAAGGTGGCCGACCTGCTGGTGAGTGACATCAACATCACCGCCAACAAGAACACCGTGCCCTTCGACCCCGAGTCGCCGTTCGTGACCAGCGGTCTGCGTCTCGGTACCGCCGCCCTCACCACCCGCGGCTTCAGGGCCGACGACTTCACCGAAGTCGCCGACATCATCGCCGACCGGCTGCTCAACCCCGAGGACAGTGCCATCGAGCAGCGCTGCCGCGACCGGGTCAAGGCCCTCTGCGAACGCTACCCGCTCTATCCCCACCTCACTCCGGCTCTGGTCTGAGGCCTGGGCCAGCGGTGCGACCGTCCACCCGGTGGCCGCACCGCTTTCCCCTAGACTGGGCATGACGCTTTTCTGCCGCTGCGATCGCCGATGGATGTCTCCCGGACACAGCTGTATCCGCTGATCGCGCTGGCGATCTCGGCTTCCGTCGTGCTGCTGAGTACCCCCCTGGTGCGTCGCTACGGCCTACGCAGCGGCCTGGTGGATGAACCCGGTGGACGCAAGCAGCACAGCCGCCCGATGGTTCGTCTGGGCGGCATTTCCATTTTTCTGGGCTCCCTGGTGGCCCTGCTGCTGCTCTGGTCCATCGGCGGGCTCTCCACCTTTGACCCCAACCGGGAATGGCAGATCTGGGGCGTCACCCTGGGCGGGCTGGCCTTCTTCCTGATCGGTCTGGCGGACGACTTCTTCCAGCTCTCTGCCCTCAGTCGTCTGGCCATGCAGGTGGCGGTCGCCAGTGCCGTCTGGGCCATGGGCGTCCAGATCGATGTGCTGTCGCTGCCCTTCAGCGACGCCATGCTGACGCTGCCGGACCTGCTCAGCTACCCGATCACCATCCTCTGGCTGGTGGGGATGACCAACGCCATCAACTGGATTGACGGGTTGGATGGGCTGGCCGCCGGCGTTTCCGGCATTTCGGCCGTGATCCTGATGATTGTCTGCCTGTTCGTCAATCAACCGGCTGCCGCCGTCGTCGCCGGAGCCCTGGCGGGCGGGGCCCTGGGCTTCCTGCGCTACAACTTCAACCCGGCCAAGATTTTCATGGGGGACGGCGGCTCCTACTACCTGGGCTTCACCCTGGCCGGGGTAGGGGTGATCGGACTGGTGAAGGCCTACGCTGCCGCTGCCGTGGTCCTGCCCTTCCTGATCCTGGCGGTGCCACTGGTGGATATGTCCTCGGTGATCGTCAGCCGCCTGCGCAGCGGTGAGTCCCCCTTCCAGGCCGACCGTCGCCACCTGCACCATCGGCTGCTGCGGGCCGGGCTCTCCCATCGCCGCACGGTACTGGTCATCTACGGCCTCACCCTCTGGTGCGGCAGTC
>CAYZUY010000127.1:5827-6827 GCA_964481495.1 uncultured bacterium
TGCGCCAGAAGGCGATCGCCACCAGCCAGGACGAGGAGTAACGCATGTCGAAACCTTCCCGCAGTGCCGAGATCATCTGTATCGGCACCGAGCTGCTGCTGGGCAACATCCTCAACGGCAACGCCCGCTGGCTGGCGGAACAGCTGGCCAGCCTGGGCATTCCCCACTACTTCCAGCAGGTGGTCGGCGACAACCCGGAGCGGATCATCGAGGCGGTCACCCTCGCCGCCGGGCGATCGCAGCTGCTGATCTTCACCGGCGGTCTGGGGCCGACCCCCGATGACCTCACCCACGCCACCCTGGCCCGCTGCTTCGGGGTCGAGCTGACGGAGCGGCCGGAGATCATCGAGGACATCCGGGCCAAGTATGCCGCCCGGGGACGCACCCCCACCGCCAACAACTTCAATCAGGCGCTGCTGCCTGCGGGGGCAGGCGTACTGCCCAATCCCAGCGGCACGGCCCCGGGCCTGCTCTGGCAGCCCCGACCCGAACTCACCCTGATGACCTTCCCGGGCGTTCCGGCGGAAATGCAGCGGATGTGGAGCGAAACGGCGGTTCCCTGGCTGCGGGCCCAGGCCTGGAGCGAGGCGGTGTTCACCAGCCGGATGCTGCGCTTCTGGGGTATTCCCGAATCGGAACTGGCGCAGAAGGTGCAGCACCTGTTCGACCTGCAGAACCCGACGGTGGCCCCCTACGCCAACTACGGCGAAGTGAAGCTGCGGATCACCGCCCGGGCCGCCAGCACGGCCGAGGGGCAGGCACTGATTGCCCCGGTGGAGGCCGAGATCCGGGCGATCGCCGGAGCCGACTGCTACGGCGCCGACGAGGACAGTCTCGCCTCGGTGGTCGGCGCCCGGCTGCAGCAACGGGGCGAAACCCTGGCCGTGGCCGAATCCTGCACCGGCGGTGGCCTGGGGCAGCTGATCACCACGGTGCCCGGTAGTTCCGCCTGGTTCCTGGGCGGGGCGATCGCCTACGCCAATGCCGTCAAGGAGACCCT
>CAYZUY010000128.1:0-2076 GCA_964481495.1 uncultured bacterium
TCACCTCGCTGCAGCACAGCGAAGCCGACATCGATCAGACGATCGAGGCGGCCCGTCAGGTGCTCCGCTCCCTCTAAGGTCCTGACCCGGGGTGGCCGGTCCGCCCCGGGTGTCTCCGAGGCTCTGCCATGGCTGCTGTTCCGATGCTGCTGGCGACTGCTGCCAGTGCCGGGCTTCCGGTTCCCCTCGACGATCCACTGATGTCGCCCCATGGGCAGCAGGTGATCATCGTCGGGCTGGTGCTCATGGCGATCGCCATCAGCCTGATCCTCGGGCTGGTGGTGCGCCGCCTGTTCGCGGCCCTGGTGTTCGCGGTCGCCCTCACCTGTGTGCTGGTGGCGATCCTCGTGGCGCTGTAGAGCCTTACTCCTAACAGCACGAAGGCCAGCCCTGGACTCAGGGCTGGCCTTCGTGGTTTCCGAGGCCTGGGATCAGCGGTAGTTGGTGAACTGCAGTGCCGCCGGATAGTCCTGCTCGCGCAGGAACTGAATCACCGCCTGCAGGTCGTCCTTGGACTTGGCAGTGACGCGCACGGCATCGCCCTGGATTGAAGGCTGCACCTTCTTGAAGTCGTCGCGCAGTTGCTTCGAGATCTGCTTGGCCAGTTCGCTGGTCAGACCCTTGCGGAACTTGATCTCCTGGCGGACCCGGCTGCCGCTGGCGCTCTCCACCTTGCCGAAGTCGAAGATCTTCAGCGAGAGATTCCGCTTGCTGGCTTTGGTCTGGAGGATAGTGACCACGGCGTCAAGGGTGAACTCGCTGTCCGTGTTGATCGTCAGTGACTTCTCGTCGAGGTCGAGGGTGGTGTTGGTGTCCTTCAGGTCGTAGCGGGTGGTGACATCCCGGCGGGTCTGGTCGACCGCATTCACCATTTCCTGATAGTCGAAATCACTGACGACGTCGAAGGAGAAGCTGGAGGCCATGACAGCACCTGGGGGTCAAACCGATCAGTGTAACGAGAAGGTCCGGGGGCGCCAAACGGCTTTGGCCGCTCAGCCTGCCGCCTGAACGGCATCAATGAACAGCAGGGCGATCGCCGCGCTGCCGCTGGCGAACATCGCTGCCCGGGGCAGTGGCCAGTCGAGGATGTAGAAGAGCGGGTAGAGAGTGCGGGCCCCCAGGTAGAGCCCCAGGGGCAGGGTTGCCTGGGCTTCCGGCACCCGGGCCAGCATGGCGGCGAACACCGCCGCTGCGAAGATCGGGAAGGATTCCAGGGCGTTCTGGTGGGCCCAGGTGGCCCGCTGTGCCCAGCCCGGCAGCCGGTCGAGCATCCGCCGCGGAGCGCTCAGGTCGTAGCCGACCTTGACCCGACCGGTGGCCACGACCAGATAGGGCAGGTAGATCAGGGCCGCTGCCAGGGCAACAGACCAGAGGTAGAAACGCATGGTGGAGTGGAATCAGTCGAAGTAGAACAGGGTCACCAGCCGGTGCTGATCCTCCGCCAGGCGGCAGGTTTCCAGCAGCGTGTGGCTCTCATGGAAGGCAAAGCAGATCAGCTGCTGGCAACGGGAGACAATCTCCTGGTTGCAGAGGGCGCTGGCCTCCGCCAGGGAAAGGCTGTCGTTGGCCGGGTTCTCGATCAGGTGAATCACCTTTTCCAGCTGCTCCCGGGATTCCCGGGGCTGGCGATCGAGGCTCTGGGGCAGAATCACCGTCAGCAGGTTCGGGTCGGCCCGCATCGCCCCGCGGATGGCGGCGGCGTTGGTGCCCTGGGAGCCGGAGGTCATGATCCGGTTGCCGCCTAGGGTGAGGGCGTAGGCCATCATCTCGATCAGGTGCTGGTGCGTGATCGGGACGTGGCGGGAGCCGAGGATGGCGATGCGTTTGGAGCCGGTCTGCTGGATGGCTGCCAGTTCCTGGGCCAGCTCGTCAATGCGGTCGAGGGGCAGATCGAGGTCGATGGACTGGCTCAGGTTCACCCGGGTACCCGCGCGACGAACGCCGCTATTCTAGCAGAGGCATTTTGGCCCTCAAGCCCTGACAGTGGCAGGACTCGGGACTCAGGTCGGGGGTAGCCCGATCGCACCGGACAGACGGCCGATATCCACGTGCTCCCGCACGAAACGAGCGATGTAA
>CAYZUY010000128.1:2086-6791 GCA_964481495.1 uncultured bacterium
TCGGCCTTGACCGGCTCGTGCAGACTGACATTGCCGAAGGCCTGCTCGACCCGCTCGACGGTGGTCAGGGTATCGAGGTTGACCGAGAGAATCGGCACCTCCACCTCCTCGGCCCGGGCGATGATCTGGGGCAGGGGCTCGGAGCGGCCGGTGAGAATCAGGCACTGGGTCGAGTTCTCCAGGGCCGCCAGCTGGATGTCGGCCCGGTCGGCACCGGTGACCACCGCCATGTTGCGACCCTTGCGGAAGTACTCCATGGCGGAGTTGACGTTCATGGCGCCGATGCTGAGACGCTCGACCATCAGTTCGGTGCGATCGCCGCAGCAGACGACCCGTGCCTTCAGCCGCTGGATCAGCTCACCGACGCTGATGCTGCGCAGCAGAGCGCTGCGGGGCAGGATTCCGAACAGCGGGATGCCTTCCCGCTCCAGGAAGGGCAGAACCGAGGCCTGGACCGTCTCCAGCTGAGCCCGGGGGACGGCGTTGAGAATCACCCCGGCGAGGCGATCGCCCAGTTGCAGACGGGCTGCCAGGATGCCATCGGCGGTGGTGGCTTCGTTCCAGCGGCAGACCAGCACCACCGGGGCATCCAGCGTACTGGCCAGGGTGGTCAGGCTGAGACCGAACAGATGACCGCTTTGCAGGCCGCCTCCGGCCTCGATCAGGTTCAGATCGGCAGGGCCCCGGGTGCCGTAGCGCTGGGCTAGTTGGGCGGCGTAGTCCTGGGTGTCGCTGCCCTGAAGCCGGGCTTCGATGCTGTCGGATTTGAGGGTCGCGAGGGTGGGCAGCCGCGGTTCGGCGGGCAGGCCGAGGGCCTGGGCCATGAAGCGTACATCCTCGTCCCGGATGTCAGGTTCGATGTCCGAGAAGCTGGTGCCCAGCGGCTTGCCGTAGGCGATGCTCAGTCCCTGCTGGCGCAGGTATTGGGCGATGCCCAGAATCAGTGCGGACTTGCCGCCGCAGGCCTCGGTGGACCCGAACAGTACATACCCTTGGGGTTGAGGCACGCCATCCCTCCTGGCCAGTGCCCCTCATTCTATCGGCAAGCTGCACCCCCTCCCGTCAGTGCTCGTAGGCCAGCAGGCGACGGTAGAAGCCGGTGTCGAAGTCGACCCGATGCTGGCTCTGGTAGCCCTGGAGCAGATCGATCAGGGCATTGATGAATTCGTGGTTGGGCAGGGTCAATTCAAAGGAGAGATCCCCGTCGCCGTTGAAGCAGAGGCGGCAGCGGGTCTGGTCCGAGGGCAGGTCCCGCACGAACCAGCTGGCAACGAAGGGAATCGGGTCCCCGGCCTCGATGCGGCGTTCCCCCTCCAGGCAACCCTGGCCGTAGAGTCCCAGGGCGGCGGGCAGCAGCGATCGCCGGTTGGCCTGGGCGGCGTAGGGGGCGTAGAGGCTGACGGCCTGGGGGGATGCCGGGGGGATGCGATCGAGGTCCATGGCGCTACCCGGGTGTGCTGCCGCCAGAATGCCCGGGACGGCGGGACGATACCATCAGGGGTGACCGCCCAAGGTCGACCTGCGAGTTATATAGCCATCTCCATGAACTATCCCTGGATTCTCAGCCTGGGTATCGGTGTCGGTTCGATCATCTGGGCGGAACTGGTGCGCGATGTCTGGCACAGCCTCGCCCACGTCTGGCAGCCGCTCTACCGTCTGCACGTCTGGCACCACAAGGCATTCCGCCCCGACCTGACGATGGTGGATGTGGACACCTACCGCAAGGCCCAGTGGGTGAACGATGTGCCCGAGGCCCTGGCGATGATCGCCCTCGGCTTCGGCTTCTGGGCGGTGCTGCTGCCGGTGGAGCGTCCGGCCCCCTGGATGGCCCTGAGCGGGGTGGTCTACACCCTGATTTTCCTGGCCGGGGCTGTGGCCCGGGGGCTGGCGGTGCCCGGTGCCCATGAACTCACCGACATCACCCACCTGCCGGGAGCCTTCCAGGCCCCGCCCTCCCGCTGGCTGGTGAACCGCACGTACCACTGGCGCCACCACTTCGATAACCAGAACGCCTACTTCTGCGGCACCCTCACCGCCTGGGACAAGCTGATCGGGGCGGCCCTCTCCCTCAAGGGCAAGCGGGTGGCGGTCACCGGGGCGGCCGGGGGCCTGGGCCGGGAACTGCTGCGGGAACTGCGCCGGGCCGGAGCGGTGCCGATCGCCCTGACCAGCAGCGATCGCCCCATCGACCTCGGTGACGGCGCCGAACCGGTGGAAGTCGTCCGCTGGCAGGTGGGCCAGGAAGCCGACCTGCAGGAGCTCCTCGGTCGGGTCGACATCCTGCTGCTCAACCATGGCGTCAACGTCCACGGTGCCCGGGATGCGGAGGCGATCCGCCGCAGCTACGAGGTCAATGCCTTCTCCCAGTGGCGTCTGCTGGAGCTGTTCCTCGGGACGGTGCGCAGCAACCGCGATATCGCCCGCAAGGAGGTCTGGGTGAACACCTCCGAGGCGGAGTGCAACCCGGCTTTCAGCCCCCTCTACGAACTGAGCAAGCGCACCATCGGCGATCTGGTCACCCTGCGGCGTCTCGACAGCCCGATCGTGATCCGCAAGCTGATCCTCGGCCCCTTCCGCAGCGACCTCAACCCCATCGGGGTGATGTCCGCCCGCTGGGTGGCCCGGCAGGTGATCGCCCTGGCAAAGCGGGATGTGCGCAACATCATCGTCACCATCAACCCCCTCACCTTCCTGGCCTTCCCGCTCAAGGAAGCCTCCACCTCCCTCTACTTCCGGTTGTTCAGCCGCCGACCCGCCGCCTGAGCCGGCACTGTCTGGCTGATTGAGCTCCGGGAACAGAAAAGCCCCGCCATGGCGGGGCTTTTTCGTGGGGTGGGGCGACCCTAGGGGTTCCAGTTCACCCAGTCGTTGGCCTTGAGGAAGACCTCGGTCAGCTTCGCTTCATGGCTGCCGGGTTCCGGCTGGTACATGTACTCCCAGCGCACCAGCGGCGGCAGCGACATGAGAATCGACTCGGTGCGGCCGTTGGTCTGCAGACCGAAGATCGTGCCGCGGTCGAAGACGAGGTTGTACTCGACGTAGCGTCCCCGTCGGTAGCTCTGGAACTGACGCTCGCGATCGCCGTAGGGCGTCGGATTGCGCTTCTCGACGATGGGCAGATAGGCGGGCAGGAAGGCATGGCCGCAGTCCTGGACGAAGGCGAAGATCTCCTCCCAGCCAAGACCCTCGACCTTGCCGACCCGAGCTGCTTCCTGAGCGGCCGGTCCCTTGGGGTCGGGGCCCTTGTTGTAGAGGTCGCCGCTGCCGTCCTGGTAGTCGAAGAAGACGCCGCCGACACCGCGGGTCTCACCGCGGTGCTTGAGGAAGAAGTACTCGTCGCACCAGCGCTTGAAGACGTTGTAGAACTCGGGGTGGTGCTTATCGCAGGCGCCCTTGAAGGTGCTGTGGAAGTGCTTGGCGTCCTCCTCGTAGGCGTAGTAGGGCGTCAGGTCGGCGCCGCCGCCGAACCACCACACCGGGCCCGCCTCGAAGTAGCGGTAGTTGAGGTGCACTGTCGGCACGTAGGGGTTGCGCGGGTGCAGCACCAGGGAGGTGCCGGTGGCGAAGAAGCCGTGTCCGGCGGCTTCCGGGTACTGGTTGAGGATGGAGGGCGGCAGTTGTTCGCCCCAGACCTCGGAGAAGTTGACCCCGCCCTGCTCGAAGATGCGACCGTCGCGCATCACCCGGGAGCGTCCGCCGCCGCCTTCCTCCCGCTCCCAGCTGTCTTCACGGAACTGGGCTTCCCCGTCGATCGCCTCGAGGCCCTGGCAGATGCTGTCCTGCAGGTTGGTGACAAAGGCCTTGACCCGCTCCCGGGAGTCGGCGGGAGGCGTGGAACGCCCGGCGGTTGTGGATAGAGGAGTAGTCGTCATGGCGGAAACTCGCATTCAACAGCCAATATACAACTCGTTGGTTGTATGGTTGCCGTCAGGGCTGAACCCAGAGGGTCGATTTTCTACTGTCCGGGTTTTGAACGGGGTGCGGGTCGGACGGTAACAATCCGTTGCACAGAGGTGCTCCGTTAGAATCGGAACCGTTTTTGCCACCGCCGCGTTGCCGGTTCGCCCTGACGCCATGAGCCTTTCCCCCGCTGCCGTTCTCGATGCCCTGCGCCCGGTCCAGGACCCGGAACTGCGCCGCAGTCTGGTCGAGCTGAACATGATCCGCAACGTGGTGGTCGACGGGAGCACCGTCCGTTTCGACCTGATTCTCACCACCCTGGCCTGCCCGCTCAAGGAATTCATCCGCGAGGACTGCGAGCGGGCTGTCAAAGCCCTAGGCGGTATCGACACCGTCGAGATCACCCTGGGTGCCGAGACGCCCCAGATGAAGAACAGCCTGCCGGACCGCCAGGGTATCGAGGGGGTGCGCAACATCATCGCCGTCTCCAGCGGCAAGGGTGGCGTCGGTAAGAGCACCGTTTCGGTGAATATCGCCTGCGCCCTGGCCAAGGCCGGTGCCCGGGTCGGGCTGCTGGATGCGGACATCTACGGCCCGAACACGCCCAATATGCTCGGCCTCGGCGATGCCCAGGTCGTGGTGCAGGAGGGCAGTAATGGTCAGATCCTCGAGCCCGCCTTCGCCCACGGCATCAAGACGGTCTCTATGGCCTTTCTGATCGACCGCGACCAGCCGGTGATCTGGCGCGGGCCGATGCTCAACGGCATCATTCGCCAGTTCCTCTATCAGGTGGAGTGGGGTGAAC
>CAYZUY010000129.1:0-4711 GCA_964481495.1 uncultured bacterium
CAGGCAAATCAGCCGCGGGAGCACCGCCGTGTAGAGATCACTGGCGTAGGGCGGGTCGAAGTAGACCCGATCGAACTGCCGGGGCGGCAGGCCCGCCAGCAGACGACGCACATCACCGCGCCGCAGCTCGAACCGCTGCTGTGCCCCCACCAGCGGCCGGCAGTTGGCCTCCACCAGCCGCGCCGCCGCAGATGACTGCTCGGTCGCCACCACCTCGGCGGCACCCCGACAAAGTGCTTCGGCGGCCATCGCGCCACTGCCGCTGCACAGATCCAGCCAGCGGCAGCCCCGCACCTCGCTCTGCCACCCTAGCCCGCCACCGGCGCGCCGTCCGCGACCCAGTCGACGAAGTTCTTCAGCAGGGCCAGACCGGCGGTGGCGGATTTCTCGGGGTGGAACTGGCAGGCCAGCACCCGCCCCCGGGCGATCGCCGCGGTCACCGTCTGGCTACCGTGGGTGACCACCGCCGCCCGCACGGCCGCATCCTCAGGAACCACGTAGTAGGAATGGACGAAGTACATCCAGGGCTGACGTCCCAGGCCCCGCCAGAGGGGGCAGTCCGGCTGGGTCAGCTCCAGGTGGTTCCAGCCCATGTGGGGAATGGTCAGCCCCGGCTCGCTGCGGAAGCGGGCCACCCGGCCCGGCAGAATCCCCAACCCCGTCTCGCTGCCCTCATCGCTGCCCTCGAACAGCACCTGCTGCCCCAGACAGATGCCCAGCAGCGGTTTTCCGGCGGCGGCCAGCTGGCGCAGCGGCTCGATCAGATCCCGTTCCCGCAGGTGGGCGATCGCCGGGTCGAAGGCGCCAACCCCGGGCAGCAGAATCGCATCCGCCGCTTCCATCACCGCGGTATCCGCCGTCACCTGCGTGCGGGCTCCCACCGTGTCCAGACCTTTGCAGGCGGAATGGAGGTTTCCCATGTCGTAGTCAACAACAGCAATGGTGGGCGCGGAACTCATGGCGTGACAGGGGTGTGGAAGCCTCCATTCTAGGGGGCTGGCCCGGGGGCCACGGCTGTTGCGCGGGGTCCACCCATCTCTGTACAGTGTCAGGGGCTTCGTCCCACGAGCCCCGTCCCACCGTCGGTTGTTCATGCTGCCTCTGCTGGCCGGTCTGGCTCTCAATCCACCCGTGCTGCCTGCCGCGACCGTTCCCAGCCGGACGTTCCCGGTGGCGGTGGAAGCCTCGCCGCTCTGGCCGGCCGCAGCCCCCGCCACGCCCGCCGCCGACCCCGAGCCTGCGGACCTCGATCGGGACGTCGAGCCCCTGCCCCCGACCCTCAAGCCCCTGTTTCCCCGACGTCTCGGCCAGCCGGAACAGCTGGATGGCGAAATCGTCGTGCCCCAGGAGGTCCGGCCCCTCCCCGGCAGCCTCGATCAGGTGGCAGTCTTCAACAGCAATAACCCAGAAATCATCGGCGGTGAGGGCATCCTGCTCTCCAGCTTTCCGCCCACGGGCATGGCCTATCCCGAGGCGCACCTCAACTACGCCTTCAACGGCCGCTTCGACATCTTCACCCACCACATCACCCGGGCCCGGGACAGCAGCCAGCTGCGCACGCTCTTCCAGGGGATTCTGATCTACAACCCCTCCCGCAGCGAAACGGTCACCCTGGGAGTCCGGCAGGCCGCCAGCTACCTGACGCGCCCGGATGCGATTTATAATCCGCTGCCCAGTTATCTGGAGGACCCGGTCGGTCAGGCCTACTCGGGCCCCGGCAGTCGGGTGGTCAACGACCTGCTGCGCGGCCGTCGTCAGGGTCTATGGCCCTCGGAAGTGCTGATTCCGCCGGGGCAGGTGGCCCTGCTGATGAATCTGCCGATTCCGCCGGGTACGGTCGCGCCGACATCCAACGCCCGCTCGACCCTGGCCCGCCTCAACAGCAGCGGTCCGGTCTACGTCGCCACGGTAGCCCTGGCAGCCCCCCTGAATGCCTACGGCCAGGAGCGCCCACCCAGCCTGGACGATTACCTGCAGGTCCTGCTGAAGCGTGATCTGGTACGCCCCCGCGATCGGGTACCGACCCCACCGGAACGCACCGACATCTATCCCTACATCTACGGCCGGGTGGCGGGCATCGCCCGCGGCTCCCTCTGGCAGGCCAGTCTCACCGATCCGGGCCAGTCGACCCTGACCATCCCCAACCCGGGCGGGATGATCTCCTACCCGATCAGTACTCTGCCCCGGGGCAGCCTCGGCACCGGTCAGATCCAGAGCGCACCGCTGCTGGCCCGCTATCCGGAGTCGGCTTACGCTGCCCACGGCAATTACGGCATCGAGTACGACCTGACCCTGCCGCTGATTAACCACAGCAGCAGTCCCCAGACCGTGGCTCTGCGCTTCCAGACGCCGCTGAAGCGAGACTCCGGTCCCGGCCTGCACTTCCTCACCAATCCGCCGGATCGGGTCTTCTACCGCGGACCGATCCGCATCGACTACACCGACGATCGGGGCGTCCCCCAGACCCGCTACCTGCACGTCGTCCAGAACCGTGGCCAGCAGGGGGAGAATCTGCTGCAGCTCACCCTGGCTCCCAAGCAGGAACGACAGGTCCGGGTCCGACTGCTCTATCCGGCAGACGCCACCCCACCCCAGGTGCTGACGGTGGCCACCCTCGATCCCTTCAGCGCAATGCAATCCCGTCCGGTGCTGAGCGATCGCCCCTGAAACCGGGCCGATCTCTGCCGCTCAGATACAGAAAAGCCCCACCCGCAGCACAGGTGGAGCTTTCCTCGGTCTAGGACCGACCTGCAGGCAGATGCCGTTAGAGATACTTTTCGAGGGTGTTGGCCAGGGTGGTCTTGGGCACCGCACCGACGACCATGTCAACCCGCTGACCGCCCTTGAAGATCATCAGGGTAGGGATGCTGCGGATGCCGTACTGGCTGGCCACACCGGGATTCTCGTCGGTGTTGACCTTCACGACCTTGATCTGGCCATCGTACTGCTGGGCAATCTCGTCCACCACCGGTGCCACCATGCGGCAGGGACCGCACCAGGGAGCCCAGAAATCCACGAGGACGGGGAGTTCGCTCTCCAGGACGTCCTGCTTGAAGGATGCATCCGTTACAGCAACAGCTGCTGACATGCTCTCAAACCTTTCCCTAGGGTTTCCCGACATTCTAGCGCCAGCCCCAGGGACGGGCACCAGTCTGCATCAAGGCATAATAAACGCCCGGACCGAAGCCCGGGCGAAATGTGGTGTGAGGAGTGAACGGAAACTTTCGTCTCCGCTGACTCCATTCTAGGCCGGGGCTTTCGGACTGCCCAGCAACGTTCCGGGCATTTTCCGAAAGACTCCGACCGAGGCGGACTACTTCTTACCCATGCCCAGCTGCTGGGCCTTCTGATAGACCTTGCCTTCGGTCAGCAGCGAGGGCGCGATCACCACATCGACCTGCTGCATCTCCTTGATCGTGCGGGCGCCCAGGGTGCCCATGCTGGTCTGGAGCGCGCCGAGGAAGTTGTGGGTGCCGTCGTCGAGACCAGCGGGACCGCGCAGGATCTGTTCGATCGTGCCGGTGGTGCCGACCCGGATCCGGGTGCCGCGGGGCAGTACCGGGCTGGGGGTGGCCATCCCCCAGTGGAAGCCACGACCGGGAGCTTCCTGGGCGCGGGCGAAGGGGGAGCCGATCATCACCGCGTCGGCACCACTGGCAATGCACTTGCAGATGTCTCCGCCGGTCACCAGACCGCCGTCGGCGATCACCGGTACGTACTTGCCGGTTTCCTTCTCGAAGTCATCCCGGGCAGCCGCACAGTCGGACACCGCCGTGGCCTGGGGAATACCGACGCCCAGCACACCGCGGGAGGTACAGGCGGCACCGGGACCGATACCGACCATGACGGCGGCGGCACCCGCCCGCATCAGTTCCAGGGCGACGTCGTAGGTGACGCAGTTGCCCAGGGCCACGGGCATGGGCATTTCAGCACAGAACTTGGCCAGGTCCAGGGCCGGGACGCCATCCGGATTGACGTGCTCGGTGGAGACCACGGTGGCCTGGATGAAGACCAGATCGGCACCGGCCTCAGCGATCGCCTTACCGAAGCGGGCCGCACCGGCGGGGGTGGCACTGACAGCGGCGATTCCACCCTGGGCCTTGATTTCCTGAATCCGCTTCTGGATCAGGTCCTCCCGGACGGGCTGGGAGTAGAGCTTCTGCATCAGGGGGACGAACTCGGTGGGGCCGACCGAGGCAATCTCATCGAGGATCGGCTCGGGATCGTCGTAGCGGGTCTGGACCCCTTCCAGGTTGAGCACGCCCAGGGCACCCAGCTTCGACATCTCGACGGCCATCCTGACGTCGATCACGCCGTCCATGGCGCTGCCGATCACCGGGATCTCCCGTTCGATGCCGCCAATGGACCAGCGGGTATCGGCAAGGCTGGGGTCGATGGTGCGACGGCCCGGCACGAGGGCGATTTCATCAATGCCGTAAGCTCTGCGGACAGTCTTGCCGCGTCCCAGTTGGATATCCACTCGTCTACCGTTGCTAAAGGCTATTTGGACTAGGTTATCAAATCCCGTTTCCCGGCGACAGTCATGGTTTTCCGGGATACGGGCCATGAAAAAGGCGCCTCCGGAGAGGCGCCTCTGGCCGTGCGGCGCGGGATACGCCTACTTGCCGAAGACGGAACTCTTCAGGTTCTTGATGTTGCTCAGCAGTTCGCCGCGGGTATCGGCCTGGAGCAGGAAACGGTAGACAAACCA
>CAYZUY010000129.1:4721-6768 GCA_964481495.1 uncultured bacterium
CTGTAGCCGATGCCGACGATCTCGAAGGTGGGCTCGAGCAGGGGCACTTCATTGATCGCGCCGAGCACCGCCAGGGCGACCTTGAGGACGATGATGCCGCCGATCAGCAGAGCCGCCGTGGTGATCGGCTGCTTGTACTCGTTGAACAGGCCCAGGGCCTTATCCAGCGACAGGTATTCGAGCACCTGATTGAGGATTTCGGAGGTGGAGCCTTCGGTCGGCAGGGCCAGGGGCGCACCGTTGTCGGTATTAACGTCGAGGCCGGTGCCGGCTTCCAGTTCGACGGTCTCGGTGACCGGAGATGCGGGGACTTTGGACTCGGTGTTCATGGTGCTGTGGCTGATTGTTGTGGAGGACTGGGATATCTGACTCGATCGAGCAGTTCCTGCCGGTTATCCAGCATACCGTTCGGCCCGGGAGCTGCGGTCGGTCACCGCGATGCGCCCAAGGATAACAGCGGCGGCTGGCGAGCGCCAAGTGCTGGTCTATAATTTCGGCTTTCCGCCGAGGCCGACGCGTGCTCACAATCACCTGCGCCTCCCTGTCCGGTGGGCAGGGCAAAACCACCTCCTCGATCTTCCTGGGACGGATGCTGGCGGCGGCCGGAAAGCGGGTGCTGATGGTGGATGCCGATCCCCAGGCCAGCCTTACCTTCTACCTCGGCCTCGACCTGGCTCCGGACCAGCCCACCCTACTGGAACTGCTGCGCCGTCAGGTGGCGGCAGCCGACTGCCTCCACGCTCTGACGGAGCGGCTGGCCCTGATTGCGGCAGATGATGGCCTCGACAGCGCCCAGGACTTTCTCGCCACCAGCGGCATGGGGGCGGTGGTGCTGGGACGGCGACTGGAGCCGCTGGCCGAGCGGTTTGATGTCTGCATCATCGATGCCCCGCCCCAGCGCTCACAGCTCAGCCTGACGGCCATCGGCGCCGCCAGCCATCTGATCGTGCCGGCGGAGGCCTCCTCCAAGGGACTGAACTCGCTGCTGCGCACTCTGGATATGGTCAATGACCTGGTGGAGATCGAAGCCTTCCAGGGTGAGGTGGTCGGTGTGCTGCCCTTCCGGGACCGCTGGCTGGGTCGCACCCAGGCGAACCAGAGCCAGAAGGCGATCGAGGGGATGCGTGGTGTCGCCGACCGGATTCCGGTGCTGCCGTCGATCCTCGAATCGGAACAGTACAAAAAGGCCATCGACCGGGGTGTGACCCTGGCTGAACTGGGCCAACCGGATCTGGAGCATCCGTTCCGGGCGATCATCGACAAGCTGCCGCTCTAACCCCGACCCCCATCAACCCATGACCGACGCCTTCGACCGTCTGCGCAACCGCGATCGCCGCGCTGCCGTGCCCGCCCGTGACACCAGCCTCACCCGCCCGGCAGACCAGCCGGACCTGGAACGCTTCTGCCGGGATCAGGGCGTGTCGACGGGAGATCTGCTCGAAGCGCTCTACGAACAGGTGCTGACCGATCCCGAGCAGCGCGATCGCCTGGTTCAGAGCCTGCGCCAGCGGGAACCCCGCAGCGAGGCACTGCTGCTGGTGCGCACCCCCCGTCACTGGCTGGCGCGACTGAACGAACTGAGCGATCGCCAGGGTGAACCGGTGACCCAGCTGATTCAGCAGGCCCTGGCCGAGTTCCACAGCCTCGACAGCCAGGCTCCCAGCCTGCGCCAGGATCTCGATCAGCTGCGCAGCGAAGTGGAGCAGCTCAAGCGCAAGCTGGCGGGCTGGTAGTCAGCGACCGACGCGACTGAGGGCGGTCACCCGTTCCGCGGGAATGCCGGCAACGCCATCGGGGATAGTGGCAGGACGCACCTCCAGGTGGGTCACCTGACTGGTGTTGATCAGCACGGTCTCGTCCGGCATATCCAGCAGCAGCCAGGGCTGCTGCAGCTGACGCAGCAGGGCGGAGCGCAGGGGATGGGTCGGGGCCACGTCCCGTAGGGCATAGGTCTCGGCCGAACCGTTGGCGTAGTAGATCACCAGCTGGAACATTCCGGTCGCGTTCGGCATGGTCACACCCTCACCGGGCAGTGCGGACTGGAACA
>CAYZUY010000130.1:0-6707 GCA_964481495.1 uncultured bacterium
AGGCTTGAGTGACCTGCTGACTGGGGAAGTTCCGCTCGACCAGGCGCTGCGGGAAGTTGAACCGGGTCTGTGGGTGATCACCGCAGGTCAACGTCCGCCGGATCCCATCCGGCTGCTGTGTTCGGAACGCATGCAGCAGCTGGCCGGGGATCTGAGGACGAGTGAGGCGTTCGACCTCGTGATGTATGACACGCCCCCTCTTCTGGGCATGGCCGACACGTCGGTTCTGGCCAGTGAGGCGGTGGATGGCGTGATTCTCGTCGTTGGTCTCGGTCATGCGGACCGCAACGCTCCGAAGGAGGTGATCGCCCAACTTCAGTTCGGGAAGATTCCGCTGCTGGGGGTGGTCACCAATGCCCTACGTGAGGAACCGCATTCCCGGCGAGGGGGCTATTATCCCCATCCCTCGCGCACCGACGACTCCCAGGGTGTCAGGGAAGCGTCGCCTCCAGCCTCGACGGCTGCATCCAACTGGCGAGTCAGATTGGAGCAGTTTTTCGCCTCGCTGTAAGCCAGGCCCTGCCCCGAGGGCCTGGCCCTCCTGAAACCGTTTTGTCAAATCAGATATCCGCTTGCCCCCGGGACCCAGGTCTCGGGGGCTGTTTGTCGTGGGCAGTTTTGCCGGGCGAACTCACAGCTTTTCTTTCGATTGGGCTGAGATTTATCGGAGGCTTAGAGGAAAACTGAGCCGCGAAGCGAGCCGTCGAGGCCAAGCCGCCATGCATCAGTTACCCCTGGCCACCAGCGCCATTCCCCTCTGGCTTCATCGGGGCGTGGCCATAACCCTCAACCCCGACCCCGTCACCTTCTGGCGGGGGGAGGAAGACTGCCCGATCCTGCATCGCTATCTGGTGCATCTGCCGGACGGTCAGCTGGCCTATGCCCCCTCTCTGCGGGTGGCGGCCCGACTGATTGAGGATCGGGTCCTGCTGCGGGCGTCCTAGCCGGGAGTGACCTTGACCTGAGCGGCAGCGCGGGTGGCGATCGCCCGGGCGGCGTCGGTATCCTCGCCCCGCGCCAAGGCCACGCCCATGCGCCGGTAGGGGCGGGCATCGGGTTTGCCGAACAGCAGCAGATCCACCTGGGGGGTTGCCAGAGCCTCGGCCACGCCGCTGAAGGCCACGCGCTCCAGCGCCTCAGCGGCCAGAATCACAGCGCTGGCGGCGGCGGGAGCGCTCATCTCGATCAGCGGAATCGGCAGACCGAGAATCGCCCGCAGATGCAGTTCGAACTCGTTCAGGTTCTGGGAGGTGAGCGTCACCATGCCCGTGTCGTGGGGCCGGGGCGATAGCTCCGAGAAGATCACCTCATCGGCGGTGACGAAGAACTCGACCCCGAAGATCCCGGCCCCGCCCAGGGCATCGGTGACCGTGCGGGCGATCTCCTGGGCCTGCTGCAACTGGGTAGCGGTCATCGCTGCCGGTTGCCACGACTCCTGATAGTCGCCCCGCTCCTGACGGTGGCCGATGGGCAGGCAGAACAGCGTCGGCCCGTTCCACTGGCGGATGGTCAGCAGGGTGATCTCCAGCTCGAAGGGGATGAACTCCTCGACAATCACCTTCACCTGATCGCCACGGGCTCCTTCCAGGGCGTAGGCCCAGGCCCGTTCCACTGCGTCGGCGCTGCGCACCGTCGACTGGCCCTTCCCCGAGGAGGACATCACCGGCTTGACGACATTGGGGAAGCCGATGCGCTCGGACGCGGCCTGCAGTTCCTCGAGGCTGTGGGCGTAGGCGTAGCGGGCGGTCCGCACCCCCAGCTCCGTGGCCGCCAGCTCGCGGATGCGATCGCGGTTCATCGTGAAGTGAGTGGCCTTGGCCGTGGGGATGACCGTGATCCCCCGGTCCTCGAACTCCTGCAGCTTCTCGGTGCGGATTGCCTCGATCTCCGGCACCAGGAAGTCTGGCTGGTACCGGGCCACCACCTGCTCCAGGTCTTCGCCCGAGAGCATCGAGATCACGGCGGATTCGTCGGCTACCTGCATGGCGGGGGCATCGGCGTAGCGATCGACGGCGATCACCCGGCAGCCGAGCCGCTGGGCAGCGATCACCACTTCCTTGCCCAGTTCACCGGAACCGAGCAGCATCAGGGTCTTGGGCAGCGTCTGGGTCATGGGAGCAGGGAATAGGACAGCAAAAAGCAAACGGGCAGCCTGCGCCGCCCGTTTGCCCGAAGATTTCTCTGAAGCGGACGGAGACTAGAGGTCGCCGCCACGGGCCCACAGCAGCGCCACAACGGCGGGACCGGCGATGACGATCATCACCAGCATGGTGAGCTGCAGGATGACTTCGAAGTTGATGTTGCTGAGAAAGTCCATGTCTCCTCCGGGTGTGACGCGCGCCTTGCAGCCGGTCTCGAAGAACGCCAAGGGCAATCTTACCGGCGGGGCGAGGGGGTGCTTCAGATAAGTTTACAAAACTCCACTATGGCGACCAGCCGGGACGGTGGCTGGGCCAGCGGGTTAGGCTGAGGGGCTGGCCCTGTGTGACGGACTCCTCCATGGCAACCTGGCACTGCGTGCGCAACTGCGGCGCCTGCTGCAACCTCGATCCCAGCGATCGCCCGGACCTCGACACCTACCTCTCCCCCGAGGACCTGCAGCTCTACCTGAGCATGGTCGGCGAGGACGGCTGGTGCGTGAACTACGACAAGGACACGCGTCTGTGCACGATCTACGACGACCGCCCCGGCTTCTGCCGGGTGCAGTTCGACACCTTCGAGCGCATGTTCGGCATCGAGCCGGAGGACCTGAACGACTTCGCCATCGACTGCTGCCACCAGCAGATCGAAGGGGTCTACGGCGATCGCAGCCTGGAGATGGTGCGCTTCGAGCAGGAGCTGGGCCTGATCCGGATTGCAACGGATCTGCCGGAGGAAAATCCACCGGGTTAGAATAATGAAAGGAAAGTGAAATGAGGTGAGGCGATGGCCTCCGATCTGCAGGAAAAACCGGCGATCGCCGCAACGCCATCCGCGACAGCCCGCCAGGACAGTGCCTGGGCGGTGTTCACTTCCACCTTCGTGACCATTCTGCTGGCGGAACTGGGGGATAAGACCCAGCTGACCACCCTGCTGCTGAGCGCCGAATCCCACGCGCCCTGGGTGGTGTTCGCCGGAGCCTCGAGTGCCCTGATCGCCACCAGCCTGCTGGGCGTGGTGGTCGGCCGCTGGCTGTCCCGCTGGCTCTCGCCCCGGGTGCTCGATCTGGCAGCGGGCACCGTGATGCTGCTGATTTCCGGCAGCCTTGCCTACGATCTGTTCACCCACTGGAGCTGAGCGTCATGGACTGGCAACTGCTGGGGGCGAGCTTTGCGGCGGTCTTCCTCTCGGAGCTTGGGGACAAGAGTCAGGTGGCGGCCATGGCCCTGGGCGGCAGCAGCCGTCATCCCCGGGCGGTGTTCCTGGGTACCTCGGCTGCCCTGGTGCTCTGCAGCCTGATCGGGGTGCTGATCGGCGGCAGTACCGCTGAGGTGGTGCCTACCCAGTGGGTGAAGCTGGCGGCCTGCTTCGGCTTCGCCGTGATCGGGGTGCGGCTGCTCACCGGCGCGGGGGCCGAGGATGAGGGCGACGAAGCCGGGACCCCGCAGTAAGCTGGGGCCACTGTTCGCTGCTCTGGGTCCATGGCTGTCCGTTCCCGCTGTCTGGCTGCACTACTGACATTTCTGCCCGCCGCGATCGCCCTGCCGCTGCTACCCGCTCCGGCCCGGGCCCTGGAGCTGCGCGGGCAGACCTATTTCAACTCGCCGCCCTGGAAGGTGGTGGCGCGTAATTTCTTCTGGTACATCCAGCAGTACGGCGCCGAGTACTACTTCACCATCGACATGCCGGAGAAAGCCGGTGAAGCCCTCGGAGCCGTGCGGATCGAGCAGACCCGGGGCGTCGACCGTACCTTCCGCTGGCAGGTGGGCAAGACCTACGCCTACCTCGGTAAGCCCCGGGCAGAGGGGCCGGCCGTGCCGGTGACCGTGACCTACGACGACAGCCAGCGCCGCTTCGACATCCGCTTCGAGCAGCCGGTGGCTCCCGGTCAGCAGGTGACCGTGGCCCTGGTGCCGGATTTCAACCCCGTCTACGCCGATACCTACCTCTACGGGGTGACCGCCTATCCGGCCGGTCCGAATCCGGTGGGGCAGTTCGTCGGCTTCGGCACGATCCAGATCCTGGATTACTCCACCCTGAATGGAAACTGAGGCCCGGCGATCGCCGCTGCCCGTGCGGCGGGAGACCGTTTCCTGCCGGATGCGGGACGGGGTACGTCTGGATGCGGACCTCTACCGACCGGACACCGACGAGCCGCTACCGGTACTGCTGATGCGGCAGCCCTACGGGCGGGCGATCGCCTCGACGGTAGTCTATGCCCACCCACGCTGGTACGCCGCCCGGGGCTATCTGGTGGTGGTGCAGGATGTGCGCGGCCGAGGAACGTCCGAGGGGGAGTTCCGGCTGTTCGAGCACGAGCGGGCCGACGGTGAGGATAGCCTGCGCTGGGCGTCTCAGTTGCCGGGCTGCAACGGCCGGGTGGGAATGTACGGCTTCTCCTACCAGGGGATGACCCAGCTCTATGCCGCCGAGGCCCGGCTCGACTGCCTGCAGGTGATCTGTCCTGCCATGCTGGCCGCGGATCTGCATCGCCATTGGGCCTACGAGGGTGGTGCCTTCCGGCTGCAGCTGAATCTGGCCTGGGCGGTCCAGCTGGCGGCGGAGTCGGCCCGGCGCCGGGGCGATGCCGAGGGCTTCCGGCGACTGGCCCAGGCGGCGGCCAATCTGCCCCTGGGGGGCGATCGCCCGGAGGATGTGGCTCTGCTGGCGGACCTGGAACCCCACAGCTTCTACTTCGACTGGCTGCGGGAGACGGACCCCGACAGCGCCTACTGGCAGCGCCTCAATCCTTGCCTGGAAGGCATCGATCTGCCGATGCTGCACATCGGGGGCTGGTTCGACCCCTACCTGAGAGGAACGATCGATCTGTTCGAGCGGGTACGGCAGCAGTCCGCCCAGCCTCAGCAGCTTTGGGTCGGTCCCTGGGCCCATCTGCCCTGGGGGCAGGCTCTGGCGGGCCAGGACTACGGTCCCGAAGCCTGCAGCCCGATCGATCGGGTGCAGCTGGCCTGGTTTGATCACTACCTCAAGGACGGTCCGCCGCCCTCCCCGCAGGCTTCGCTGCAGCTCTTCGATCTGGGGGCGCGGCAGTGGCGATCGCTGCCGGATTGGTCCCGGGACCGCCGTGTCTGGCATCTGGCCAGCGACGGCCTGGCGGGGATGCGCCAGGACGATGGACGCCTGCAGCCACAACCCCCTGCCCTGCCGGTCGAGGACTGGTTCGTCCATGACCCCTGGCGGCCGGTCCCGGCTCTGGGGGGGCACAACAGCTTCAGCGTCGGCAGCCCCGACCGCTGCGAACTGGACTGCCGCAGTGACCTACTGGTCTACCGCAGCGAGCCTCTGACGGAGCCGCTGACGCTGACCGGCCCGGTGGGCGTGACGCTGACGGTGGCCAGCGACGCCCCGGCCTTCGATCTGCATCTGGTGTTGGCACGGGAGACGGCGACAGGGGTGTTCAGCCTCAGCCAGGGCACGGGCCGCTGGCTCGGTGCCCCCACGGAGGGCCCGCTGAGCGTGGAACTGCAGCCGACCTGCTGCACCTGCGGGGTAGGCGATCGCCTGCGCCTATCCGTGGCCGCTGCCGCCTGGCCCGCCTTCGCGGTCAACCCCGGCACCGGTGCCGATCCACAGCAGAGCCGCCGTCTTGACCTGCGGCCCTACGGTATCGGCCTCTGTCTGGGGTCCGGGCGGACGAACCATCTGACCCTAACCCTGGCGACCTGAGCGGATTCAGAACTCAGGGTGGCGGGCAGCAGCCTGCACCGCGCGCTCATGGCGGTTCTGCAGCGTCAGGGCCTGACCGACGTCGTAGACCCGCGTTTTGAAGAAGTCGACCGCGTCCTGGCGGCAATGGCCCAGGTATTCCAGCACTTCACCCAGTACGGGCCGGGGCGATCGCTGGCGGGCCTGCCAGCCCAGAGCCTCATCCAACTGGGAACGGCTGATCAGGCCACTCAGAACCAGATGCAGTCCCAGGGGATCGCCGGGCTCCACATATTCCTGGTGCAGACAGCCGACGATGTAGTCCACCGTGCGGGACCCGACCCAGCCTGCATCGACCAGAATCAGTCCCAGGCGCGGGGGCACTGCCCCCGACCGCTGCTGGTACAGTGCCCAATCCAGTTGTTCCTGGCTGATCAGCCCACAGCCGATCAGCAGTTCACCCAATCGCATACGGAAACCCTGGCAGTTCCAGTGACGTTGCGTCTGTTATTCCCTACCCTGGCAATGTCATCTCCGCCCGCGGTCCGGTCCCCCGGGAATCTTCCGAATTGCTCGGGCCTTGGGACTGCCGCTGCGGGGGCGGGAAACTGAAGTCTTGTGGCGGAAACCCCGCAGCGGCGGGTGTTCTGCCTAGGCTCGGGGTGTTGAGGAGGACCTGTCCATGTCGGCGATCCGACGCCTAGGGATTCTGACCAGTGGTGGCGACTGTCCGGGACTGAATGCCGCCATCCGTGCGGTGGTCAGTCGGGCCACCCTCGGCTACGGCTGGGAGGTACTGGGGTTGCCCTACGCCACCCAGGGCCTGCTGGAGCGGCGGGCGATCCGCTTCACGGTCCATGGCTTCGACCGGCGCGGCATCGACCCGCTGCTCAGTACCGGGG
>CAYZUY010000131.1:0-6647 GCA_964481495.1 uncultured bacterium
CTGGCGGAGTACGTCGAGTCCATCGGGGCGTCTCTGGGGGCGGAGGCCAACGGCGACTACTTCAGTCTCGGGTTCCGGGCGATCGCCACTGATCTGCCCGGCATGCTCACCCTGACGGCGGAAATCCTGCGGGAGGCCAGCCTGCCCGAGGATCAACTGCAGCTGGAGCGGCGTCTGCACCTGCAGGCGATCCGGGCCCAGCGGGAGCAGTGTCTGCCCCAGGCCTTCCAGTGTCTGCGCCGGGGCCTCTACGGCAGCCACCCCTACGCGGAGGATGGGCTGGGCAGCGAGGCCAGCGTTTCGGCTATCCATCCGGAGTCGCTGCAGCGGTTCTACCGCGATCGCTTTCGCCCCGCAGATCTGGTGATCAGTCTGGCCGGGGATCTGGACCCCGAGCGCACCCTGGGCCTGGTGGAGCAGCTGCTGGGGGACTGGCAGGGATCAGATGAGCCCGCTACGGCCACGCCCCTCGATGGGGCGGTGACGCCTACGTCCTCTCTACTGCAGCTGCCGTTTCCGGGCCAGCAGCTGTACGTGCTGCTGGGAGCCGCCACCGTGCCGGTGGACCATCCCGACCAGCCGGCCCTGAAGCTGGCGAGCAGTTACCTAGGCAACGGTATGTCCAGTCGGCTGTTCGTGGAACTGCGCGAAAAGCGGGGGCTGGCCTACGAGGTGTCGGCGCTGCACACGGCCCGGCGGGGCCCCGGCGCCTTTGCTGCCTACCTGGGCACGGCTCCGGAGAACAGGGCGATCGCCCTGGAGGGGCTGCAGCGGGAATGGCAGCGGCTGGTGGAGCGGGGCCTGAGCGAGGGGGAACTGGCGGCGACGCTGCGTAAGCACCTGGGCCAGTACGCCCTCGGTCGGCAGACCATGGCCCAGATCGCCCAGGCCTACGGCTGTTACGAGACCCTGGGCCTCGGCTGGGAGTACGACCGGCTGTATCCGGAGCGGCTGCGGGCGGTGACTCCCATCCAGCTGCGGGAGGCCTGTCAGCGTTGGCTGGCAAGCCCGACGATCTGTCTGGCGGGTCCCGAAACAGCGCTGTTTCCCTGGAACGACCAGATCCGCGGCAACCTGGCCTAGCGCAGTCTGACTGCTGGGGTTGGGACTGCCGCGGTGGGAGCGGCGGGCTGCCCCTAACCGCCGTAGTTCCAGCCGGTGCCGGCCAGGGTCAGACCCTCACCCTGGCGATGCTCCCCGGCGGCAATCACCTCACCGACGAAGATGGTATGGTCGCCCTGGTCAATCTCACCGGTGACCCGGCACTCGACGTAGCCGAGGCTGTCCACCAGAATCGGGCAGCCGGTTTCCCCCAGTCGGAATTCCAGATCCTCGAAGCGGCCACCGATTCCGGCCTGGGGCTTGAAGAACTTCGCGGCCACGTCCTTCTGGCTGCTGTCGAGCACGGTCAGGGCGAAGACGCCGCTGCTGCGGATCATGCCGTTGCTGGTGGAGTCGGCCCGCACGCAGCAGACCACCAGAGGAGGCGTGAAGGAACCCTGGGTGACCCAGCTGGCGGTGAAGCCGTTCACCTGGTCGCCATCGCGCACGCCGCAGATGAACAGACCGTGGGGAATCTTGCGCAGCATCGATTTCTTGGCAGCTTCGTCGAGCATGGCCGGGTCTCCGTCGAGGAAGGGGTCCTCCGCATTCTAGGCAGCGGGATAATGCGAAGGTCCCGGTGGTGAACCCCTGTGCTGGCCCTCTATCCCGGCAGTTTCGACCCGATAACCCTCGGCCACCTCGACATCATCGAGCGCAGCAGCCGGATGTTCGACCAGGTGCTGGTGGCGGTGCTGCGCAACCCCAGCAAGCAGCCCACCTTCAGCGTCGAGGAACGGCTGGCGCTGATCCGCACCGCCTGCGCCCACCTACCCAACGTCCGCTGTGATGGCTTTGAGGGCCTGACCGTGGACTACGCTCGCCGTCTGGGGGCCGGAGTGCTGCTGCGGGGCCTGCGGGTACTCTCGGACTTCGAGTTCGAGCTGCAGATGGCCCACACCAACCGCAGCCTGGCGGATGACCTTGAAACCGTGTTTCTGGCCACCCGCACCGAGTACAGCTTCCTGAGCAGCAGTGTGGTCAAGGAGATCGCCCGCTTCGGGGGCGATATCACCCACCTGGTCCCGCCCCACGTAGCGACCGCTCTGCATGGTCGGCTGGCGACTTCCGGGTTATCCTGACGCTGAATTCCCTGGAGCCTGCCTGTGACTGCGGAACCCGTCAGCCCGGAACTTCTGGACCTGTTCGAGGAACTGGAAGCTGCCATCCTCGACAGCCGCAAGATTCCTCTCAGCGGTCGGGTGGTGGTGCGCGAAAGCGAAGTGACCCAACTGCTGGATGAAATCCGTGAGGCCCTGCCGGGCGAGCTGCAGTTGGCCCGGGATCTGCTGCTGCAGCGCGAGCAGCTGGTGGCCCAGGCCCAGCAGCAGGCCCAGGCGATTGTGGCCCGGGGCGAGCAGGAGCGGCAGCAGCTGATTGCCAGCGCCAGCGTGCTCCAGGAAGCACAGCGGGAAGCGGCCCAACTGCGCCAGCAGCTGCAGCAGCAGATCGAAGCCGAGGCCCAGCAGGCCCGGCGGGAAATCGAGCAGCTGCGCCAGGAAGGGCAGCAGATCCGCCAGCAGATCCAGCAGGAGAATGACCAGCTGCGTCAGCAGGGAATCGCGGAAGCTCAGCAGATTCGCCAGGAAGCCCAGCAGTTTCAGCAGCAGGCCTACGCCGAAGCCGAGCGGGTGCGTCAGGAAACCGAGCAGTTGCGCCAGCAGACGGCTCTGGAGTGCCAACGTCAACAGCAGAGCGTTGATGATTATGCCAACCAGCGGCTGACTGATATCGAACAGCTGCTGGTGGAATCCCAGTCGCAGCTGACCCAGCTGCAGTCCACCGTCAGTGGGCATCGCCAGATGCTGCTGCCGGGAGCACCAGCGGTGACCTCTGCTACTCCGGCAGCTTCCAATCGCCGCCGCCGCCGCTGAAACACATCAGCCCGCCCCGCAGGTTCGGGAGGGGCTGGAGCGGGAAAGCTGCGGAGCGTCGCGTCAGGTCAGGCGGCCGCCAGCATGGACAGTCGGGGGGTTTCCTCCAGGGTGCCGCAGAGACGCTGAAACACCTGACGGGCCCGGGTATCCGGGCGCAGGCTCAGTTCCTCGGACTGGACCATCACCTCGATGCGGGTGGCCTGGTCGCGGTGGGCAAAGCAGCTGACATTGACCGTAACCGCTGCCGAATCCTTCCAGCAGACCTGCGGCTCCCGGGCCATGACTTTGGTGGAATCCACCCAGACCACCTCCAGACCGCTGCGCTCGACGACCCGGCAGATCACCTTCTCGAGGTTGGCACGATCGAGTTGGGTGACAGCTTCGATGGTGTGACGCGCCATGAAGGAAACGTAAAGGAAGTCAGTTAAAGAATTTTTTACCAGCTACCGCAGCAAGTTACTGGCATAAGTCCTACTCTAAAGAATTTGTTCAGGATTGTCTGGTAGCCCATGCTACCGATGCCCGGTTTCTGGTCGGATGGCGGCGTCGGCTTCAAACTGCTGGGCGGCATGGCGGGTCGCTTCGCAGTCGAACAGGGCCGCCGCGATCGCCGGGCTGAGGGTGAAGGTATCCAGCCCCGCCGCCGCCAGTCGGGTGACGTCTCCGGGCTGGCGCAGGCTGGCCACCAGCAGGCGCAGAGGCGATCGCACCCCGTTCAGGCACTGCTGCATGGCGATCAGCTCACTGTGGCCATCCCGACCCTGGTCGCAGATCCGCCCTAGGTAGGGGGCGATGTAGTCAGCTCCCAGGGCCGCCGCCAGCAGCACTTGGGCCGGTTCGTAGCAGGCGGTGAAGGTGACGTTGATGCCGGAGCGGATCAGCCGCTGGGCGGCACTGGCCCCGGCGCGGGTGATCGGCAGCTTCACCCAGATGCGGCGGGGGGCGATCGCCGCCAGTTCGCAGCCGCTGGCGTAGTAGGCTTCGACATCCCCGCCCCAGGCCTGCAGGTGCACCTCCTGACTGCCGAGGGCCAGGGCCTCGCGGGTGAGGTGGCGAAGGTTCTCCAGGGTGCAGGGCTGCCCGGCCCGCTGCAGCAGGGTGGGGTTGGTGGTGATGCCGTAGAACAGCCCGCTGGGCAGCCACTCGGCCCAGGCATTCGGGTCGGCGGTATCGAGGAACAGACGCAGGCTCATGGCTCAGAGATGGGTAAACGCGGCTTCACGATGCTTGAGCAGGGTGCCGACCGGCAGGGGGCCCTGCAGGTGGCTCCAGGGCAGGACTTCATCCGGGTCCCAGTCGCGGTGGACGTACCAGTCCAGGGGGGGCAGCTGACCGCGCAGTTCCTTGAAGGCCCGCTTGTAGCTGCCCAGGCTCTCCCCGTAGTGGCGCACCCGCTCCAGCAGCGGGCCGAGGCGGCGATCGCCCCGGGAAATTAGCCCCTGAATCACCGACCAGCTGTAGCTTTCCGGGCGGAAGTCGATGCCCTGGGGGCGCAGTTTCTTCTGCAGGAACTGCAGCCGCTTCTCGGCCTTCGGGTTGACCCCCTGCCACTGGAAGGGCGTATGGGCCTTGGGCACGAAGGTACTGCAGCCGTAGGTGAGCCGCAGCCCCGGGGCGAGTTTCTTGAGGCGAATCAGCAGGTCGGCGGTCTGCTGCAAATCCTCCTCGGTCTCGCCGGGGACCCCGGCCATGCCATAGAGCTTCAGGCCCGCCAGGCCACCGGCTTTGGCGTTCACCGCTGCCTGCTCAATCTCGTCGTTCGCAAGCTTCTTGTTGACGATCTGCCGCAGCCGCTCCGAGCCGCTCTCGATGGCGATGGTCAGGGATTTGGTCCCCCGCCGGGCCAGGGTTCCCGCCAGCTGCTCGGTGACGGTGTTGGTGCGGACGCTGGCGATGCTCAGGCGCACGTGGTCGAATTCCGGGCGGCCCAGCCAGTCGAGTACCTCGCCGAACTGAGGGTGCTGGGTGACCGAGGCGCCCAGCAGACCGATACGGTCGGTGGCGCCCAGGCCCCGTTCGATCGCCGGTTTCAGGCCGGTTTCCACATCGGCAGTGCGGAAAGGCAGGGTCAGGTAGCTGGCGAGGCAGAAGCGGCACATCTCCGGACAGCTACGCACCACCTCGACCATGAAGATGTTCTCCCAGGCGGCCCGGGGGCTGACCACCGTGGAGGTGGAAAGGGTGTTGCCCCGGTAGGTCTGCTTCTCGACCCGGGCCGGGGCTCCGTCCAGGGGGTCGATCCGGCTGATGCCGCCTTCGGGATCGCGGTACTCGACCCGGTAGAGAGCTGGGACGTAGAGGCCCGGGACCTGGGCTAGCCCCTGCAGTTGCTCGGTGCGGGAGCGACCCCGCAGGGCCCGGTGGGCATTGGCGAAGGCATCGAGCAGAATCTCACCGTCTCCGACCAGAATCACGTCGAAGAAGTCGGCGAAGGGTTCCGGGTTGGCGGTCAGCACCGGCCCGCCGCCGAAGACCAGGGGGTGCTCGTCAGTCCGCTCCGCTGCTCGGATGGGGATGTCCAACTGCTCCAGCAGCGCCAGGATGTTGACGTAGTCCAGTTCCCAGGAGACCGAGAAGCCCAGCAGTTCCGGCCGTCGCGGCAGCGGATCGCCCCCGTCGGTGAACAGGCGGCTGACCGCCAGATCCGCACGGGCGGCCAGGGTGGCCCAAACCACCTGATAGCCGAGGCTGGTGATGCCGACGGTGTACTCGTTGGGGAAGGCGAAGATCAGCGGCGTCGCATCGGGGGCGGGCACCGCCGGTTCGAACAGCAGGGTTTCGTCGGCGAACAGGGTCAAGGCGTCAGGTCCGGTTACCCATCCATCCTACGCAGCGGCCGGGAGTGGAAGGAAATCTTAAGAGCGGGCCTGGCGCAGGGCTGCAGCCCGAACACTGAACCCCATGAGCGCGATCGCCGCCCAGGACCGCCAAAGCTGGCGGGTGGAGGTGCGGGGCATCTGCCAGGGGGTCGGCTTTAGGCCCTACGTCTGGCGGCTGGCCCGGAACCTGGGGCTGACCGGGCAGGTCCGCAACTGCGGCGATCGCGTCGAGATCGATCTGCAGGGCTCGGCGGCGGCCATCGAGCAGTTCCGGCAGCGGCTGCCCCGGGATCTGCCGACCGGAGCCGTTCTGCGGCAGGTGCTCTGGGAGCGGACGGGACTGGGGGGCCACACTGACTTCCGGATCAGCGAGAGCCCCCAGGAGATAGCCGAGGCGATCGCCATCCCTGCCGACCGGGCCCCCTGCCCCGACTGTCGCCGGGAACTGCTCGACCCGGGCGATCGCCGCTACCGCTATCCCTTCCTCAACTGCACCGCCTGCGGACCGCGCTACAGCCTGCTCACCGCTCTGCCCTACGACCGTCCCCGCACGACGATGGCCGGGTTCCCCCTCTGCCCTGACTGCCAGCGGGACTACGAAAACCCGGGCGATCGCCGCTTCCATGCCCAGCCGATCGCCTGTCCGGTCTGTGGGCCCCAGCTGTGCTTCAGCCCCGCCGAGCCTCGCTGTGAGGGCGAAGCGGCCCTGCAGGCCGCTCTGGAGCTGCTGCGCCGGGGCGGCATCCTGGTCCTGAAGGGGGTGGGCGGCTACCAGCTGCTCTGCGATGCCCGCTCGGCGGTCGCCGTGCAGCGGCTGCGCGATCGCAAGGGCCGTCCCGACAAGCCTCTG